>NZ_JBEOVL010000018.1:0-153499 GCF_040295485.1 Streptomyces sp. NPDC002793 | reverse complement strand
ACCGGGGCCCTCCGGGCGCTTCCCTTCGTTCTTGCGTTTCCGACTCTATCAGACTCTTTCGTGTCCGATTCCCGGCCGAAGCGGGTTCCTGCTCGGCAGTTAATTCACTGCCGCGCTTTCCAGTTCTTCGCTTTCGCGTTTCCCTTTCGGCGTGGTCACTACATTAGCCGATTTCCTCCGCGACTCATAATCGAGTCGACCGGGACAAATTCGGCATGCCGAAATTGCACCCGCCAGGGGTGAATCGTAGGTAGTGGTTGGCCCTCTCACGATGCTTCGGCCCGATCCGATGGACCGTGCCAAGAACAACTGCATCCGTTCAAGCGGCTCGGACTACATTAGGGAAACAGCAGGGGCAAGTCAAGTTGCGTCGCGGCGAGGCGCCTGAGCCCACCTCTGCGCCGGCTCACCGACGGGCCGTGAGTAAGGCGCACGGCGGCTCAGGCTCCGGCGGACGGCTTGGCTCTCGGGCTCAGTCGGTATGCCGAGACCGTTGGATCACCGCGGAGGTAGAAGCGGTGCTGCCAGTCGTGGGCCTTGCTCACGCCTACCCGAGGACCAGCCTGGACGAGCGCGGCAGGTACCGGCTCCCCCGCGGACAGCATGACCGAGGTACCCGCCAGGAGGTCCGCGCCATCGTGCTCCGCCGTGATGCCGAGTGCCTGGCAGAAATTCCCCGGGCCTCGGGCGAGCCGTGGACTCTCCACCCTCTCCCCTCGCCGCCCGCGTGCCAGGTCTTCCCCCTCGATGACCCTGCCTGCCCGGATGAGGACAGCAGAGGCGACGCCGTCCGTCCCGGTGACGACGTTGGCGCACCAGTGGAGTCCGTGGGACCGGTAGACGTACAGGCGTCCCGCGGGTCCGAACATGACGGCGTTACGGGGCGTCCGACCTCGGTAGGCATGGGAAGCCGGGTCGGCCGAACCGGAGTACGCCTCGGTCTCCGTGATGGCGATGCTCACGGTCCCCTCGGGGGCCCTGCGGGTGATGACGCTCCCGAGAAGCTCGGGGGCGACTTCTTCGGCGGGCCTGTCGAAGAAGTCCCGCGTCAGCGGCGTGCGGTCCGTGCCCTCGTTCATGGCGTCCGAGGGTACCGGCCTGGGCGGGCTGGGAACCGGCTACGGTCATGGCGCGTATGTAGAGGTCAGGACCAAGGGAGGAAAGACATGGGCTTCAAGCGGTTGCTCGCGAGCATGGGTGCCGGCGGTGCTTCGGTCGAGACCGAGCTCACCGAACTCAACGTCGTCCCGGGCGGAGTCGTCCAGGGCGAGGTGCGGATCCAGGGCGGATCCGTGGACCAGCAGATCGAGGGCCTCTCGGTCGGTCTGCAGGCACGGGTGGAGGTCGAGGGTGGGGACCAGGAGACCAAGCAGGACATCGAGTTCACCAAGCTGCGCCTGGGCGGTGCCTTCGCGGTGCAGGCCGGAGCGGTGCACGTCGTTCCCTTCGGGCTGGAGATCCCCTGGGAGACGCCGATCACGATGTTCGCCGGGCAGCAGCTGCGCGGCATGAACATCGGGGTCACCACGGAGCTGGAGATCGCCCGTGCCGTGGACTCGGGTGACCTCGACGCGATCAACGTGCACCCGCTGCCCGCGCAGCAGGCGATCCTGGACGCCTTCGGGCAGCTGGGCTTCGGTTTCCGCAGCGCCGACATGGAGCGCGGCCACATCCGCGGCACCCGCCAGCGCCTGCCGTTCTACCAGGAGATCGAGTTCGTCCCGCCGCAGCAGTACCGGGGGCTGAACCAGGTCGAGCTGACGTTCGTGGCGGACGACCGCGAGATGGACGTCATCCTGGAGATGGACAAGAAGCCGGGGCTCTTCAGCGAGGGCAGCGACTCCTACCGCGCCTTCAAGGTGGGTCTCACCGACTTCCAGGGCACGGACTGGGCCGCATACCTCAACCAGTGGCTCGCCCAGGTCGGTGGCCAGCGCAACTGGCTCTGACGCCCCTTAGGGTCGGTGGGAAGACACCGCACAGCCGATCATGAGAGGTGCTGACGTGACCGAGCCGAAGAGGGCGCCGCTGCCGCACGACTTCCATCCCGAGGTTCCCTCGTTCACCGTGGTGAGCGAGGACCTCGCGCCGGGCGCCGTACTGGCGGACGCCCAGGTGTTCGCGGCGGGGAACACCTCGCCTCAGCTGCGGTGGGAAGGGTTCCCCGCGGAGACGAAGAGCTTCGCCGTGACGTGCTTCGACCCGGACGCCCCCACCGGCAGCGGGTTCTGGCACTGGGTGCTCTTCGACATCCCCGCGTCCGTCACCGAGCTCCCCGCCGGTGCGGGCAGCGGGTCGTTCGCCGGACTGCCGGAGGGTGCGGTACAGGCGCGCAACGACTACGGCGCGAAGGAGTTCGGCGGCGCCGCGCCTCCTGCCGGGGAGAACCACCGCTACGTCTTCACCGTGTACGCGGTGGACACGGAGAAGCTCGGTCCGGACAGCGACGCCTCACCCGCCGTGGTCGGGTTCAATCTGCGGTTCCACACGCTGGGCCGCGCCCAGCTGATCGGGGAGTACGCCGCCCCCGAAAGCTGAAGGTTCGCCTGCCGTTTGCCCTGCCCTGGTCTTGGAGAGATCAGGGCAGGGCACTTTTTATTGCGTTGTCCGTCACGGCTCACCCGGACAGAGTTGATCCGGGCCCGCCGACAGACGGGCGGCACAGGGGAGGTGGGCGGGATGCGGGACACGCTTGTACTCAACGCGAGCTTCGAGCCACTGTCGACGGTGACTCTCAACCGTGCGGTGATTCTGGTCCTTCAGGACAAGGCCGTCGTCGAGCAGTCGCATCCCGAGCTCCGTATGCGGGGTGCCGCCGTGGACATCCCGGTCCCGAGGGTGATCAGGCTCTGCAGGTACGTACGGGTGCCGTTCCGAAGACACGCGCCCTGGTCCAGAAGGGGTGTGCTCATACGGGACCAGCACCGGTGCGCGTACTGCGGGCGGCGGGCGAGCACCGTGGACCATGTGGTGCCGCGGGCCCAGGGCGGCCAGGACACCTGGCTGAACACCGTGGCCTCGTGCGCGGAGGACAACCACCGCAAGGCGGCCCGTACGCCGGAGCAGGCGGGCATGCCGCTGCTGCGTCAGCCGTTCGTGCCCTCGCCGGCGGACGCGATGCTGCTCGCGCTGGGGGCCGGAGACCGGTCGGCGCTGCCGGAGTGGCTGGCGCGCTCCGCCGCGTGACATCCGTGGGCACGGCCGCGAGCCCGCTCCCCCGCACCGGAGGGAGCGGGCTCGTGGCCGTCAGCGCAGCAGCAGTTGGACGATGGCCGCGGTGCCGACGACCACGATCAGGATGCGCAGGAAGCCCGGGCTGAGCCGGCGGCCGACCTTGGCCCCTATCTGGCCGCCGATCGCCGAACCCACCGCGATGAGCACGACGGCCGTCCAGTCGAAGTCCGCCACGAAGAGGAAGAAGAGCGCGGCGACGCTGTTGACGACGGCGGCGAGGACGTTCTTGACGGCGTTGAGGCGCTGCATCGTGTCGTCGAGCAGCATGCCCATCAGGGAGAGGTAGATGATGCCCTGGGCCGCCGTGAAGTAGCCGCCGTAGACGCTGGCGAGCATCAGGCCGGTGAACAGGAGCGGCCCGCCGTCGGCTCTGGCGGGGGTGCCGGTGCGCTCGCGGCGGCGCTGGACCGCTCTGCTGATGCGGGGCTGCAGAATCACCAGTACGAGCGCGAGGGCCACCAGGACGGGGACGATCGTCTCGAACGCCGTCGAGGGCAGGGCGAGCAGGAGGGTGGCCCCGGCCAGCCCGCCGATCAGTGCGCCGACGCTCAGTTTGAGTATGCGGCGGCGCTGGCCGGCGAGTTCCTTGCGGTAGCCGATGGCTCCGCTGATGGAACCCGGGATCAGACCGAGCGCGTTGGACACGGTGGCGGTGACCGGCGGCAGGCCGGTGGCGAGCAGCACGGGAAAGGTGATCAACGTGCCGGAGCCGACGATGGTGTTGATCGTGCCCGCGCCGACCCCGGCCGCGAAGACCGCGAGAATCTCCCAGATGGACAAGGCCATCTCCTTCGATGGTCAGTGATGCCTCCCCGCCATGAAGGTCGAGGGGCCTCACTGATCATGCCCGAAGGTGTGTTCCGGTCAGTCGAGCGGGGGCTGTTCCCGGCGCTCCACGTTGTTGCCGGCGTTGCCGTTGTTGCCGTTGTTTCCGGTGTTGAAGCCGGGGACGCCACCGCCGAGGTTGCCGAAGGCGCCGCTGAGGCCCTTGAGGGCGTCGCCGATCTCGCTGGGCACGATCCAGAGCTTGTTGGCGTCGCCCTCGGCGATCTTGGGGAGCATCTGGAGGTACTGGTACGAGAGGAGCTTCTGGTCCGGGTCTCCGGCGTGGATGGACTCGAAGACCGTACGGATGGCCTGTGCCTCACCCTCGGCGCGCAGGGCGGATGCCTTCGCCTCACCCTCGGCGCGCAGGATCGCGGACTGCTTCTCGCCCTCGGCGGTGAGGATCGCGGACTGCCTGATGCCCTCCGCGGTGAGGATGGCGGCGCGCTTGTCACGGTCGGCGCGCATCTGCTTCTCCATCGAGTCCTGGATGGAGGTGGGCGGCTCGATGGCCTTGAGCTCGACGCGGTTGACGCGGATGCCCCACTTGCCGGTGGCCTCGTCGAGGACTCCGCGGAGCGCGGCGTTGATCTCCTCGCGGGAGGTCAGGGTCCGCTCGAGGTCCATGCCGCCGATGATGTTGCGGAGCGTGGTGACGGTGAGCTGCTCGATCGCCTGGATGTAGCTGGCGACCTCGTAGGTCGCGGCGCGGGCATCGGTCACCTGGTAGTAGATGACGGTGTCGATGTTGACGACGAGGTTGTCCTGGGTGATCACCGGCTGCGGCGGGAAGGGGACGACCTGTTCGCGGAGGTCGATGCGGTTACGGATCGAGTCGATGAACGGGACGACGATGTTCAGCCCGGCGTTGAGCGTGCGGGTGTAGCGGCCGAAGCGCTCCACGATGGCGGCACTGGCCTGCGGGATGACCTGGATCGTCTTGATCAGGGCGATGAAGACGAGCACCACCAGAATGATCAGGACGATGATGATCGGTTGCATCGTGTGCCTCGTGCCCTTCGGTTGCCGGCGGATCGCGGTGATCGAGGTCTAACTTCCGTGGGGGTCACGGCCGTTGCGCTCTCATGATGATCGACTTCGAGTGTGTCAGACTGCGGGCTGCCCCGTAACCGGTTCGCTCACATGACCACGGCCGTCGCACCGTCGATGTCGACGACGTCCACCTGTCGGCCGGGTTCGAAGACCAGGTCGCCGTCGAGCGCGCGGGCGGACCAGACCTCGCCGGCGAGCTTGATGCGCCCGCCACTGCCGTCCACCCGTTCCAGCACGACGGCCTGACGGCCCTTCAACGCCTCGATGCCGGTGGCCTCCCCCGGCCGGCTCGCACGGTGTCTGGCCGCGATCGGGCGGACGACGGCGATCAGCGCCACCGACACCACGACGAAGACCAGGACCTGTGCGACGATGCCACCGCCGAGGGCCGCGACGACGGCAGCGGCCACCGCCCCCACGGCGAACATCCCGAATTCGGGCATCGCGGTCAGGACGAGGGGAATACCCAGTCCCACCGCTCCGATCAGCCACCACACCCACGCGTCGATGTCCACGGGGTCATCGTAGGACCGCGAGTGCACTCCCCGACAGGGCGCCGGAGAGGTTGGCCGTGGTCCGACTATCCACCGAGGGGCAGTCCGCGGGCGGTGTAGCGGTCGCCGTGGTGCTCGACGACGAGCGGCAGACCGAAGCAGAGGGAGAGATTCCGGGAGCTGAGCTCGGTCTCCATGGGACCGGCTGCGAGCACCTTGCCCTGACGGATCATCAGGACGTGGGTGAAGCCGGGCGCGATCTCCTCGACGTGGTGGGTGACCATGACCATGGAGGGGGCGTACGGGTCACGGGCCAGCCTGCCGAGGCGGCGCACCAGGTCCTCACGTCCGCCGAGGTCGAGCCCTGCGGCGGGCTCGTCGAGGAGGAGCAGCTCGGGGTCGGTCATCATGGCGCGGGCGATGAGGGTGCGCTTGCGCTCACCCTCGGAGAGCGTGCCGAACTTCCGGTCGAGGAACCCGGTCATGCCGAGACGGTCGAGGAAGGCGCGGGCGCGCTCCTCGTCGACGGCTTCGTAGTCCTCGTGCCAGGTGGCGGTCATGCCGTACGCGGCGGTGAGCACCGTCTGCAGCACGGTCTGGCGCTTGGGGAGCTTTTCGGCCATGGCCACACCGGCGATGCCGATGCGGGGCCGGAGCTCGAAGACGTCGGTGCCGACCCCGCCGAGCCGCTCGCCGAGGACCGTGGCCGTACCGGTGCTCGGGAAGAGGTAGCTGGAGGCGAGGTTGAGGAGGGTGGTCTTGCCCGCGCCGTTCGGCCCGAGGATGACCCAGCGCTCCCCCTCCTTGACCGACCAGGAGACGTCGTCCACCAGAGCGCGTCCGTCGCGGACCACGGATACGTCCACCAGCTCCAGTACATCGCTCATGGCGCGTTGTCTCCCCATACAGTGTCGAGATCGTCGCGTGCCTGTGGGCACAGCTCCCGGATAAAACCTACGCCACCCGAGGAGTGCTCAGGCCCTGGGGCCGTTCCCTAGGCTGTTCCCATGCTTTCGGAACCACGCTCAGGGCGGCTTGCCGCATGGGGAAACGCGCTTTTGGCCGGACATGTGTCACCGGACGACGCGGCGCTCGCGATCGTCGGCGAGGACGCGGTGCACCGCGTCGAAGGGTTGCCGGGTGAGGCGGGGCCCGTCGGGCTGACGCTGGCGCTCGGCCGGTTGAGGGGTCTCGGTGCGACCGGCTACCGGGTCGCGCTGCCGGTACCCGGGCATCCGCTGGGGCTCAGCGGGCCGCCGGGCTTCAACGCCCGGGCGTTGGAGGCCGAGGAGGCGGTGATCACGTCCGGGGCGCCGTACGGGCTCGTACCGGAGGTGAGTGAGGTGGGGCCCGGCGGTGATCTGCATGTCGAGGTGGTCTGGCGCTGCCTGCCTGTCCGGGAGGCGCCTCCGGCCGATGTGCCGTCGCTGGGCGAGGCGGAGCGGGAGCTCGCCGAGGCCTTGCGGGACGCGACGGCGGTGCTGTCGCGGCTGGACGTCGCCGGGTCCGGGCCGGTCGCGGAGGCCGCGGTGGATGCCTACCGGGCGCGGGCGGAGCGGGGACGGGAGGTGCTTGCGCCGGGCTATCCCCCGAGGGCGGTCCGGGTGCTGGAGCTCGCCCAGCGGGTGGGGCTGCTGGTGTCGGTGGCCCATGAGAACGGCCACGGCGGCGCGGTGAGCGCTTCCGAGATCGCGGCCAGGAGCGAGGCGCTGCGGCCGGTGGAGCGGGTGGCCCGGCGGGCGCAGGTCGCGGCGTACAACGCGTACGTGGAGGAGCGGGGGCGGTGAATCCCCGGTCGCCGGTCCCCCTCGGCTGATCCCCGGAGGTGGGGTCCCGGTCGGCTGGTTCACCCGGCCGGTTGGTCCACCCGGCCGCCGGAGGGCTCGCGGGAGCCCGCCCGGCGGCGAGGTACGAGGCGTGGGTCAGCCGTTCAGGCCGAGGTTGCCGAAGGCCGGGTTGAGCAGGCCGACCACGTCGACCGTGTTGCCGACCACGTTCACCGGGACGTTCACCGGGACCTGTACGACGTTGCCCGAGACGACGCCCGGGGAGCCGACGGCCGTGCCGTGGGCACCGGCGCCGCCGTGTCCCGTGGCTGAGGCGGCTCCGGCACCGGCGGCGATGATTCCGCCCGCGATCATGGTGACGGCTGCGGCCTTCTTCAGGTTCTTCACTTCAGGATCCTCCTCGCGTCGCTGCGGCCGACCGCCGCAGCACGCATGGAGAACGCCGGTACGCCGTCGAGGATGCGCCGTACGGGTGACATCCACCCGACAGTATGAATCTCGGACTGGAGTGAACCCATCCGCTTGTCCTACAAGCACCCCGTCCGGCGGCCTGTCAGCCCGCCGCTCCGTGCCGGACCGCCCACAGCGCGGCCTGGGTCCTGTCGGACAGGTCGAGCTTCATGAGGATGTTCGAGACATGGGTCTTCACGGTCTTCTCCGACAGGACGAGCGCCCGGGCGATCTCCCGGTTGGAGCGGCCGTCCGCGATCAGCCCGAGGACCTCCCGCTCCCGCTCGGTCAGAGTGCTCCCCCGCCCGGTGCCGTTGCCCGTGTCGTCCTGGGCGAGCAGTGCGCCGGCGACCTCCGGCTGGAGCAGGACGTGGCCCGCGTGGACCGAGCGGATGGCGCCGGCCAGGGCGTCCGGGTCCACGTCCTTGTAGACGTAGCCCGAGGCACCCGCGCGCAGGGCGGGCACGACCGTGCGCTGCTCGGTGAAGCTGGTGACGATCAGGACCTTGGCCGGATTCTCCAGTTCCCTCAGCCTGCGCAGCGCCTCGATGCCGTCCGTGCCCGGCATCTTGATGTCCATCAGGACCACGTCGGGCCTCAGCTCCTCGGTCCTGGCGACACCCTCGGCCCCGTCGGACGCCTCGCCGACGACCTCTATGTCGTCCTGGACCTCGAGGAACGTACGCAGCCCCCGGCGGACCACTTGGTGGTCGTCGACGAGAAGCACCTTGATGATCTTGTCAGCCACTGGGGATCTCCATCTGGATGGTGGTGCCCTTGCCGGGCTCCGAAGCGACGGTGAGCCGGCCACCGACGCCACCGGCACGGTGCCGCATGGAGACGAGGCCCAGATGGCGTCCGGCGCGGCGGACGGCGTGGGCGTCGAAGCCGCAGCCGTCGTCGGTGATGCGCAGCACCGTCGTGGTGGTCTGCCTGGCGAGCGTGACGGCGACCTCTCCGGCGCCGGAGTGGCGCAGGGCGTTGTGCAGGGCTTCCTGGGTGACCCGGAGCATCGCCTCCTCCTGGGCGGCGGGCAGGGCTCTCACCCCCGCGCTCTCGAAGGTGACCCGGGCGCTGTGGGCGCGGTCCAGGACCTGGATCTGGGTACGGAGGGTCGCGACGAGGCCGTCCTCGTCCAGGGCCGCGGGGCGCAGTTCGACGACGGCCGCCCGCAGCTCGTCCACGGCTTCCCCGGCCAGGGCGGCGACCTGCTGGAGCTCTCCCTTGGCGCGCGCCGGGTCGCGGTCTACGAGGGCCGCGGCGGCCTGGGCGGTGAGCCGGAGCGAGAAGAGCTTCTGGCTGACGGCGTCGTGCAGCTCATGGGCGAGCCGTGAGCGTTCCTCGGCGATGGTGAGCTCACGGCTGCGTTCGTAGAGCCGGGCGTTGGTGAGGGCGATGGCCGCGTGCTGGGCGAGGATCCCCAGGAGTGCCTCGTCCTCCTCCGTGAAGTTGCAGCCGCCCGACGGCCTGGGACCGCGCTTGTTGGCGAGGAACAGGGCGCCGATGGTCTCGTCCCCGTCCTGGATGGGCAGGCCGAGGAAGTCGGACATGTCGGGGTGGGCGTCGGGCCACCCCTCGAAGCGGGGGTCCTCGCGGACGTCGGCGAGCCGCTGGGGCTTCGCCTCGTGGAGCATCGCCGCGAGGATCCCGTGCTGGCGGGGCAGCGGCCCGATGGCCTTCCACTGCTCGTCGCTGACCCCGTCGACGACGAACTGGGCGAAGCCCCCGTGATCGTCCGGCACGCCCAGTGCGGCGTACTCGGCGTCCAGCAGTTCGCGGGCCGAGGACACGATCGTCTTGAGGACGTCCCTCATCTCGAGGTGCCGGCTCATGGCGAGCAGCGCGGCGCTTACCGCGGCGAGACCCGACGGTGGGGGATGGCTCATGCGCTCACCGTACCGGCGGGGGTGTCGCCGCCGTATCGGGCTGTGGGCCGCTGCCGCATGGGGCCCGAGTCCTAGGGCTCGGCGTTCCGGGGAGGCCCGCCCCCTGCCCGGAAAGCCCCTTACGCTCCGCATTACAGGAGCAACTTTTCGTGAGCGTGAAGCGCGTCCCGTGTGAGCCCAGGCATAGGACTCACGTCACTTACGAAGAGGGATAGTTGACTCAAAACGGGCAACTCGGCGTGCCCCAAACCGGACAAGAGGGAAGGAACAAGACCCCCGCCCACTATCTGGCTTCGTACGTCACACCTTTGCCAGGCCATTTTGCTGGCGCTAAGAATTGCATCTGTCCCCGACGGAGATGCCTCGGCTCTTCCGTCTGCGTCCTCGCCGAGGACCCCCTGCAATTCGAAGAGGTACGACTGTATGTCCGTGTCCCGAATCTCCAGCCGTAGCCGTCGCCTGAACAAGGCGCAGAAGCTCTCCGTCGCGGGGGTCTCCGCCCTGACAGCCGCCGCTCTCGCCTTCTCGCTCGCCCCCGACGACGCCGCGGCCACGGCCGAGCCGCAGGCCGCCTCGGCCGCCGCACCGGTCGCGTTCACCGGCTCGCAGACGAAGAGCATCCAGGCCAGTGGCATCGAGCAGAACTCGACGGCCGAGCAGCTCGTGAAGGCCGCCGACGCCGCGAAGGCCAAGGAGGCCGACGCGAAGAAGAAGGCCGCCGCCAAGGCCGAGGCGAAGGCCAAGGCCGTCGCCGAGGCCAAGGCCGACGCGAAGAAGCGTTCCGCCAAGAAGGCCAGCCGCGCGGCCGACCGCAAGCCGGTCTACGCCAACAACCTGGACGGCTGGATCCGTGAGGCTCTCGCCATCATGGACAAGAAGAACATCCCCGGCACGTACGAGGGCCTGCACCGCAACATCATCCGTGAGTCCAGCGGTAACCCGCGCGCCATCAACAACTGGGACATCAACGCGATCAACGGCGTCCCGTCGAAGGGCCTGCTGCAGGTCATCAAGCCGACCTTCGACTTCTACCACGTCAAGGGCACCAAGAAGGACCAGTACGACCCGGTCGCCAACATCACCGCTGCCGCCAACTACGCCGCGGACAAGTACGGCTCGATCGACAACGTCGACAGCGCGTACTGAGCCACGCACCGAGCAGAACCCGGCGGAGCCGGTCCGCAGCGTCGCGTGACCGGCCGGCACATGCCGAAGGGCGGCACCCCACGGGGTTGCCGCCCTCGGGCGTTTCCGGGTCCGGTGCGGCCCCGGGGGGCGCGCTACTTGCGCATCACCTCGGGCTCGTGGCGGCGCAGCATCCGCGAGACCGCGAAGAAGAGCACGGCGCTCATGACGAGCATCACCGTGATGTTGACCCCCCACTGCCCGGTCGAGTGCTCCCAGAGCGGATCCAGGTCGGTCGGGTGCTCCGGGTCCCACGGCGGCATGAGATGGGCGAGGTCCAGCGTGGTGCCCGCCGCGGCCACCGCCCAGCGCGACGGCATCAGCCAGGCGAACTGCTCCAGGCCCGGGGACCCGTAGACCTGGAAGAGCACGCCGGTGAAGACGACCTGGACGATGGCGAACATGACGAGCAGCGGCATGGTCTTCTCGGCGGTCTTCACCAGTGCGGAGATCAGCAGGCCGACCATCATCGAGGTGAAGCCGAGCACGGTGATCGACAGGCACATCTCCACGGCGGGGGGCATGAACAGACCCTCCTCCGGCAGCCGGCGGGTGGAGAAGCCGATCCCGCAGATGATCACGCCCTGGAAGGCCGTGATCACGCCGAGGACGATCACCTTGGACAGCAGGTAGGCGGAACGGGAGAGACCGGTGGCCCGTTCCCGCTCGTAGATCACCCGTTCCTTGATCAGCTCTCGTACGGAGTTGGCCGCGGCGGCGAAGCACATACCGACCGCGAGGATCAGCATGATGGTTCCGGCCTTGGCGTTGAACTGCTTGTTGGGTACATCGGGTTTCGCCAGGCCGAACTCCGCCGGGATGACCACGCTGACCACGCCGAGCACCGCCGGAAGGATCACCATCAGGGCGAGGAAGCCCTTGTCGGACGCGATCACCGAGACGTAGCGGCGCATCAGCGTCCACAGCTGGGCCGCCCAGCCCGACGGCTTCGGCGGACGCATCTGCTGCGCCGGCGGCATGTGTACGGACTGTGCGGCGACGGCGTCGATGTCCGCGGCGTACATCTGGTAGTGCTGCGAGCCGCGCCAGCGGCCCGCCCAGTCGTACTCGCGGTAGTTCTCGAACGCGGAGAACACGTCGGCCCAGCTGGTGTAGCCGAAGAAGTTCAGCGCCTCCTCGGGAGGGCCGAAGTAGGCGACGGCTCCGCCGGGCGCCATCACCAGGAGCTTGTCGCAGATGGCCAGCTCGGCCACGGAGTGCGTGACGACCAGGACCGTACGGCCGTCGTCGGCGAGGCCGCGCAGCAGCTGCATGACGTCGCGGTCCATGCCCGGGTCGAGACCCGAGGTCGGCTCGTCCAGGAAGATCAGCGACGGCTTGGTCAGCAGCTCCAGGGCGACCGACACGCGCTTGCGCTGGCCGCCGGAGAGCGAGGTGATCTTCTTGTCCCGGTGGATGTCGAGCTTGAGCTCGGCGAGGACCTCGTGGATCCGGGCGGTGCGCTCGGCCTCGGTGGTGTCCGCGGGGAAGCGCAGCTTGGCCGCGTACCGCAGGGCCCTCGTGACCGTGAGTTCCTTGTGCAGGATGTCGTCCTGCGGGACCAGGCCGATGCGCTGGCGCAGCTCGGCGAACTGCTTGTACAGGTTCCGGTTGTCGTAGAGGACGTCGCCCTGGTTGGCGGGCCGGTAGCCGGTGAGCGCCTTGAGCAGGGTGGACTTGCCGGAGCCCGACGGGCCGATGACGGCGACCAGTGACTTCTCCGGTACGCCGAAGGAGACGTCCTTGAGGATGTCCTTGCCGCCGTCGACCGTCACCGTGAGGTGGCGGGCCGAGAAGGAGACCTCACCGGTGTCGACGAACTCTTCCAGCCGGTCCCCGACCAGCCGGAAGGTCGAGTGGCCGACGCCGACGATGTCGTTCGGTCCGATGAGAGCCGTGCCGGACTTGCTGAGCGGCTGGCCGTTGACGTAGGTGCCGTTGTGCGAACCGAGGTCGCGGATCTCGAAGCGGCCGTCGGGCGTCGCCCGGAATTCGGCGTGCAGGCGTGAGACCTGCAGGTCGGAGACGACCAGTTCGTTCTCCAGCGCACGGCCGATGCGCATGACACGGCCGAGGTCCAGCTGGTGGAACGTGGTGGGACTGCGGTCGCCGTAGACCGGCGGCGCCCCCGCCGCGCCACCGGCGCCACCCGCCCCGTGCCCCTGCTGGTGCGGGACCGGAGGCTGCTGCATCTGGGGAGCCTGCTGCGCCTGCTGCCAGGCTGCCTGCTGCGGCTGCGCGGGACCGCCACCGGCCCAGCCGGCGGCACCCTGCGGCGGCTGCTGTTGTACCGGGGCCTGCTGCCCTTGCCCCACGGGAGCCGCGGGTGCTTTCTGCCCGCCCGCCGCCTGCCCGCCGTGGACTCCGGCACCCGCCGGGGCGGTGAGGCTCAGCCGCGGCCCGTCGGTGGCGTTGCCCAGGTGGACCGAAGTCCCCGGGGCGATCTCCATCTGCTGGATACGCCGGCCCTGTACATAGGTGCCGTTCGTGCTGCCGTGGTCCTCTATGGACCAGCTACGACCGTTCCAGCTGATCGTGGCATGCCGCCACGACACCCTGGCGTCGTCGATCATCAGGTCGCCCTGCGGATCACGTCCGAGGGTGTACGGCCTGGACGGATCGAGCGCCCAGGTCCTTCCATTCAATTCCAGTACGAGTTCCGGCACTCCGCGCCCCACTAGTTGTCCCCCGAGTCGCCCCCGTCGCAGGAGGCCTAGGGATGCTGAACATCGTGGGGAACTATTCCAGGAGCGGTCCCGTAACGGAAAGCCGGGCGGTGTGAAGACGGCGCGGAAGCTCTGCGCCCCCTCCCCCGACTCGGGAGGAATGGGTCCGGAGCATCCCATCCGAGGCGCCCGTACCCTGTCCGTCGCTCCCGCGGCGGCCCGGCCGACGGCTGTCCGCCACTCGGGACGGCTTCAGGGCCCGCCCCGCGGCCCTATACGGTGGGAGCACCATGAGCGCACCTCAGCCACCTCGGTCACCCCGGTCTCCTGAGCCCCCCGAGTCCCCTCGGGACACGGACGCCCCCACGCTTCTCGTCAAGATCTTCGGAAAGGACCGGCCAGGCATCACCGCCGGTCTTTTCGACACCCTCGCCGCCTACGCCGTCGATGTCGTGGACATCGAGCAGGTCGTCACCCGGGGCCGCATCGTCCTGTGCGCCCTGGTGACCTCGCCGGACCCGGGCGGCACCACCGAGGGCGACCTCCGGGCGACCGTGCACAGCTGGGCGGAGTCCCTGAAACTGCAGGCCGAGATCATCTCGGGCACGGGCGACAACCGTCCGCGCGGCTACGGCCGTTCCCATGTGACCGTGCTGGGACACCCGCTGACGGCGGAGTCCACCGCGGCCATAGCGGCCAGGATCACCTCCACCGGCGGCAACATCGACCGGATCTTCCGTCTGGCGAAGTACCCCGTCACCGCTGTCGAGTTCGCGGTGTCCGGAACCGGCACCGAGGAGCTGCGGACGGCGCTGGCGCCCGAGGCGGCCGGTATCGGCGTCGACATCGCCGTGGTCTCGGCCGGGCTGAGCCGCAGGGCACAGCGGCTGGTTGTCATGGACGTGGACTCGACGCTCATCCAGGACGAGGTCATCGAGCTCTTCGCGGCCCATGCCGGCTGCGAGGCCGAGGTCGCGGCGGTGACCGAGCAGGCGATGCGCGGCGAGCTCGACTTCGAGCAGTCCCTGCACGCGCGCGTCGCGCTGCTGGCCGGGCTCGACGTGTCGGTCGTGGAGAAGGTGCGGGCGGAGGTCCGGCTGACCCCTGGTGCCCGCACCCTGATCCGGACGCTGAAACGTCTCGGCTACCAGGTGGGCGTGGTCTCAGGGGGCTTCACCCAGGTCACGGACGACCTCAAGGAGCGGCTCGGGCTCGACTTCGCCTCCGCCAACACGCTGGAGGTCGTCGACGGCAGGCTCACCGGCCGGGTCGTGGGCGACATCGTGGACCGGGCGGGCAAGGCCCGGCTGTTGCGCAGCTTCGCGGAGCAGGCGGGGGTGCCGCTGGCGCAGACGGTGGCGATCGGCGACGGCGCGAACGATCTGGACATGCTGAACACCGCGGGCCTGGGCGTCGCCTTCAACGCCAAGCCGGTCGTCCGCGAGGCGGCCCACACGGCGGTGAACGTCCCGTTCCTGGACACCGTGCTGTATCTGCTCGGGATCACCCGCGAAGAGGTCGAGGCCGCCGACGGCCTGGTGGACTGACCTCGCGGGGTCACGCACGAAGCACGGAGGGGCGCCGGCACATCATGTGTGCCGGCGCCCCGTCGTAGGTCAGTCGTTCGGTGTCCAGTACTCGACGAGCTTGCCCACGCCGTGCTCCAGGCTCTTCCAGGGGCCTGAGAACTCGACGACGGCATAGGCCGCGGTCGGGAAGCCGTCCCTGGTCATGCGGGCGAGCGCATCGCCCTCGGCCCCTCCGGAGAGCGCGTCCGCGGCGCCGTGCATGCCGGGATTGTGGCCGATGACCAACAGATTCCGCACGTCGTCGGGGGTCTCTCCGAACAGGGCGATCAGTTCGCCGAGGGAGGCCTCGTACAGCCTCTCCTCGTACACGGTCCTGGGGCGCTGTGCGAATTCGTGGACCGCGTGCTTCCAGGTCTCGCGGGTCCGGGTGGCGGTCGAACACAGAGCCAGGTCGAAGACGGTTCCCGAATCGGCCAGCTTGCGTCCGGCGACGGGGGCGTCCTTCCTGCCTCGTTCCGCCAGTGGCCGCTCATGGTCGGACTCCTGTGACCATTCCGCCTTTGCGTGCCTGAGAAGGACGATCCTGCGAGGTGTGTCGGCGCTCATACACCTCAGCTTCGCACGAAACGCGCCTCCGGGCGCAGGGTGTTGACGTGCTCGTCCGCTGAGGGTGACCGGCGGGTGGCGGGGTGTGTACGGGGCCGGTCAGGCGGGCATGAGGCCGAGGATGTGCCCGAGCAGACGCCCGATCGCGGGGTCACCGGCCGCCGCGTGCGCCTGGCCGGGTTCCACGATCAGCAGGAGGAGCGCGGCGAAGGCGAGGGCGGGCAGCACGACGGCCCACCAGGGCAGCCGGGCGTCGGCGGTGGCCTGGGACGGGCGATGGGTCCGGGTGTTCGTACGGGCCGACATGTCCGCCTCCGTGGGTCCTCGGCTGTGTTACCCAGAACCTACGGGCCGGCCTGCGGCGGTCCCATCCGGTGACCCACCCACTCGACCCTGAACCTGACCCCCTAGGGGATGGTGGGGCAAGCCCCACCATCGGGCGGTCAGGGGGAGGCGATCGTGGCGATCACGCCGATGACCACGGAGATGAGGATCATGGTCCCGAAGACGAGGAGGAGCTTCTTCTGACCGTTCTGGGGGTTCGGATCGAGCACTGGCATGCGCTCAGTGTCGCATCTCAGCATTCGTCCTCGATCTTCCGGTCCCGCCCGGCGAGCACTCCCGCCACGGTCTGGGGCACGAGGAGGGCGGCCATCAGCGCGAGGGGCAGCCCCCAGCCGCCGCTGTGCTGGTAGAGCACGCCGACCAGCAGGGGGCCGGGGATCGAGAGCAGGTAACCGGTGGACTGGGCGAAGGCGGACAGCCTGACGACTCCCGCGCCGGAGCGCGAACGCATCCCGATCATGGTGAGGGCCAGCGGGAAGGCGCAGTTGGCGACGCCCAGCAGCAGCGCCCAGAGCCAGGCGCCGCCGGCCGGGGCGAGGTAGAGGCCCGCGTAGCCGAGGAGGCCGCACCCGCTGAGCACCAGGACGATCGGGCCCTGGGTCCGCAGCCGGGTGGCGACCCGGGGGATGACGAAGGCCAGGGGTACGCCCATGGCCATGATCACGGCGAGCAGGACGCCGGCGGTGCCCGCCGGGAGCCCCGCGTCACGGAAGATCTGCGGGATCCAGCCCATCGTGATGTACGCGGCGGTGGCCTGGAGGCCGAAGAAGCAGGCGAGCGCCCAGGACGTGCGGCTGCGGGTGATCCGGAGCGCGGGGGGAGCCGTGGCCCCGGCGGCCGGCCCGGACGCGTCACCGCGGTCCTTCACGAACGGGAGCCAGGGCAGGATCGCGACCGCTGCCAGGGCCGCCCAGACCATGAGCCCCGTCTTCCAGCTGCCCCCCAGGGCGTCCGTCAGGGGCACGGTGAGGGCGGCCGCGAGGGCGGTGCCGAGGGCCAGGGCCATCGAATAGAGCCCGGTGACGGTGCCGACGCGGTCGGGGAACCAGCGCTTGACGATGACCGGCATCAGGATGTTGCTGACCGCGATGCCCATCAGGGCGAGGGCACTGGCGGCGAGGAACCCGGCGGTGCCGCCCACGAAGGGGCGCAGCAGCAGACCGGCGGTGATGGCCACCATGCCCGCGCAGACGACGGCGCCGGGGCCGAACCTGCGGGCGAGCCTGGGCGCCATGAAGCCGAACACGGCGAAGCAGAGCGGCGGCACGGAGGTGAGGACTCCGGCGACGCTGCCGCTCATGTGCAGTCCGTCCCTGACCTCTTCGAGGAGGGGGCCGAGACTGGTGATGGCGGGCCGGAGGTTGAGCGCGGCGAGGACCAGGCCGAGGGTGACGATCCGCAGTACCCAGGGGGAGGGTCCGGGCCTGGACGTGCCGGATGTCGGGGCGCCTGGGGCGGTGGAAGGGCGCAGGGTCGGGGTCTCGTCGTGACGCATGGGGCCCATCATAGAATCATGGGATGATTGACTGTCCACTCCCGCGCTCTCCCTGAGACGATCGGGACGACGGTCCGACGGGCCCGCACCCCCTGACCACCTCCGGAACACTTCTCCTCCGGACCATCCCTCCGGAACACGAGCAAGGAGCACCATGGCGCTGACGTCCACGCGGCGTTCGGCTCTCGCCGATCAGGTGATTGCCCAGCTGAGGAACCAGATCACCGCGGGCGAGTGGCCGGTGGGCTCGCGCATCCCCACCGAGCCCGAACTGGTCGAGCAGCTCGGGGTCGCCCGCAACACGGTGCGCGAGGCGGTGCGCGCCCTGGCGCACAACGGGCTTCTGGACATCCGCCAGGGCTCCGGCACCTACGTGGTGGCGACCAGCGAGCTGGCCGGGGTGATGCAGCGCCGCTTCGCGGACGCCGACCCCCGGCACGTCGCCGAGCTGCGCTCCACTCTGGAGTCCTCGGCGGCCCGGCTCGCCGCCGCGCGGCGTACGGACCGGGACCTGCGGCAGTTGGACACGCTGATGGCGCGGCGCGAGGAGACCTGGGCGTCGGGTGACGCGGAGGCGTTCGTGGCCGCCGACGCGACCCTGCACCTCGCCGTGGTCGCCGCGTCGCACAACGACGTACTGACGGAGCTCTACGCCGACCTCAACGACCTGCTCCGCGACTACCTGCGCGACGACGTGGGCTCGAAGCTCGGGCCGCAGGAGCTCATGGACCACGCCCGTCTCGTCGAGGCGATTCGGGCGGGCGACGCGGAGACGGCCGCCGCCGAGGCCGCGGCCCACGCTCTGGACTGTCTGCGGGAGCGGGTCTGACACGGGCCTCAGCCCACCGAGTGACTGATCCAGGCCGAGCCGACCTCTTTCCAGCAGCGGTCCTCCAGCTTGACCGTCCGGCCCGGCTGCACCGCGACCGCGCCGCCGTCGGCGTCAACGTCCCACCAGCGCGCGCACTCGGTGTGGAGCCGCACGAGATCGGTCGTGGGGTACGGGTTGTGGCAGTAGGCGATCACCCGGGAGCCCTCGACCGACGTACGGCATTCGGAACCCGAGGGCTCCGGTTCCGGAGCGAGAGGCGCCGTTCGGCTCCCCGCCCGGTTGGCGGCGCTCACGGCCACCGGGGCCAGGAGCCCCGTGACCACGGCCGCCGCTGCGAGCAGGGCCCAGGTTCGGCGACGTGTGGAGCGCACAGCGATCTCCTCCCCACAGCCTGACCAAAAGTCCGGTTCCACCACATTCTGCGGTGGGGCCGCCATCTTTTCGACTTGAGCACCGGAGGACACGCGCGACGGCCGCGTACCCGGGCGAGGGGTACGCGGCCGTCGGTGATCCGCGGGTGGGTCAGGCACCCATCATGTGCACGCCGCCGTCGACGTGGATGATCTCGCCCGTGGTCTTCGGGAAGAAGTCCGAGAGCAGCGCGACGACACCGCGGCCGGCCGGCTCGGGGTCGGCCATGTCCCAGGCCAGCGGCGACCGGGTGTTCCAGACCTCCGCGAGGTCACCGAAGCCCGGGATGGACTTGGCGGCCATCGAGCCGATGGGGCCCGCCGAGATCAGGTTGCAGCGGATGCTGTCGCCGCCGAGGTCACGGGCGAGGTAGCGGGAGGTGGCCTCCAGCGCCGCCTTCGCCGGGCCCATCCAGTCGTACTGCGGCCAGGCGAACTGCGCGTCGAAGGTGAGGCCGACGATCGAGCCGCCTTCGCTCATGAGCGGCTTGCAGGCCATGGCGAGCGACTTCAGCGAGAACGCCGAGACGTGCATCGCGGTGGCGACCGACTCGAAGGGCGTGTTCAGGAAGTTGCCGCCGAGCGCGTCCTGCGGCGCGAAGCCGATGGAGTGCACGACGCCGTCGAGCGAGCCGAGCTCGTCCTTGACGAGGCCCGCGAGCCGGTCGAGGTGCTCGTCGTTGGTCACGTCGAGCTCGATGACCTTGGCGGGCTTCGGAAGCTTCTTGGCGATGCGCTCGGTCAGCGTCGGCCGGGGGAAGGCCGTCAGGATGACCTCGGCGCCCTGCTCCTGGGCCACCTTCGCGGTGTGGAAGGCGATGGACGACTCCATCAGCACCCCCGTGATGAGGATGCGCTTGCCGTCGAGAATTCCGCTCATGGTGATCAGTGACCCATGCCCAATCCGCCGTCAACGGGAATGACGGCTCCAGTGATGTACGACGCGTCGTCGGACGCGAGGAAGCGCACCGCGGCGGCGATCTCGGCGGGCTGCGCGTAGCGGCCGAGCGGCACCTGCGACACGATGCCCTTGCGCTGCTCGTCGGTGAGCACCTGGGTCATGTCGGTGTCGACGAAACCGGGTGCGACGACGTTGAACGTGATGTTCCGCGAGCCGAGCTCACGGGCCAGCGACCGGGCGAAGCCGACCAGGCCCGCCTTGGACGCCGCGTAGTTGGCCTGTCCGGCCGAGCCGAGGAGGCCGACGACGGAGGAGATCAGGACGACACGGCCCTTCTTGGCGCGCAGCATCCCGCGGTTGGCGCGCTTGACCACGCGGAAGGTGCCGGTGAGGTTGGTGTCGAGCACCGACGTGAAGTCGTCCTCGGACATCCGCATCAGCAACTGGTCCTTGGTGATACCGGCGTTGGCGACCAGCACCTCCACGGGACCGTGCTTCTCCTCGATCTCCTTGTAGGCCTGCTCCACCTGCTCGGCGTCGGTGATGTCGCACCGGACCGCGAGAACGCCCGCTTCGGTGAGCGCCTGCGGCGGCTCCCCCGAGCGGTAGGTGACGGCGACCTTGTCGCCGTTGTCGGCGAAGGCGCGGGCGATGGCGAGGCCGATGCCCCGGTTTCCTCCGGTGACGAGAACCGAGCGGCTCAACGGATCACCCTTTCCTTGGCGGTCTGGTACATCGAAAACCTATCGGTACCACTCCACATCCAGGGAATCGGCCTCTGACAGCGCCGCCGGGCCGCGACTGTCGGGTTCCCACAGTCGCGGCGGCTGTCTCAGTCCGCCGTGCCCGGCGCGAGTGCGACCAGCCCCGTCTCACGGGCGCCCGATCCGACAGCGAACCACGCCCCGGCGGACGGTGATCACGCACCGTTCCCACCTTGCGCTCCCGCTCTTCGTGTAGATGTCGCTGGATCTCGCGGCCTCCCCGCTCCACCGCGTCGCCCCCGCCTGTACCGCTGCCGGCCGCCGGTCATGCAAACCGGTAGCCACCCGGTGACCGTCCGCACCATGATTCACTGCCAGGACTGTCAAAGGAGGGGAGCCCTTCGTGGCCCACGAGGTAGATCAGTCGTTCCTGGCCCTGCCACTGCGCGCCCTCGCCGACGCGGCGCTCGCCCGCGCCCGGGCGCTCGGCGCCGCGCACGCGGACTTCCGGTTCGAGCGGGTGCGTGGCGCGTCCTGGCGGCTGCGCGACGCCCGGCCGTCCGGGACGTCGGACACCACCGACACCGGGTACGCGGTCCGGGTGGTGCACGGCGGGGCCTGGGGGTTCGCTTCCGGGGTGGACCTGACGATGGACGCGGCGGCGAAGGTGGCCTCGCGGGCGGTCGCCATGGCCAAGCTGTCCGCGAAGGTCATCGCGGCGGCCGGTTCCGACGAGCGCGTGGAGCTGGCGGACGAGCCGGTGCACGGTGAGCGGACCTGGGTGTCGGCGTACGAGGTCGACCCCTTCGACGTACCGGACGCGGAGAAGTCGGGGCTGCTCGCCGAGTGGAGCTCCCGGCTGCTGGCGGCCGACGGGGTCGCGCACGTGGACGCCTCTCTGATGACCGTCCACGAGAACAAGTTCTACGCCGACACCGCAGGAACCGTCACCACCCAGCAGCGGGTGCGGGTGCATCCGCAGCTCACCGCGGTGGCCGTGGACGGTACGACCGGTGAGTTCGACTCGATGCGGACGATCGCTCCGCCGGTGGGCCGTGGCTGGGAGTACCTCACGGGCACCGGCTGGGACTGGGACGTCGAACTGGAGCGCATCCCGGGGCTGCTGGCCGAGAAGATGCGGGCGCCGAGCGTCGAGGCGGGGACGTACGACCTGGTGGTCGACCCGTCCAACCTCTGGCTGACCATCCACGAGTCGATCGGCCACGCGACCGAGCTGGACCGGGCGCTGGGCTACGAGGCGGCGTACGCCGGCACCTCGTTCGCCACGTTCGACCAGCTGGGCAAGCTGACGTACGGCTCCCCCGTGATGAACGTGACCGGTGACCGCACCGCCGAGCACGGGCTGGCGACCATCGGGTACGACGACGAGGGCGTCGAGGCGCAGTCCTGGGACCTCGTCAAGGACGGGACCCTGGTGGGCTACCAGACGGACCGGCGGATCGCGAAGCTGACGGGCCTGGGCCGGTCCAACGGGTGCGCGTACGCCGACTCGCCGGAGCACGTCCCCGTGCAGCGCATGGCGAACGTCTCGCTGCGGCCGGATCCGGGCGGGCTCTCCACGGAGGACCTGATCGGCGGGGTGGAGCGCGGGATCTACGTGGTCGGCGACCGGTCCTGGTCCATCGACATGCAGAGGTACAACTTCCAGTTCACCGGGCAGCGGTTCTTCAGGATCGAGAACGGCAGGCTGGCGGGTCAGTTGCGCGACGTGGCGTACCAGGCGACGACGACGGACTTCTGGGGCTCGATGGAGAAGGTCGGCGGTCCGCAGACCTATGTCCTGGGCGGCGCGTTCAACTGCGGCAAGGCCCAGCCGGGCCAGGTCGCGGCTGTCTCGCACGGCTGTCCCTCCGCCCTCTTCCGAGGCGTGAACATCCTCAACACGACGCAGGAGGGCGGGCGATGAGCCGCGTCAGCAAGCCGTACGAGATCGTCGAGCGCGCACTGGAGCTGTCCACCGCCGACGGCTGCGTGGTCATCGCGGACGAGAACTCCTCCGCCAATCTGCGCTGGGCCGGGAACGCGCTCACCACGAACGGGGTGACGCGGGGGCGGACCCTGACCGTGATCGCCACCGTGGACGGTACCGAGGGCACGGCCTCCGGTGTGGTGTCCCGGTCGGCCGTCACCGCGGACGACCTGGAACCTCTGGTGCGGGCCGCCGAGGCCGCCGCACGCGGTGCCGGGCCGGCCGAGGACGCCCAGCCGCTGGTCTCCGGGATCCCGGCGTCGGCCGACTTCACGGAGCCGCCGGCCGAGACCGGCTCCGACGTCTTCGCCGACTTCGCCCCGGCGCTCGGCGACGCCTTCGCCCGGGCACGCTCGGGCGGGCGTGAGCTGTACGGCTTCGCCCACCACCAGCTGAACTCGACGTACCTGGGTACGTCGACGGGACTGCGGCTGCGCCACGACCAGCCGAACGGGACGCTGGAACTGAACGCCAAGTCCCCCGACCGGACCCGTTCCGCCTGGGCCGGCCGGGCCACCCGGGACTTCAAGGACGTCGACCCGGCGGCCCTGGACGCGGAGCTGGCGCGGCGCCTCGGCTGGGCGGAGCGCAGGATCGAGCTGCCGGCCGGACGCTACGAGACGCTGCTGCCGCCCACCGCGGTGGCCGACCTGCTGATCTACCAGTACTGGTCGGCGGGCGCCCGGGACGCCGCGGAGGGCCGGACGGTCTTCTCCCGGCCGGGAGGCGGTACGCGGATCGGCGAGACGCTCTCCGAGCTGCCGCTGACCCTGCGCAGCGATCCGCACGCCCCGGGGCTGGAGGCCGCCCCCTTCGTCATCGCGCACTCCTCGGGGGACGGCTCCTCGGTCTTCGACAACGGGCTGCCGCTGGCCCCGACGGACTGGATCAAGGACGGCCGGCTGGACCGGCTGACCACGACCCGGCACTCGGCCGGGCTGACGGGACTGCCGGTGGCCCCGTCGATGGACAACCTCGTCCTGGACGGCGGCGGTGAGCGGTCCCTGGAGGAGATGGTCGCGGCGACGACCGGCCGGGCCCTGCTGCTGACCTGCCTCTGGTACATCCGGGAGGTGGATCCGGCGACGCTGCTGCTGACCGGTCTGACCCGGGACGGGGTCTATCTGGTGGAGGACGGCGAGGTCGTCGGTGAGGTGAACAACTTCCGGTTCAACGAGTCGCCGGTCGGGCTGCTGTCCCGGGCCTCGGAGGCCGGCCGTACGGAGAAGACGCTGCCGCGCGAGTGGGGCGACTACTTCACCCGGGCCGCGATGCCCGCGCTGCGCATCCCCGACTTCCACATGAGCTCGGTCAGCCGGGGGGTGTGACCCCCATAGACTGGCCGGACGACTGATCGACCCCTCAGAGGAGAGAAACGACCGTGACGGACATCGTCGACGAGCTGAAGTGGCGCGGGCTGTTCGCCCAGTCCACCGACGAGGACGCATTGCGCAAGGCTCTCGCGGACGGCCCGGTCACCTTCTATTGCGGCTTCGACCCGACGGCGGCGAGCCTGCACGTGGGCCACCTGGTGCAGGTGCTCACCATGCGCCGGCTCCAGCTCGCCGGGCTGAAGCCGCTCGCCCTGGTCGGCGGGGCCACCGGCCAGATCGGTGACCCGCGGCCGACGGCGGAACGCACGCTGAACGACCCGGAGACCATCGCCGCGTGGGTCCAGCGGCTGCGTGGGCAGATCGAGCCCTTCCTCACCTTCGAGGGCCCGAACGCCGCCACGATGGTGAACAACCTGGACTGGACCGCGGGCCTGTCCGCGATCGAGTTCCTCCGGGACATCGGCAAGCACTTCCGGGTCAACAAGATGCTCACCAAGGACTCGGTGGCCCGTCGGCTGGAGTCCCAGGAGGGCATCAGCTACACGGAGTTCAGCTACCAGCTCCTCCAGGGCATGGACTTCCTGGAGCTGTACCGGCGCCACGGCTGCACCCTCCAGCAGGGCGGCAGCGACCAGTGGGGCAACCTCACGGCCGGGATCGACCTGATCCACCGCCTGGAGCCGGGGGCCGCCGTGCACGCGCTGGCCACGCCGCTGATGGTGAAGGCCGACGGCACCAAGTTCGGCAAGTCCGAGAGCGGGGCCGTCTGGCTCGACCCGGAGATGACGACGCCGTACGCGTTCTACCAGTTCTGGCTAAATGTGGACGACCGGGACATCTCGACGTACATGCGCATCCTGAGCTTCAAGAGCCGCGAGGAGCTCGAGGAGCTGGAGCAGCTCACCCAGGAGCGCCCGCAGGCGCGTTCGGCGCAGCGGTCGCTGGCCGAGGAGCTGACGACGCTGGTCCACGGCGGGGCACAGTGCGCGGCGGTCATCGCCGCGTCGAAGGCACTGTTCGGCCAGGGTGAGCTCGGCGAGCTGGACGAGGCGACGCTCGGCGCCGCCCTGTCCGAGGTGCCGCACGCCCAGGTCACCGAGCTGGGCCCGGTGGTGGATCTCCTGGTCGAGGTCGGGCTGTCCGCCAGCAAGTCGGCCGCCCGCCGCACGGTCAAGGAGGGCGGGGCCTACGTGAACAACGCGAAGGTCACGGACGGCGAGAGCGCTCCCGCGCTCGCGGAGCTGCTGCACGGGCGCTGGCTGGTCCTGCGCCGGGGCAAGAAGAACCTGGCCGCCGTCGAGGTCACGGCCGGCTGACGCCGGAGAGCGTCGCACCCGGCCGACCCCCGGGAGCACAGCACCGCGGCCGGTCACGCGTGACGCGTGGCCGGCCGCGGTGCTGCTCACACACCCAGGTGTCGCCCCTGGATCAGGTTCTCTGCCTCTTGCCCCGGTTGCCCCGGATGGACTGCCAGAGCATGTCTCCTACCCCGACGACGACCACGGCACCGATCAGCTGCAGCAGGTGGCGGATCCAGTCGATCCCCTTAGTGTCGTTGACACCGATCCAGGTCGCGACGGCATTGCCGAGGATGCTGCCCAGAATGCCGAACACCACCGTCAGCCAGAGGGGGATGCTCTGCTTCCCCGGCAGGATCGCCCGTGCGAGCAGGCCCAGGATCAGACCTACGATGATTGCCCACAACCAGCTCATATCGCCTCCTCGTGCGGCGCGGTGTGCGCACGTTCGCCCAGTCTGGGCGCAACGGACGTACGGCGCATGCCGGACAGGGCCGTACGGGGAAGCGTGGTCCGGACCCGCTCGAACGGGACTCGCCCCGGCCTCGAAGGAGGCGGGCGCCGGGCGTACCGTAGGAGCCGCGCCGTCCGGGGAAGTCCGGCACAGAGATCTGGTGGTGGAATCACTATGCGGAAGCAGAGCGGCACGGAGGTCTTCCGGATCACGGGCGCCCGGCAGAGCCTTGCCGACGATGTGCGTGGCAGGCAGCGCCGCTACATCATCTCCATGTCCGTGCGCACCGTCGCCGTGGTCCTGGCCGCGACTCTGTGGAACGTCGAGAGGCATGTGGCCGTGGTGGCGCTCGCGTTGGGGGTTCTGCTCCCTTATGTCGCGGTGGTCATCGCCAACGCCGGCCGGGAGAACGCCCCTTCGCTCCCTTCGACGTTCGTGCCCGCACCCACGCGGCCCGCTCTCGGCGCGCCCGTCGCAGGTGCGCCGGCCGAGCCCGCTCCGGAGCCCGTCGCGGAGCCCGGGACCACCGGCCACGGGGGCGGTACGCACCCCGCGGGCTGAGCGGGAGTGCCCGTGAAGCTCCGGAAGAGCATCAGATCAATCGTGCCGTTCCGGTGCACCGGAGCCCGGCCCCCGTGCCATACTTCGTGTGCGCTCCGCATCCCCCGTCGGAGTGACGGACCGACGCCGGGCAGCTCCCCCCGTGGCTGCTCGGCGTCGCCGTTCTCCGGCGGGGATGCGCCGCAGAGGTCCCGGACGGGAGCGCTTAGGGTTGAGGCCGTGAACCTCCTCGACATCTCCGCCGAGAGCACCACCGGCGCACCGGTCTGTTCCGCCAAGGGCTGCCGTGCCGATGCCGTGTGGGTGCTCGCCTGGAACAACCCGAAGCTGCACACGCCGGAGCGCCGCAAGACCTGGCTGGCCTGCGACGAGCACCGGGAGCACCTCTCCTCGTTCCTCGGTGTGCGCGGCTTCCTGAAGGACGTCGTGCCGCTGGAGGAGTGGGAGTCCTCAGCCACCGATCGCTGACATCGGGCGGTCGGGCTGCAGGAAGGTGGGTTCGTCGAGTCCGGAGCCAGCCTTCTTGCCCCACATCGCGAGCTTCCAGATCCTGGCGATCTCCTCGTCCGGTGCGCCGGAGCGCAGTGCGCCGCGCAGGTCCGTCTCCTCCTGCGCGAACAGGCAGGTGCGGACCTGTCCGTCGGCGGTGAGCCGGGTGCGGTCGCAGGCGCCGCAGAAGGGCCTGGTCACGGAGGCGATGACGCCGACGCGGTGCGGGCCGCCGTCGACGGTCCAGCGCTCCGCGGGGGCGGAACCGCGCTCCTCGTCCCCTTCCGCGGTGAGGGTGAAGCGGGTGCGCAGCGAGGTGAGGATGTCCCCTGCCGTGATCATGCCGTCGCGCTTCCAGCCGTGCTGTGCGTCGAGCGGCATCTGCTCGATGAAGCGGAGCTCGTAGGCGTTGTCGACGGCCCAGGCGAGCAGGTCGGGGGCCTCGTCCTCGTTGAGTCCCGGCATGAGGACGGAGTTGACCTTGACCGGGGTGAGTCCCGCTTCGCGGGCGGCCTGGAGTCCTTCCAGGACGTCCTTGTGCCGGTCGCGGCGGGTGAGCGTCTTGAAGACGTCGGGGCGCAGGGTGTCCAGGGATACGTTGACCCGGTCCAGGCCCGCCGCCTTCAGGGCTGCGGCGGTGCGCTTGAGCCCGATGCCGTTGGTGGTGAGCGACATCCTGGGGCGGGGCTCCAGGGCGGCGCACTGCTCGACGACGGAGACGAGCCCGGGGCGCAGCAGTGGCTCGCCGCCGGTGAAACGGACCTCCGTGATGCCGAGATCGGTGACGGCGATACGGATGAGCCGGACGATCTCGTCGTCGCTGAGCAGCTCGGTCTTGGCGAGCCACTGCAGGCCTTCTTCGGGCATGCAGTACGTGCAGCGGAGATTGCACTTGTCGGTCAGGGAAACACGCAGGTCCGTGGCGACCCGGCCGTAGGTGTCGATGAGCACTGTGGCCCCCTCCCCCCTGTGATGTCCGCGCGGTCGCGGTCTGACTCCTCCGAGACTACGCGAGACCGGTGACATCCAGGGGGCTCGGTCGGCACGAGGTGGAGCGGGGCCCCCTCGTAGGTCTCTACGAGGGGGCCCCGCGGCGCCGCGGACGGGTCAGTGGGCCCCGGTGCCGGTGAGGGACTTGACCTCGAGTTCGGCGTACTTGCCCTCGTCCGGCTTCTCCTTGGAGATGACCGACCCGACCCAGCCGAGCAGGAAGCCCAGCGGGATGGAGATGAGGCCGGGGTTCTCCAGGGGGAACCAGGCGAAGTCGACGCCCGGGAACATCGAGCTGGCCTTGCCGGAGACGACCGGGGAGAACAGCACGAGGAAGACGGACGAGGCGAGACCGCCGTAGATGGACCAGAGGGCGCCCTGAGTGGTGAAGCGCTTCCAGAAGAGGCTGTAGAGGATGGTGGGCAGGTTGGCCGACGCGGCGACGGCGAAGGCCAGGGCCACGAGTCCCGCGACGTTCAGGTCGCGGGCCATCGCGCCGAGTGCGATGGAGACGACGCCGATGGCGACGGTGGCCCACTTCGCGGCGCGCATCTCCTCCTTCTCCGTGGCCTTCCCCTTCCGGATGACGTTGGCGTAGATGTCATGGGCGAAGGAGGACGAGGAGGCGAGGGTGAGGCCCGCGACGACGGCGAGGATCGTGGCGAAGGCGACGGCCGAGATGACGGCGAGCATGATGGCGCCGCCCGTGGTGCCCACTCCGCCGAGGTATTCGGCGAGCTGTGGTGCCGCCGCGTTGCCCGCCGGGTTCTTGGCCTTGATCTCCTCCGGGCCGATCAGGGCCGCGGCGCCGAAGCCGAGGGCGATCGTCATCAGGTAGAAGGCACCGATGATGCCGATGGCCCAGTTGACCGACTTACGGGCGGCCTTGGCGGTCGGCACGGTGTAGAAGCGGATCAGGATGTGCGGCAGGCCGGCGGTGCCCAGGACGAGCGCGATGCCGAGGGAGATGAAGTCCAGCTTCGAGATGTCGGTGACGCCGTACTTGAGGCCCGGTTCCAGGAACGCGGCACCCTGGCCGCTCTTCTCGGCTGCGGTGCCCAGCAGGTCGGAGACGTTGAAGTCGAACTTCCAGAGGACCATGAACGTCATCAGCAGCGCGCCCGCGATCAGCAGCACGGCCTTGACCATCTGCACCCAGGTGGTGCCCTTCATCCCGCCGATGGTGACGTAGACGATCATCAGGACGCCGACCAGCGCCACGATGAGGATCTTTCCGGCGTCGCTGGTGATGCCGAGCAGCAGCGAGACGAGGACGCCCGCGCCCGCCATCTGGGCCAGCAGGTAGAAGATCGACACGACGATGGTGGAGACACCCGCGGCGGTGCGTACGGGCCTCTGCCGCATCCGGTAGGCGAGGACGTCGCCCATGGTGTAGCGGCCCGAGTTCCGCAGGGGTTCGGCGACGAGCAGCAGGGCGACGAGCCAGGCGACGAGGAAGCCGATGGAGTAGAGGAAGCCGTCGTAGCCGAAGAGTGCGATGGCACCGGCGATCCCGAGGAAGGACGCCGCCGACATGTAGTCGCCGGAGACGGCGAGGCCGTTCTGGAAGGCGGTGAACTGCCGCCCGCCCGCATAGAAGTCCGACGCGCTCTTGGTCTGCCGGCCGGCCCAGACGGTGATCGCCAGCGTCGCCGCGACGAAGACCGCGAAGAGGCTGATGATCAGCGGCCGGTGCTCGGTCGTCGACGACGACGCGGCGAGCTGGACCACGGTGTGCGATGTGTACCCGGCGCTCATGCGTCGGCCTCCAGACGGGACTTGATGGCCGCCGCCTGCGGATCGAGCTTGTTCGTGGCGTGGCGCGAGTAGAACCAGGCGATGAGGAACGTGGTGGCGAACTGGGCGAGGCCGAACACGAAGGCGACGTTGAAGTTCGCGAAAACGATCTTGCTCATGAAGTCGTCGGCATAGCTGGACAGCAGTACGTACAGCAGGTACCAGGCGATGAAGCCGACGGTCAGCGGAAAGGCGAACGAGCGGTGCGACCGGCGCAGCTCGGCGAACTCCGCACTGTTCTGCGCCTCGAGGAACGCTTCGGTCGTGGGCTGGACGGGACTGCCGTCCTCAGGGCTCTGGGGCGGCGGTGCTTCGGTGGCCACGGATTCTCCTCGCGACGCGGGTGCGGTAGTGGGAACGGTGGATTTCACGGGGAGTCCTCTGCGGTGCGGGGTGACAGGGGCTGGATGCACGACTCCCTGTGCAACGGCACGGAGACCGTGACGAAGCGGTTCACCGAGGTTCGGTCTTCTCCGGCCGAGTCATGCGGACGCGACTCCCCGAGGTCACACCTCGAACTCACTTGCCCATATCCGTTGATGTGTCGGGAAGATCAGCGATAGCTTCACTGGTCATGTACCGGACCGGACGCGCCTGTGTCCGGCTCCACCGGCACGGATGATGTGGAGAACCCATGGCTCATCTGGCATCCAGACGGACTCGTGCACTCACGCTGCCCGTCGGACTCGCGCTCACGGCCTCGCTCGGCTTCCTCCCGACGGGGACCGCTGCCGCCGCCCCCGCGGACGCGCCGACGGCGGCGGTTCGCACGGACGGCCCCCAGCTGTCGTACGTGGTGAACACGCGGGCGGGTCACGGCACCGTCAAGCAGGTGCGGAAGGCCATATCCGCGGCCGGCGGGACCGTCGTGACGTCGTACGACAAGATCGGCGTCATCGTCGTCCACTCGAAGAACCCGGACTTCGGCGCGACAATCCGCAAGGCCAAGGGCGTGCAGTCGGCCGGAGCCACCCGCACCAACCCGATCGTTCCGCAGGCGACGAAGGACATCGGCGTCGAGCAGCCCCTGACCGCCGCGCAGGCGCGGGCGGCCTCCGAGGACGCGGTGGCCGGCCAGGACCCGCTGGAGCCCCTGCAGTGGGACCTGCCCGCCATCAAGGCGGACAAGGCTCACGAGAAGTCGCTCGGCAGCAGCAAGGTCACGGTCGCCGTCATCGACACGGGCGTGGACGACACACACCCGGACCTGGCCCCGAACTTCGACCGCGCCGCCTCGGTGAACTGCGTGTCCGGTGCCCCGGACACCACGGACGGCGCCTGGCGGCCCGCCGCCGGTGAGAGCGACCACGGCACGCACGTCGCGGGCACCATAGCCGCGGCGAAGAACGGTACCGGGATCACCGGCGTCGCGCCCGGCGTGAAGGTCTCGGGCATCAAGGTGTCCACGCCGGCCGGATTCTTCTACGCCGAGGCAGTCGTCTGCGGCTTCGTCTGGGCCGCCGAGCACGGTGTCGACGTGACCAACAACAGCTATTACACCGACCCGTGGCTGTTCAACTGCAAGAACGACCCGGACCAGGGCGCCCTGGTCGAGGCGGTCACCCGCGCCACCCGTTACGCGGAGGGCAAGGGCGTCGTCAACGTCGCCGCGGCCGGCAACTCCGACCACGACCTCGCCCTCGACGCCATCGAGGACACGACGAGCCCCAACGACACGACGACGGTCACGCGCACGGTCGACCCGAGCGCCTGCCCCGACATCCCGACCATGCTGCCGGGTGTCGTGACGGTCTCCGCGACCGGTGCGAAGAACCTCAAGTCCTCGTACTCGAACTACGGTCTCGGAGTCGTCGACGTGGCCGCCCCTGGCGGTGACTCGACGCGCTACCAGGCGCCCGAGGCGCCGGCCGACAACGGTCTGATCCTGTCCACGCTGCCCGGCGGCGGATTCGGCTACAAGGCCGGTACGTCGATGGCGTCGCCGCACGTCGCGGGTGTCGCCGCCCTGATCAGGTCGACCCACCCGCGTGCCTCGGCCGCCGGGGTGAAGGCGCTGCTGACGCACCAGGCCGACGCCACCGCGTGCGGGGCGCCGTACGACATCGACGGTGACGGCACCGTCGACGCGGTCTGCGAGGGCGGCACGCGGTACAACGGCTTCTACGGAGCCGGTGTCGTGGACGCGCTGGACGCGGTCCGCAGGTGACACCTCCCCCGCGCTGTCGCGGGTGAGGCCGTGTGCCAGGACGAGGGGCCGGGGACGGCTGGGCTGTCCCCGGCCCCTCCCCTGTGCGGGAGTGAGGGTTACGGCTTGATGAGGACCTTGAGCGCGGTGCGCTCGTCCATCGCCTTGTAACCGCCCGGCACCCCGTCCAGCCCGACCGAGAGGTCGAAGACCGGCGACGGGTCGATCGTGCCGTCCAGCACGTCGGGGAGCAGTTCCGGGATGTACGTACGCACGGGGGCGACGCCGCCCCGCAGCGAGATGTTCCGGCCGAACATCACACCGAGGTCGACGCCGGTGCCGCTGCCGTGCGGGACCCCGACGTATCCGACGGAACCGCCGTCCCGGACGATGCCCAGGGCCGTGCGCATCGACTGCTCCGTGCCGACGGCCTCGATCACCCCGTGGGTTCCCTCACCCCGCGTCAGCTCCCGTACGGCCGCGAGTGCCTCCTCGCCGCGCCCGGCGACGACGTCCGTGGCACCGAAGGCGCGGGCGATGTCGGTACGGTCCTGATGGCGGCCCAGTGCGATGATCCGCTCGGCGCCGAGCCGCTTGGCCGCCAGGACACCGCACAGGCCGACCGCGCCGTCACCGACGACCGCGACGGTGCTGCCCGGCCTCACCCCCGCGCCGATCGCCGCGTGGTGTCCGGTGCCCAGGACGTCGGAGAGCGCCAGGAGCGCGGTGAGCAGCCGGTCGTCGGACGCGGCCGCCGACGGGAGCTTGACCAGGGTGCCGTCGGCGAACGGGACGCGGACGGCCTCACCCTGGCCTCCGTCGGAGCCGGCCGATCCCCAGAAGCCGCCCCGGGGGCAGGAGGTGGTGAGCCCTTCGGCGCAGTACGTGCAGGTGCCGTCGGACCAGACGAAGGGGGCGACGACGAGATCGCCGACGGCGAAGCCGTTGACCTCGGGACCGGCCTCCTCGACGACCCCGAGGAATTCGTGGCCGATGCGCTGCCCCGGCTGCCGGACCGATTCGCCTCGGTAGGCCCACAGGTCACTGCCGCAGATGCAGGCCCTCAGGACCCGCAGGACCACGTCGGTGGGCTGCTGGACCGTGGCGTCGGGCACCTCCTCCACACGGATGTCGTGGGGGGCACGGATCACGGTGGCGCGCATGTCTGGGGGTCCTCGCTCGTCTCAGATTCTGATACTCCTTTCACGGTACGCGCCAGGGGCGGCGCCGGTGGAATCCACCGGTCCACCGAGCGCCCCTCGCGTGAGCAGGTACTGCGCCGCCAGATAGGTCAGCATGATCCAGAAGTCATGGGCAGGGAGCTGCGGCCGGTCGGCGATGCCGGTGGCGATGAGCGCGTCGGAGAGCAGGAAGAGTGCGCCGCCGATCGCCGCGCACCGGCCGAGGGCGCCCGCACGCCAGGCCATGGCCGAGAGCAGCAGGCCGTATCCGGTCAGCGGGATCCGCAGGTCTCCCGGCAGGCCGGGCCACAGGAACACCAGGAAGGCCACGAGGACGGCGGCGTACGCGAGGCCTGTGACCGGCCTGAGCCCGGCGCGGCCGAAGAGCAGGAGGTAGCAGACGTGGCCCGCGGCGAAGCAGCCCATCCCGGCGAGGAACGCGACCTCCGAGTCGGGCATCAGCAGCACGTCGCCGCCCCAGCCGCACAGCAGCGCGACGACGAGCAGCCCGGGCCCGCCCCGCACCGCCACGCAGGCTGCGAGCAGGGGCATCAGCAGCGGCTTGGCGACGAGGTGGGCCGTCTGCACCCCGGCCAGGAGCCCGGCCAGGTCGACGGCGGCCACGACGAGGAAGGCGACGAGCAGCGGGCGTACGAGCCGGGGCGCACCGGCGCGGGCCGTCATCCGGTGCGCTCGGCGGCCAGGTGCGGCTGCTCGGCGGGGGTCGCGACGGCCGGCTGCCAGCCCGGCCCCCGGAAGACCCGGCCGGCCCGCTCGCCCCAGGTCGTAGCGGCCCGCACGTCGCGGGCGATGGCGGCGTACTCGTGGGTGGCGACGCGGAACGGGTTGTGGGTGGCGATGTTCTTGGTGAGGCCGAAGACGGGACGCTCGGTCTCGGCGGTGAAGGAACCGAAGAGCCGGTCCCAGACGATGAGGATCCCGCCGAAGTTCCGGTCGAGGTAGCCACCTTGCGAGGCATGGTGCACCCGGTGGTGGGAGGGCGTGTTGAGGACGTACTCGAAGGGCCGGGGAAGCGTACCGACCCGCTCGGTGTGCACCCAGAACTGGTAGACGAGGTTCGCCGACGAGCAGAAGGCGAGGGCCGCCGGGTGGACCCCGCAGGCGATGAGCGGGACGTAGAACGGCCAGACGGTCAGCGAGGTCCAGGGCTGGCGCAGTGCCGTCGTGAGGTTGAACTTCCGGCTGGAGTGGTGGACCACGTGGCAGGCCCAGAGGATCCGGACGACGTGGTGCCCCCGGTGGGACCAGTAGTAGAAGAAGTCCTGGGCGAGCAGCATCAGCGGGATCGTCCACCACAGGACGGGGACGCGCAGCGGGGTCAGCTCGTACACGGCCGCGTAGATCGCGACGATGGGTATCTTCCACAGCAGGTCGAAGACGAGGCTTCCGATCCCCATCGTGACGCTGGTGGCGGCGTCCCTGGCGTCGTATCCGGCGGCCTCCTCGTCGGGATGGAGCCGGTGGGCCGCCATTTCGACGACGGTGAGCAGGACGAAGGCCGGGATCGACCACAGCACGACATCGGGCAGGTTCGGCTCCATGCGAGCACCGTAGGGCCGCCGGGGGTGCCGGGCATAGACGTTGTTACCGACAAGTATGTGAGACGTGACGTCATCAGTAGTTGGCGGGTTCCGCCAACTCCTTCGTCGTAGGATTTTCGGCATGCGCACCGTCAAGGGGGAGGAACGCATGTGAGCGGTACGGAAGTCGCGTTGATCCGTCTGGCCACCACGGTCATCGGAAGTGTCGCCAAGTCATTGCTGACCCCCAGGCCAGGCGCGGGGCTGGTCCCTGATCCTGTCCGGCCGCTCCCCCGCCCCGCGAAGCCGGACCGGCTGGTGGAGGTCCTCGGCGGCCGGCTCACCGAGCGCTTCGCGGACCTGCCCGAGCACGAGCGCCTGGCCGCCCTGGACTCCGTGGCTGACACCTTCGCCAGGACGGGCGAGCTGACCGCCGAGCGGCTCTTCGCGCTCGATCTGGACGAGGGGCGGCTGCACTCGGAGCTCGCTGATCCGGCCGCAGGCCTTTCCCGCCGAGCGGCGGAGCTGTACGGCGAGCTGCTGCGCCGGTGCTGTGCCCACGTACTGGAGCAGTTCACCGCCCATCCGTCGTTCGCGGCGCGTGCGGCTGTGGAGCAGACCCGGGCGGGGGCCCGCACGCGGGAACTGGTGGAGGACGTACGCGTCCGGGTCGGCCCGCGGCCGGACGCCGCGGCGCTCGCCTTCGAGCAGCGGTACGCCGACTTCATGGCCACGGCGAACAGCCGGATGGGGCTGTTCGGCCTGACGCTCGGGCGGTCGGCGAGCGAATGGCCACTGGAGACGGCCTACATCAGTCTGAGCGTGAGCGGTGGCACTCCCGGGCAGGACGGGCTGGAGCACACCGCCACAGTCACGGCCTCCGTGGAACAGGCGCTGGCCGGCGCGGAGCGGCTACTGCTCCGAGGCCCGGCGGGCTCGGGCAAGAGCACGCTCGTCCAGTGGCTGGCTCTGAACACGGCACGCCGCACCTTCGGCAGCGACCTCGGGACCTGGAACCGCTGTGTGCCCTTCGTCCTGCGGCTGCGTGCCTTCACCTCGCTCGGGACGCTGCCCACGCCCGAGGAGTTCCTGCGGGCGGCCGGTATCCCGTTGCACGGCGCGGCACCGGCGGGCTGGGTGGACGGCCTGCTGTCCGAGGGCCGGGGCCTGGTGCTGGTGGACGGAGTCGACGAGGTCCCGACGCGCCTTCGTCAGCGCACCGAGAAGTGGCTGAAGGACCTGATCGCGGCCTACCCGAGGTCCCGCTACGTGGTGACGACCCGGCCGTCTGCCGTCCCCGAGAACTGGCTGTCCGGCTCCGGCTTCGAGACGCATTCCCTGCTGGCGATGGACAGGAAGGACATCCACGCTTTCGTCGGTCACTGGCACGAGACCGCCCGGTCCGAGTGCGGGTCCGATGAGCTGCGCGGACAGCTCGATGTGTACGAGACCTCGTTGCGCCGGGCCGTGACGACCCGCCCCGACCTGGGACGGCTCGCCACGAACCCGTTGATGTGCGCGCTGCTCTGCGCGCTGAACCGGGACCGCCGGATGCAGTTGCCCCGTGCCCGGAAGGAGCTCTACGACGCCGCGCTGGACATGCTGCTCGTGCGGCGTGACACAGAGCGCGAGATCGTCGGGGTCGAGGGCGTCGACCTGACCCGGGAGGAGCAGACGGCGCTGCTGCAACGGCTGGCGTACTGGCTGATCCGCAACGGCCAGGCGGAGGCGGACCGCGACGAGGCCACGTCCATGGTGGCCGAGTGGATGACAGCGATGCCACAGGTCCGGGGCACGGCAGAGGAGGTCTTCTCCCACCTGCTGATCAGGAGCGGTCTGCTCTGCGAACCCACCCCTGGAGCAGTGGGTTTCGTGCACCGGACGTTCCAGGACTACCTCGGCGCGAAGGCCGCCGTGGAGTCCCGCGACTTCGGTGTGCTGGTCCAGCACGCGCATGACGACCAGTGGCACGACGTGATCCAGATGGCGGTGGGCCATGCCCGCGCCGACGAACGGGCCCGGCTGCTCCGCCAGTTGCTGAAGCGGGCGGACCGTGCCCGCAAACACCGGAACCGGCTGGTGCTGCTGGCCACGGCGAGCCTCGAACACGCACCGGAGCTGGATCCGGCCGTGCGGGCCGAGGTGCAGCACCAGACGTCGGACCTGCTGCCGCCCCGCTCCTGGGCGGAGGCGGAGGAGCTGGCCGGGGTCGGCGAACTGGTCCTCGAACTGCTGCCGGGGCCGGAGGAGGGGGCGAGCAGGGGAGCTGCGGGCTGGGCCGTACGTACAGCGGCCCTGGTCGGCGGGGACGCCGCGTACGAGCTGGTCACACGCTACCGGGACGACGACCGGGATGCGGTGTCCGCGCAACTGAGCCACGCATGGAGCTCCTTCGACACCGAGCTCTACGCCCGGGAGATTCTCGCGCCCCGGACCTGGGACGACGTCCACCTGTCCGTGGCCGACGCAGGCCAGATGGCGGCCCTGCGACACGTGCCCGACGCCGAGGCGATCCGGCTGCAGGGCGACCACAAGGATCTCTCTCCGCTGGTCTCCCGCCACGGGCTGAAGAAGCTCTTCGTCTACGACAACAGGTCACTGACCGACATCGCCCCCATGGCCTCGATGCGCTCACTCACCGAAGTGGGTCTCAGCATGTGCCCCGACGTCCGCGATCTGAGTCCGCTCTCGGAGCTCCCGCTGACCTGGCTCTCGCTGGTGCAACTGCATCCCGACGTCCCGAGCCATCAGCTGGAGCAGCTCACGGACATTCGCTACCTCAACCTGGGTCACCGTTTCCCCGTCGACAGCATCGGCGAGCTCGCCCTCAGCCCTCACCTCAGCTCTCTCACCCTGTCCAGGGAAACCGGGGACATGAGCCTGGAGGGCCTGGAACGATGGCCAGGCCTGGAGGAACTCGGTCTGTACGACCGTCGACACCTGCCCCAGGTGACGAACAGCCCACTCCTGCACAACCTCAACCGCCTCGTGCTCGGCTGGCAGGTCCTCCCGGATCTGGGGGCCCTCGCCGGCTACGCCGGGCTGCGCACCCTGATCCTCAATCGTTGCCGCCTACCGACCGGTCTTGCGCCTCTGCGGGAGCTGGAGGCCCTGACACACCTGTATCTGTACGGACAGCCCGACGACGATCCTCTGGATCTCGCACCTCTGGCAGGGCTCGAAGGGCTCACCGTCCACATCGGATTCGGGACACGATCCACCGGCGTCGAGCTCTTCCCGCCCGAACGGATCGTGCACAACGATTAAGACCGTCCTGACACCGCCGCTGCCCCAGCAACACCCCAACACCCTGGGCCACCGCCACGGGCACCGTTCTCCCGGGCCCACGCTTCCGCAGCCATGGGCAACCGCTCGGCACCCGCTCCGGGTTCACGGAGGAGGACGCCCGGATAGGTCGCTGTCGGTCCCGGCCCGTATTCTCTGTGACCATGCTCGACGACCGTCAGACCGCAGCGCCGTGGCCGGCCGCGTATCCCCAGGGGTACGCGGTCGTCGACGTGGAGACCACCGGACTCGCCCGCGACGACCGGATAGTGTCCGCTGCCGTGTACCGGCTGGACGCGAGAGGTGAGGTCGAGGACCACTGGTACACGCTGGTGAACCCCGAGCGGGATCCCGGTCCGGTCTGGATCCACGGGCTGACCAGCGAGGTCCTGGAGGGTGCGCCGCTCTTCCCGGAGGTTGCCGCACAGTTGTCCGAGCGGCTTGCCGGACGGGTGCTCGTCGCGCACAACGCCGCGTTCGACTGGTCGATGATCGCCCGGGAGTACGCGCGGGCGGCGGTCACCGCGCCCGTGGAACAGCGGCTGTGCACCATCGCGCTCGCCAAGGAACTGCGGCTCCCCCTGCCCAACCACAAGCTGGAGTCACTGGCCGCGCACTTCGGCGTGGTCCAGCAGCACGCGCACCACGCCCTGGACGACGCGCGGGTGCTGGCCGAGGCCTTCCGGCCGAGTCTGCACGCGGCCGCCGGCAGCGGGGTGCGGCTGCCGCTGCTGGAGTGCCGGCCGCTGACGGAGTGGTACGACTCCCCGGTCACCCCGCGCACCGGATACCGGCCGTCGCAGGGTCAGGGCCAGGGCAGCTGGCGTCCCTCCCGCAAGCGGCCCGCGTGCCCGTACCTCAACCCCGGGCGCTACGAGTCGGACAAACCTCTCATGCAGGGCATGCGGGTGGCCTTCTCCGGGGACACCTCGATCGAGCGGGAACTCCTGGAGGACCGCGCCGTGGAGGCCGGCCTGCACGTGGCGACCAGCGTGTCGCGGCTCACGAGCCTGCTCGTCACCAACGACCCCGACTCGGCCACGTCCAAGACGGTGAAGGCGAAGTCCTTCGGCACCCCGATCCTGGAGGAGAGCGCCTTCACCCATCTGCTGAGGGACGTGGCACCGGCCAGGACGGTCGCCGTGCCGAAGCCGTCACCGTCATCGGAGTGAACCGGCGGCGACTCGCCCCGCGCCGGCTCGCCCGCCGCCTCCCCGCGTCCCACCCTGTGGCGCATGGCACGTTGTGAGGTTTGCGGAAACGACTACGGGATGTCCTTCGAGGTCCACGCGCAGGGCGCGATCCATGTCTTCGACTGCTTCTCGTGCGCCATTCACCGCATGGCGCCCATCTGTGAGCACTGCCGGGTCCAGGTCATCGGCCAGGGTGTCGAGGCCGACGGCCACTGGTACTGCGGCGGCCACTGCGCCCGCGCCGAGGGAAGGGCGGGCATCGTGGACAAAGTATGACGGGGTCTCCCGCCCGCACGGGGGACCCTCCGTGCCGCACCCCATGACCCCGGTTGTACGGTCATGGGGTGTACCGCTTCCTGTTGACCCGGCAGTGGGTGATTCTCACCCTCCTCGTCCTCGCCATGATTCCCACGATGGTGGAGCTGGGTTTCTGGCAGTTCCACCGGCATGAACACCGGGTCGAGCAGAACGCGCTGATCACACGGAACCTCGACGCGGACCCGGTCCCCGTCACCCGTCTCACCTCTCCCGGACACACGGTCCCCCGCTCCGACTACTGGCGTGCCGTGACGGCCACCGGGACGTTCGACACGGAGCACGAGGTGGTCGTACGCCGCCGCACCTCCCAGGACGAGCGCATCGGCGTGCTGGTCCTGACGCCCCTGGACCTCAAGGGCGGCGGCACCGTCCTGGTCAACCGCGGCTGGGTGCCGGCCGCTGCCGACCAGCAGTCCTTCCCCGAGGTCCCCGCCCCGCCGAGCGGCGAGGTCACCGTCACGGGCCGGCTCAAGGCCGACGAGACGACGGGCACCAGCGGCATCAAGGACCTCGCGGGGCTGCCGGACCGCCAGGTGATGCTGATGAACAGCTCCCAGCAGGCAGAGCTGATCGGGCGTCCGGTGCTGGGCGGATACCTCGAACTGACCGACCCGGAACCCGCCGACGACAGCCCCGAGACGATCGCCGCCCCCGACGACGGCTCCATCGGTCCCCACATGGCGTACGCCGTCCAGTGGTGGCTCTTCGCCGCCGGGGTCCCGGTCGGCTGGGTCATTCTCGTACGCCGTGAGAAGCGCGACCGCGAACAGGACGCCGAGGACGCCGAGACCACGCGGCAGCCGGAGCCGGCCACCACCTGATTGGTGGGGCCCGGGTCCGGGAAGACGGCACTGCGTGACCCCACTCATCGAGGACTACGCCGTCATCGGCGATCTCCAGACGGCCGCCCTGGTCGGCAGGAACGGTTCCATCGACTGGCTGTGCCTGCCCCGCTTCGACTCGGGCGCCTGCTTCGCGGCCCTGCTCGGTGACGAGGAGAACGGCCACTGGCGCATCGCCCCCCAGGGCACGGACAGCACGGACACCTGCACCCGGCGCGCCTACGTGGCCGACTCCCTGGTCCTGGAGACCTTCTGGGAGACCAGGACCGGGACCGTCAAGGTCATCGACTTCATGCCCCAGCGCGACAAGGCCCCCGACATCATGCGGATCGTCGAGGGGGTCAGCGGCAGTGTCGACATGAGCTCCGTCCTGCGGCTCCGGTTCGACTTCGGCTCCGTGGTCCCGTGGATGCGCCGCTCGCACGGTCACCGGGTGGCCGTCGCGGGCCCCGACTCCGTCTGGCTGCGCAGCGAGCCACCGGTCAAGACGTGGGGGCAGCAGTTCAGCACGTGCTCCTCCTTCACCGTCGCCGAGGGCGAGTCCGTGGCGTTCGTCTTCACCTGGCACCCCTCGCACTCCCCCCGCCCGAAACTGATCGACCCTCACAGATCCCTGCGGCACACCCTCGCCGACTGGGCGAAGTGGTCGGCCCGGTGCACCTACCGTGGCAGGCACCGGGAGGCGGTGCTCCGCTCCCTGATCACTCTGAAGGCTCTCACCTACGCCCCCACCGGCGGGATCGTGGCGGCCCTCACGACCTCGCTGCCGGAGGAGATCGGGGGCGTACGGAACTGGGACTACCGCTACTGCTGGCTGCGGGACTCGACGCTCACCCTGGGCGCGATGATCTCCGGCGGGTACGTGGAGGAGGCGGCCGCGTGGCGGGACTGGCTGCTGCGGGCCGTGGCCGGTGACCCCGCCGACCTCCAGATCATGTACGGGCTGGCGGGCGAGCGCAGACTCCCCGAGACGGAGTTGCCGTGGCTCAGCGGCTACGAGAACTCCCTGCCCGTCCGCACGGGCAACGCGGCGGTGCGGCAACGCCAGCTCGACGTGTACGGAGAGGTCATCGACTCGCTCAGAGTGGCCCGCGAGGCCGGGCTCGACGACAAGCCGCACGCCTGGAACCTGCAGCTCAGTCTGCTCGGCTTCCTCGAATCCACCTGGCGCGAGCCGGACGAGGGCCTGTGGGAGGTCCGCGGGCAGCGCCGGCACTTCGTGCACTCCAAGGTGATGGCCTGGGTCGCGGCCGACCGCGCGGTACGCACCCTGGAGGAGAACCCGGAGCTGCCGGGCGACGCCGACCGGTGGCGGGCGATGCGGGACGCCGTGCACACGGAGGTCTGCGACAAGGGTTACGACCCCGTGCGCAACACCTTCACCCAGTACTACGGCTCCCGGGAACTCGACGCCTCGACCCTGCTCATCGTGCGCACCGGCTTCCTGCCGCCCGACGACCCCCGGGTGATCGGGACGGTCGACGCGGTGCGCGAGGAACTCGCCCACGACGGCCTGATCCGCCGCTACAGCACCGAGGGGGTGTCGGTGGACGGACTCCCCGGCGACGAGGGCGCGTTCCTCGCCTGCTCGTTCTGGCTCGTCGACGCCCTGCTGCGGACGGGCCGGAGGGACGAGGCGGAGGCGCTGTTCGACCGGCTGCTGGACCTGCGCAACGACGTGGGACTGCTGGCCGAGGAGTACGACCCTGTCGTGGGCCGCCAGCTCGGCAACTACCCGCAGGCGTTCAGCCACATCGGTCTGGTGAACAGCGCGGTCGACCTCGCCCGGGAGGACTTGGCAGGATAGGGCCATGGATCTTGGACTGAAGGACCGCGTCTACATCGTCACCGGTGCGACCCGCGGGCTGGGCAACGCCACCGCACGCGCCCTCGCCGCCGACGGAGCGAAGGTGATCATCTCCGGCCGTGACGAGAAGGGTGCAGTCGAGGCCGCCGCCGAACTGGGCCCCGACGCGGTCGGGCTCGCCGCGGACAACGCCGACCCGCTGGCCGCCCGGCGGCTGGTGGACGCGGCGAAGGAACGCTTCGGCCGGCTGGACGGCATTCTCATCAGCGTCGGCGGCCCGGCACCGGGCTTCCTGGCCGACAACACGGACGACCAGTGGCAGGCGGCCTTCGAGTCGGTCTTCCTCGGCGCCGTGCGTCTGGCCCGCACGGCGGCCGAGGCCCTCGGTGAGGGCGGTGTCATCGGCTTCGTCCTGTCGGGATCGGTACACGAGCCGATCGCCGGTCTGACGATCTCCAACGGGCTGCGCCCGGGCCTCGCCGGCTTCGCCAAGTCCCTCGCCGACGAGCTGGGCCCGCGCGGCATCCGGGTCGTCGGGGTGCTGCCGTCCCGGATCGACACGGACCGGGTGCGCGAGCTCGACGCCCTGTCGGGCGACGCCGAGGCGTCCCGCACGGCCAACGAGGCGCACATCCCGCTGCGCCGCTACGGCACCCCGGAGGAGTTCGGGAAGACCGCGGCCTTCCTGCTCTCCCCGGCCGCCTCCTATCTGACCGGCATCATGGTGCCTGTCGACGGCGGTGCCCGGCACGGGTTCTGACGGCCCGCCGACGGGCTGTCAGCTCACCCGGTCCGCACGGTGCTTGACCGCCCGCAGCCGGACCTCGGCCGGCAGCTCGTCGAGCCCTGCCGAGGTCCGGGCGTGCGCCAGCGCACCCTCGGAGAGGCCACGCAGCGCCAGGCCCGGAGCCGCGTGCGGTTCCATCAGCATCCGGATCCGGGCCTTCGGGGCGGTGCGCCGGCCGGTCAGCGTGACCTTGGCGTCCGCCACCCCGTCCAGAGAACCCGCCTCGTCACCGAGGGCGCCCTCCAGGGCCTTGCCGCGCAGCAGTGCGCCCTCACCGTCGCCGCTGTCCACCAGCACCTCGGCGAGGCGCCCCCGGCGGAGCTGGGCGAGGAGCCACCACAGCGCGAGGACCACCAGGACGGCGAGGACCGCGATGACGGTGGGCCACCACCAGCCCTCGTCCCGCCACCTCGTCCGGTCGGCCGTGCTGAGCAGTACGTCGCCCTTGCCGCCGAAGGGCCACCAGGAGGGTACGGACAGCCCGAGGCCTGTCGCGAGGACGGCGCCGCCGAGGGCGAGGAGGATCAGCCCTGCCAGGCCGAGCAGGACCCGGTTGACGGTTGTGATCACGGGGTCACCCCTTCTTCGCCGGGCGGCGTACGTGCACGGAGATGCCGGGCGGCCGCGCCAGGTCCAGTTCGCTCACGGCCGTACCCAGAACGGTGTCCAGTTCGGCCCTGACGTCGTCGAGTTCACGGAAGTGCGAGAGCGCCCGCACGGTCGCCCTGCGCCGGCCCATCTTCACCCGCACGGACTGCACTCCGGCCACTTCCACGGCCCGGTCGCGCAGGACGAAGCCTGCGGCGGTCCGGTCGAGCCCGGCCCGGACGCCCGGGTGCCGGCGCTTCATGGGGAGCAGAGCGCGCAGTCCGGGGGTGAGAGCGAGGAAGAGCAGCCAGAGGCCCAGCGCGGCCGCCAGGGCGGATCCCGCGAGGATCCATACGTCGTCGAGGTGACGGCTTGCCAGGTCGTCGGCGGCCGTGCGCCGCCACCGCATGGCCGGGTGGTCCGCCCGCACCGCCGCGACGTCGTAGAGCAGGAGTCCGGCGCCGCCGAGGACGATCAGGGCGACCAGGGCAGCGGGGATCCTCCGCCCTGACCAGAAACGGCCCGCCCTGCCGCCGGTCCGCTCCGGCGCGGGGGTGGGCTCGTGGGCGGAGCCTGACGCGGACCGGTCCATCTCCAGCACGCCGCCGGGTGGCGACGCGTCGGCTGTGGGCAGGCGCCGCGTGCTGTTCTCCGGGTCCTGGGGCTCGGTCATCGGATGCTCCCCTTCGGTGCGGTGCCCGCTCCTGACCGATGCAGCCGTTCGACCTGCACCGCCACTTCGGGCACCTCCATCCCCGCAAGGGCTTTCACCCGCTCGGCCACACGCCGTCGCACCGCGCCGCACTGACGCCCGATGTCGCAGGGGTAGGCGAGGTCGAGACTGACCCGCACCCGCGCGGTGTCACGGTGGACGGTGACGGTGGCGCGCGGTGCGTCAGCGTCTACGGGCCGTTCGTGGACGGCCTCCTTGGCCGCCTGCGCGGCGATCTTCGCGACGACCCGGTCGGCGATCCGGGTCTGCCCTCGCGAGGCGGCGTCGACCCGGTCTGTCACCCCCGTCACCGTCGCCGGTCGCCGCGCTCGCGACTCCGGAAGAAGTCGCCGGGTTCCAGGTCGCCGTCCAGGAAGCGGCCGGCGACGAAGCCGACCGCGCCCAGCGCGGCCACCAGCAGAAAGGCTCCGAATCCGCCGAAGTATCCGGCGAAGCCCAGCGCCATACCGGCCATGAGGCCGACTACAGCCATGCTCATCGTGTGCTCCTCAACTGCCGCGCGCGGAAGGTCTACTGGACGCGTGACTCGGACTCGTCGTCGTCGTCCTCCTCGTCGGGCAGTTTGACGTCGCTCACGGCGATGTTGACCTCGACGACCTCCAGCCCTGTCATGCGCTCGACCGCCGCGATGACGTTCTCGCGCACGTCGCGCGCCACCTCGCTGATCGCCACGCCGTAGTCGACGACGATCTCCAGATCGAGGGCGGCCTGTGATTCGCCGACCTCCGCCTTCACACCGCGGGACACGGACTTGTTGCCGCCGGGGACGCGGTCGCGGACGGCGCCGAACGTCCTGGAGATGCCGCTGCCCATCGCGTGGACCCCGACGACGTCACGTGCCGCCATTCCGGCGATCTTCTCGACCACGCCGTCGGCGATGGTGGTGCGGCCACGGGTCGCGGGGGCGCCCCCACCGCGCTTGGTCAACTGGCTCTGTCTGCCGTCGTCCCCGCCGGACAGGCTGCTGGGGCTGTCGGGCCGGTTCCGCTGCGGGCTCTCGGTCATCGCCGCTCTTCCCTTCGGGGCGGGAGTGAACTTCCGTGGCCCACAGTAAGTGCGCTTGCGCAGTCCTGCTCCGTGGATGGGGCAGGGTGGAGCAATGACAACGGCTGAGGGCCCGCACCGGGCCGATGGATGGACCGCCGCCGTACGCCAACGGATCGGCCTGGGCAGGCTGCTCCCTCTGGGCGGCCCCGCCGACGGTTGCTGGATCGCGGAGAGAGCGGCGGCGACCGTGCTGCGGGAGGCCGCGGCAGGGTCGGGGGCCGAGCTGGGGGTGCTCAGGATCGCCCCGGCCGACGAGGAGTACGCCCCGGATCCGGTGGTGCCCGGTCCTCCCGGCGCGCTGCCGCCGGGACCGCTGCGGATCGAGGCCGGTTTCTCCGCGACGGCACGGCGGCCTCTGACCGCCACCGCGGACGGGGTGCGGGCGGCTCTGCTGACGGCGGCCGCCCAACGGCTCGGCCTGGTGGTCGACTCGGTGGACCTCAGGGTGACGGCGTTGCTGGAGGACGAGCCGCAGCCGGCCGCGGAGGCGCCCACCGAGGTTCTCGGGGCGGTCCCGCCCGAAGGGGTCACCGCGACGGCGGCGGCCGGGGTCCCGGGCGTCGTGTCACTGACGCGGGTGCTGGGCAGCGCCGTGCAGCACGCGGAGGGACACGTACGGGTGGAAATCGCGACGGCCGCTGACCATCGGGCTCTCGACGTGGCGCGGGCGGTGCGCGGGGCGGTGGCCGGGGCTGTGGAGGGCCGTCCTGCGGTCGCCGTGCTGATCACGGCCGTGGTGGACCGCGGGTGACACCGCCCCCGCGCCGGACGGCACGGGGGCGGTGCGTGCCGGGCTGCGGGTGTTCAGTCGGCGATGCCCGCGAGGTCGCGCAGCCGACGGCCCTGAGCGGCCCGCTCGGCGGTGCGCTGCTCCTCGTACGTACGCGAGACCGCTCCGCTCAGCAGCGCTTTGGTCTCGACCACCGCGTCACGCGGGGCGGCGAGCAGCGCCGCGGCGAGGTCGCGGCCCGCGGCGTCGAGCTGGTCGGCGGGGACCACGAGGTTGGCGAGACCGGTGCGCTCGGCCTCCTCGGCGTGCACGAAGCGGCCGGTGGCGCAGATCTCGAGCGCGCGGGCGTATCCCACCAGGTGCACCAGGGGGTGGGTGCCCGTGAGGTCGGGCACGAGACCGAGACCGGTCTCGCGCATCGCGAACTGCACGTCCTCGGTGACGATGCGCAGATCGCAGGCGAGGGCGAGCTGGAAGCCGGCACCGATCGCGTGCCCCTGGACGGCCGCGATCGACACGATGTCGTTGCGGCGCCACCAGGTGAACGCCTCCTGGTACTCGGCGATGGTCGCGTCGAGTTCGGCCTCCGAACCGCGCGCCATGTCGAGGAAGGACGGCTCGCCGTCGAAGCCCTCGGGTGCGAAAGCCTGCCGGTCGAGGCCCGCGGAGAAGGACTTGCCCTCGCCGCGCAGCACGACGACCCGCACGCTGCCGGGGAGCGCTCGTCCGGCCTCTGCCAACGCCCGCCACAGAGCGGGAGACTGAGCGTTGCGCTTGGCCGGGTTGGTGAGCGACACCGTGGCAACCGTGTCTTCGACGGTGAGCCGTACGCCGTCCTTGTCGAGCACAGGGTCGAGCGAGGTCATGAGGTGCCTCCGGATCGGGTGCTGTCAGCACTTACTGGCAAGTAACTGAACAGTAACCACCCGGACGACCTGATGGTCGGCCGGGTGGTTACCCTGTTCCGGTGGGACCTCGGAGCCGGTATAAACCGACTCCTGACCGCATGTCCGCCGTCAGGCCGAAGCGGCCTTCTTGCCACGAGTCGCTCCGCCGCGTCCCCGCAGCGTGACTCCGGACTCACTGAGCATCCGGTGGACGAATCCGTAGGAGCGGCCCGTTTCCTCGGCCAGCGCCCGGATGCTCGCACCGGAGTCGTACTTCTTCTTCAGGTCTGCCGCGAGCTTGTCGCGCGCGGCGCCGGTTACCCGGCTGCCCTTCTTCAGAGTCTCGGCCACCCGTGCCTCCTCAAGGAAGTGCGCTCTGGACTCTCATGATCACCCCTCCTGCGCTTCCTGGCCACCCATTCGGCAAGGTCGGTGGGACCGGATTCCGCACCCTGAGGGGGTTCGACACAAGGGGAATCAGGCATTCCTATGGCTCTGGAGGCTCCGCGAGGCGGGCTGAGGGAAAAACGTCCAGGTCAGGGCCGTACGAGGTGAGGCGTCCGAAAAAGAGTGCGCCCGGCAGCTATCTGCCGGGCGCCGCGCCGGGGTATGAGACCCGCTCACCCAGATGATGGATCACCGATGGGCCGAATGATCCAGACGCGTTGGATCACCGGGCCCCGCACCGGTTCCGGGCCCCTCCGGTCAGGCGAGGGCGACCAGGTCCCGGTAGTCCGAGCCCCAGAGGTCCTCGACCCCGTCGGGCAGCAGGATGATCCGCTCCGGCTGGAGCGCCTCGACCGCGCCCTCGTCGTGGGTGACGAGGACGACGGCGCCCTTGTACGTGCGCAGGGCCCCGAGGATCTCCTCGCGGCTGGCCGGGTCGAGGTTGTTCGTGGGCTCGTCGAGCAGCAGGACGTTGGCGGAGGAGACGACGAGCGTCGCCAGGGCGAGCCGGGTCTTCTCACCGCCGGAGAGCACTCCGGCGGGCTTGTCCACGTCGTCGCCGGAGAAGAGGAAGGAGCCGAGCGTCTTGCGGACCTCGACGAGATCGAGGTCCGGCGCCGCGCTCCGCATGTTCTCCAGGACGGTGCGCTCCGGGTCGAGGGTCTCGTGCTCCTGCGCGTAGTAGCCGAGCTTGAGCCCGTGGCCCTCGATGATGCGGCCGGTGTCGGGCTTCTCCGCGCCGCCGAGGAGGCGCAGCAGCGTGGTCTTGCCCGCGCCGTTGAGGCCGAGGATGACGACGCGTGAGCCCTTGTCGATGGCGAGGTCCACATCGGTGAAGATCTCGAGCGACCCGTAGGACTTGGAGAGGCCCTCGGCCATCAGCGGCGTCTTGCCGCACGGGGACGGCTCCGGGAAACGCAGCTTCGCCACCTTGTCGGAGACCCGCACGGCCTCCAGCCCCGAGAGCAGGCGCTCGGCCCGCTTGGCCATGTTCTGGGCGGCGACGGTCTTGGTCGCCTTGGCGCGCATCTTGTCGGCCTGGGAGTTGAGGGACGCGGCCTTCTTCTCGGCGTTCTGGCGCTCGCGCTTGCGGCGCTTCTCGTCGGCCTCGCGCTGCTGCTGGTAGAGCTTCCAGCCCATGTTGTAGATGTCGATCTGGGCGCGGTTGGCGTCGAGGTAGAACACCTTGTTGACCACCGTCTCGACGAGCTCGACATCGTGGGAGATCACGATGAAGCCGCCGCGGTAGGTCTTGAGGTAGTCGCGCAGCCAGACGATCGAGTCCGCGTCGAGGTGGTTGGTGGGCTCGTCGAGGAGCAGGGTGTCGGCGTCCGAGAACAGGATGCGGGCGAGCTCGACACGACGGCGCTGACCGCCGGAGAGGGTGTGCAGGGGCTGACCGAGCACCCGGTCGGGCAGGCTGAGCGCGGCGGCGATGGTGGCGGCCTCGGCCTCGGCGGCGTATCCGCCCTTGGTGAGGAACTCCGTCTCCAGGCGCTCGTAGCGCTTCATGGCCTTCTCGCGGGTGGCGCCCTTGCCGTTCGCCATCCGCTCCTCGTTCTCCCGCATCTTGCGCAGGATCTCGTCGAGCCCGCGGGCCGAGAGGATGCGGTCGCGGGCCAGGACGTCGAGGTCTCCGGTGCGCGGGTCCTGAGGGAGGTAGCCGACCTCACCGCTGTTGGTGATGGTGCCGCCGGCGGGTGTCCCCTCGCCTGCCAGGCACTTGGTGAGGGTGGTCTTGCCGGCGCCGTTGCGGCCGACCAGGCCGATGCGGTCACCCTTGGCGATACGGAAGGAAGCGGACTCGATGAGGATGCGGGCGCCGGCACGCAGTTCGATGCCGGAGGCGGTGATCACGGTAAAACTCCAGGGCGGTATGGACGGCGGAGGGACAGCGGACTACGACTCGACGCCGTCTAGTGCACAAGGAGAATTGCCATGGGACTCAGTCTACTGGCGGTGTCCACCTGCTTTTCCGCATGCTCCCGGTCCGTCACCCCGCCACCGGGGTGCGCCGCACAAGGGCGCAGCACCTTCGGCTGACGTTGTCAGTGGCCGGTGGAAGACTGAGATGGAGATCACATCGCGACCGCGTGTGTGAGCAGGAGACAGGTGAGCGGAATGGCAGGCACGGACGGCGTTCCCACGATCTTTCCGACGATTCTGTACGACGACGCGAAGGCGGCGATCAGGGTGCTCACCCAGGCCCTGGGGTTCACCGAGGAGGCGGTGTACGAGGGGGAGGACGGCAGCGTGCTCCACGCCGAGCTGTCCTGCGGCAACGGCCGGGTGATGCTCGGCTCCAAGGGGCGGGGCGGCGTCTTCGCGAAGGCGATGACGGGGGCCGGGCCCGCCGGGGTGTACGTGGTGGTGGACGAGGTCGACGAGCACCACGCGCGGGCCGTGGAACACGGTGTGGAGATCCTGATGCCGCCCACCGACCAGGACTACGGCTCGCGCGACTACATGGCACGCGACGCGGAGGGCAACGTCTGGAGCTTCGGTACGTACGCCCCGGGGTCCTCGGGCTGAGTGCCCCGGGGCGGTGTCGGTCAGACCCCGCCGGTGTGCACCTGGAAGGCGGCGCGGCGGACGGCTTTGGCGAGGGCCGGGTCCGGGTGGGCGGCGGCCAGGGCGACCAGCACCTGGACGGTCCGGGGATGGCCGATGGCCCGTACCTCGTCCAGGAGCGCGGGGACCGTGCCCTGCACCGCGGAGTCGAGGTGGCGGACCAGCAGCCCGGTCTCGCCGTGGTCGGCCACGGCCGCGGCGGTGTCGACCCAGAGCCAGGTGGCTTCCTCACGGCTGAGGACGTCCTGGGCGTCGTCCGGGTCGGTCCCCTCGTACTCGGCGAGCCAGAGCAGCGCGTACGGGCGCAGCGGCGTCTCGGTGACGACGGAGCGGACGACGGGCTCGGCGGGGGCGCCGACGACGCGCAGCGCCTCGAAGGCGAGGCCGCGCAGCAGGGCGTCCTCGCCGCGGGCGACGGCCAGCAGTTCGGCCACGGCGCTGCCGACCGGCCGGGCGGCCAGCCAGGCCCGGTATTCGGCTCGGGCCGGGCCCGGGGTGAGCCTGGCGCAGCCGAGCAGCATGTCGGCCGCGGGCTGCTCGATGTTGCCGGCCGGGCTCTGCGCGGCCACGCAGATCTGCTCCAGCTTGACCCAGACCGCCCAGTTGCCCAGCGGGGTGAGGGTGGCGTGGCCGTCGCCGAGCGTGAGGGCGCCGACGGAGGCGAGGCCTTCGAGGGCCCAGTCGAGCAGCAGCGCGTTCAGGTCGGCGGACTGCCCGACCGCGGAGGCGGGCTGCTCCTGGGGCCCGTAAGGCACCTCGCACCGCTCCTCGTGGAGTTCCGCGACGCGCTGTCCGAGCAGATCGAGGAGTGCGGGCACGGTGACCGCGCCCGCCGAGAGCTGGAGGAGGGAGAGCACCTGGGGCACGGCCTCGACGGCTTCCGCCACGGCGGTGGCCTCGATGCCGTCGGGAGAGGCGTGGACGAGCGACCATGCGTCGAAGAGCGCGACCCAGCCTCGGAGCACGGCGGAGTCGTCGCGGTCCCAGGCGCGCAGGCGCCAGCCCGGGCGGGCGGTGTCGCCGTGCATCTCGATGAGGCCGGCCAGTCTGGCCCGGTCCCATCCGGCCATCACCTGGGCCGGGGACAGATCCAGCGCGGCGGCGGCCCGTTCCAGGGCCCGGGCGGCGAGCGGGACCGAGCCCGGGCTCGTGCCGTCCGCCGCCCAGTGGGCGATCCGCACGGCGTCGGCCAGGACGGCCCTGGCCTGCCGTGCCAGTTCAGCCGGTGGCGGTGTGCCCTCGGGTGGGCGGGGGGCCGGCCTGGTGCGCCGGGTCGTCACGGCCTTACGGGCGGTCGCCTGGGGTCGCGGGCGGACAAGTCGCAGCCTGGAGTCGCGCGGGGTACGGGACGTCACGAGGAGCAGTCTTGCCTCTGACGGGCCGAAAGCCCAAACGGAGGCCGCGTCACCGGGATTCGAGAGGCACCGCGGCCGGGGAACCAACCGGGCGGTTCCGTCGCATCAGCTCACATCAGGGGCGTGAGGAAGCGCCGGAGCGCCTCTTCGTAGCCGGCCGGGTCGGCGTTCCACATCGCCGCATGCGGAGCCTGCGGTACGGAGTGCAGGGTCACCAGGTCGGGGCGGCGTGCGGCGAGTTCCCGGGACGGCTGCCAGGGGGCGAGGGTGTCGTCGGGGCCGTGGACGACGAGCGTCGGGGCGTGCAGCGCCGTCGGCACGGAGGTCCGCAGGAGTGGGGCGCCGTGCAGCCCGGTCTGCCCCTGGGCGGCCCGGACGGCCAGCGGCAGCAGCGCGGAGGGCACGCCCCGGGCGGAGGCGAGCGCGCGCAGGGTGGTCCTCCAGTCCAGGACCGGGGAGTCGAGGACGAGTCCGCTGATGCGATCGCGGAGGGCGGAGTTGACGGCCGCGTGCAGGGCCATCGAGGCGCCCGAGGACCAGCCGTGGAGAATGACCTTCTCGGCGCCGTAGCGCACGGCGTAGCGGATGGCCGCGTCCAGGTCCCGCCATTCGGACTCGCCGAGGTGGGCGAGTCCGTCCGGGGAGCGCGGGGCGCCCTCGTCGCCGCGGTAGGCCAGGTCGAGCACGGGGAGCTGCTGGGCGTGGAGGAATCCCATCACGTTCATGGGGTGGTCCCGGGTGGTGCCGAGGCCGTGCACGGTGATCACCCAGGTGTCACGGACACCGGGTACGAACCAGGCGGGCAGAGGTCCGAGTTCACCGGGGATCTCGACCTCCTTGTACGCGAGGCCGAGGGCGGTGAGCGGGTCGCCGCGGTGGAGCTCCGGGGTGAGGCGGACCCGGGCGCCCGGTTTCAGGCTGCCGAGGGTCACGCGTTCCAGCCGGCGGACGACGGTGTCGGCGGAGGCCGTGGAGCCACCCGGCTGTTCGATCACCGGGCCGACCACGGCGTGGACACCACGGCCGGTCAGCCCGTACGTGCCGGGGCGCAGCGCGGTGAAGGAGCGGGTCAGGGTGATCTGCCCGGCCGCGGTGGCGTGCACGGTGAGCCGGCGGTCGGCCGGAAAGGGGCGTGGCGAGGGCGCCCCGAGGGCGGCGTCGCTGGCGTAGCGGCCGGCGGCGACCGCTGCCGCGCCGACGCCGAGGATCGAGGTGGCGGCCACTGCCGCCGCTGTTGCCGGGCGCACGGCTCAAGTCTCCCGGGCCACGGCGCCGACGGCCAGTGGGCATCGGCCGTACGGTGGCTAACCGGGCTGGCCGTACCCCTCCAGGGCGTCCTGCACCTCGCGCAGCTGGGCCGGGGTGAGGAGGCTCGGCCGGTGGCCGGGTACGGAGCTGGCGGTGAGCCAGAGCCTGCACATCCATTCGAGCTGGGCGGTGCGGTCGTACGCCTCGTCGAGAGTGGCCCCGTAGGCGACGGTGCCGTGGTTGCGCAGCAGGCAGGCGGTGCGGTCGCGCAGGGCGGCCAGCATGTTGTCGGCGAGCTCCCTCGTCCCGTAGCGCGCGTAGGCGGCGGTGCGGACGGGGCCGCCGAGCATGGCTGCGGCGTAGTGCACGAGCGGCACCTCGGGGACGAGGGTGGAGACGGCCGTGGCATGCACGGCGTGGGTGTGGACGACGGCGGCGGCGTCGGTGTCGCGGTAGACGGCCAGGTGGAGCGGGAGCTCACTGGTCGGGACCAGGTCGCCGAGGACCTGTCGCCCTTCGAGGTCGACGCCGACCGCGTCTCCCGGGCCGAGCCGGTCGTAGGGCACCCCGCTGGGGGTGACCAGGACGGTCCCGCCGACCCTGGCCGACACGTTGCCCGAGGTGCCGACGACCAGGCCGTCCGCCGCCGTCCGCCGGGCCGTCTCAACGACCCCGCCCCAGGCCCGCTCCACCGCGTCCGTGCGCATGTCACTCATGCGGGTGATCCTAGGGGGCGTCCGAGGCCGCGTGACCGACATCTCCTCAAGGGGACACATTGGACATCCAGCCGGACGGCGGGCGACGGGTGGGGCCGGTTCCCGCAACGGAACGAGAGCCTCCGGCAACGCGGAACCCACACAAGCGGAATCCACCTACGCGCTTGGGGTCACCATGAAGCCCCGCCCAGTTCATCTTCCGTTCATTCTGGTTGCTTACGTTCCACGTGCCAATGACGTCGAACGATTGCCTGGGTAAATGGAACACATCACGCTGCTGCTCGCGATCGTGATCGTGACAGCTCTCGTGTTCGATTTCACGAACGGTTTCCACGACACCGCCAACGCGATGGCCACCACCATCTCGACCGGCGCCCTGAAGCCCAAGACAGCGGTGGCGATGTCCGCCGTTCTCAACCTCGTCGGCGCGTTCCTGTCGGTGGAGGTCGCCAAGACGATCTCCGGCGGGATCATCAATGAGAACGGCCTCAGAACCGAGGTCATCTTCGCGGCGCTCGTCGGCGCCATCCTGTGGAATCTGCTGACCTGGCTGGTCGGCCTGCCCTCCAGTTCCTCCCACGCTCTCTTCGGCGGCCTCATCGGCGCCGCGGTCATGTCGGCCGGCTGGTCCTCGATCAACGGCGGCACCGTCGTCACGAAGGTCCTGCTGCCGGCGATCGCCGCGCCCGTCGTCGCCGGCCTCGCCGCGCTGCTGGCCACGAAGCTGACGTACCGGCTGAACCGGAAGATCACGGACCCGGCGCAGCTGAAGTCGACCGCCAAGGGGTACCGCGCCGGCCAGATCGCCTCGGCCGGTCTCGTCTCGCTCGCCCACGGCACCAACGACGCGCAGAAGACCATGGGCATCATCACCCTGGCCCTGGTCACCGGCGGCGTCCTCTCCCCCGGCTCCAACCCGCCGGTCTGGGTCATCGCCTCCGCCGGTATCGCCATCGCGCTGGGCACCTACCTCGGCGGCTGGCGCATCATCCGCACCATGGGCAGCGGCCTCACCGACCTGCGCCCGCCGCAGGGCTTCGCGGCCCAGACGAGCGCGGCCACGGTCATCCTGGCCTCCTCGCACCTCGGTTTCTCCCTCTCCACCACGCAGTCCTGCTCCGGTGCCGTCATGGGCGCGGGTCTCGGACGCAAGGGAGGCGTGGTCCGCTGGTCCACCGCCACCCGGATGTTCATCGCCTGGGGGCTGACGCTTCCGGCCGCCGGACTGATCGGCGCGGGTGCCGAGTTCCTGACCAAGCAGGGCCCCTGGGGCGTCGGCGTGGTCGCCGTCCTGCTCGTCGCCGGCTCCGGCGCCATCTGGCTGGTGTCGCGCCGCAAGCCGGTCGACCACACCAACGTCAACGCGCCCGAGGGTGAGCCCGCCGGCGTCGTCACGACCGCGGTCGCGGCCGTCAGCCCGCCGCCCGCCGGTGCCGTCGCCTCCGAGCTCAAGACCACCATCCACGCTCCGGCCCCGACGGCCGAGACCCCGGCCGACCCGGCCCGGCCGGCCACGGTGTAAGGACAGATCGTATGAACATCGACTGGGCGGCTCTCGCCTCCGTCTTCGGCGTCAGCCTCGTGATCACCGTCGCACTGGTCGGCCTCTTCACCCTCGGCATCACCGGCCTGGCCAGGCAGACGCCGACGGCGGACGGCGGCGGCGGTTCCAACGCCCTGGCGCGCACCGGTGCGTACGCCTGCTTCGGGCTGTGCCTGGCCGCGGTCGCGTACGGGATCTATCTGATCGTCGCCTGACCTCCACGGACGTGGACACCGGCCGGACACACCACCTGTGTGTCCGGCCGGTGTGCGTCTGAGCACACTGAAGCCTCGCAGGTCAGCGGCAGGTTGACGGGCGTTCGCGGCGCGTGGTGGACTGCCGGAGCCATTGAGGCCGGCCGGCACACGCATGTGCCGGCCGGTCTTACGGCGACAGGAGAGGAAGCCGGTGCGAATCCGGCGCGGTCCCGCCACTGTCACCGAGGAGCAGCCTCCACACGGAAGTCACGGTCCGCCACCGCGGACTGGAAGGCCGGAGGAACTGCGGATCCGGAAGCCAGGAGACTCTCGTCGCCGGTCACGTCGAACCAGGGCGCGGACCCTGAGTGAGGACACACGCCATGCCTGGCTGCCCTGCGTCGGTCGCCGCACCACCCGCTGTGAAGGCCCTTCGAGGCGCGACGGGCGGCTGACCCGTGCGAGCCGACCGCATCTTCGCGTACGGCGCCGCAGCCGGGCTGATCGGCGACCTGCTGTTCGGTGATCCCCGTCGGGGCCACCCCGTCGCCGCCTTCGGGCGTGCCGCGGCAGGTGCCGAGAGCCGCCTGTGGCGCGATCACCGCGGCTGGGGTGCCCTGCACACGCTGGTCTGTGCCGGGGGCGCCACGGCCGCCGCCGCGCTGGCCGCCCGGGCCGTGCGGAACCGTCCCGCCGCCGCCGTGGCTCTGACCGCCGCCGCCACCTGGTCCGTCGTCGGTGGCACGTCGCTGGGCCGCGAGGCGCGTGCCGTCGGCGGGGCGCTGGCCGCCGGGGACGTCGAGCTCGCCCGGGAGCGGCTGCCGCACCTGTGCGGCCGTGATCCGCAGGCACTGGACGGACAGCAGATCGCCCGGGCGGTGGTGGAGTCCGTCGCCGAGAACACCTCGGACGCCGTCGTGGGAGCCCTCGTGTGGGGCGCGCTCGGAGGAGTGCCGGGACTGGTCGCCTTCAGGGCCGTCAACACGCTCGACGCCATGGTCGGGCACAAGTCTCCTCGCTACCGGCGCTACGGCTGGGCTTCGGCCAGGCTCGACGACGTCGCCGGCTGGCCCGGCGCCCGGCTCACCGCCCTGCTCGCCGTGGCCGCGGGGGGCCGCCCGCGCGAGGCCGTCCGGGCCTGGCGGGCCGACGCGGGCCGGCATCCCAGCCCGAACGCGGGCCCGGTGGAGGCCTCGTTCGCGGGCGCGCTCGGCGTACGCCTCGGCGGCACCCTCGCGTACGGCGGGCGGATCGAGCACCGGCCGGTGCTCAACGGCGGGGCCGGGCGGGACGTCCGGGTCACGGACATCGAACGCGCGGTGCGGTTGTCGCGCCGGGTGAGTGTGCTGGCCCTCGTCGTGTGCGCGGCGGGACGGTCGGCCCTGGGACGGAGAGTCGGATGAGCGGCGGGCTGCTGGTCGCGGGTACCACCTCGGACGCGGGCAAGAGTGTCGTCACGGCCGGGATCTGCCGGTGGCTGGTGCGCCGGGGGGTGAAGGTCGCACCGTTCAAGGCGCAGAACATGTCGCTGAACTCGTTCGTGACCCGGGAGGGCGCGGAGATCGGCCGGGCCCAGGCGATGCAGGCGCAGGCCGCCCGGGTCGAGCCGTCGGCGCTGATGAACCCGGTGCTGCTCAAACCCGGCGGTGACCGGTCGAGCCAGGTCGTCCTGATGGGGAAGCCGGTCGGCGAGATGAGTGCGCGCGGCTACCACGGGGGGCGCCAGGAGGCGTTGCTGGGGACGGTCGTGGACTGTCTGGAGCAGTTGCGCGGCACGTACGACGCCGTGATCTGCGAGGGTGCGGGCAGCCCGGCCGAGATCAACCTGCGGCGTACGGACATCGTGAACATGGGTATCGCCCGCGCCGCCCGCTTCCCCGTGCTGGTGGTCGGCGACATCGACCGGGGCGGGGTGTTCGCCTCGTTCTTCGGTACGACGGCGCTGCTGAGCCCCGAGGACCAGTCGCTGATCGCCGGATACCTCGTCAACAAGTTCCGCGGTGACGTGTCGCTGCTGGAGCCCGGCCTCGACATGCTCCTCGGGTTGACGGGCCGTCGGACGTACGGGGTCCTGCCGTACGCCCACGGGCTGGGGATCGACGAGGAGGACGGGCTGCGGGTGTCGATGCGCGGCGCCGTACGGGAGTCGGTCGTGGCGCCGCCGCACGGCGAGGACGTGCTGCGGGTGGCGGTGTGCGCCGTACCGCTGATGTCGAACTTCACCGATGTGGACGCCCTGGCGGCCGAGCCCGGTGTGGTGGTGCGGTTCGTGGACCGGGCGGAGGAGCTCGCCGACGCGGACCTGGTGATCGTGCCCGGGACGCGGGGCACCGTGAAAGCACTGGCGTGGCTGCGCGAGCGGGGGCTGGCCGACGCGCTGCGGCGGCGGGCCGCCGAGGGGCGGCCGGTGCTGGGGATCTGCGGCGGGTTCCAGGTGCTGGGCGAGCGCATCGAGGACGACGTGGAGTCGCGGGCCGGTCTGGTCGAAGGGCTCGGGCTGCTGCCGGTGCGGGTCCGCTTCGGCCGGGAGAAGGTCCTGGGGCGGCCCGTCGGTTCGGCGCTCGGGGAACCGGTCGAGGGGTACGAGATCCATCACGGCGTCGCCGAGGTGAGCGGCGGCGAGCCGTTCCTGGACGGGTGCCGGGTGGGTTCGGTCTGGGGGACGCACTGGCACGGGTCGCTGGAGAGCGACGCGTTCCGGCGGGCGTTCCTCGGTGAGGTCGCCCGGGCGGCGGGACGGCGGTTCGTCCCGGCCCCCGACACGAGCTTCGGGGCGCTGCGGGAGGAACAGCTGGACCGGCTGGGGGACCTGATCGAGGAACACGCCGACACGGACGCCCTCTGGCGGCTGATCGAGAACGGCGCGCCCGAGGGCCTGCCGTTCCTCGCGCCGGGTGCGCCGCCGGCCCCCGTCCCCGAGAGATCCGGCGCGCCCGGTCCTGCAGGTGTGGTCGTTACAGAGGAGGCCCCGTGAACACGCCCTATCCCTTCACCGCCATCGTCGGGCAGGACGACCTGCGGCTCGGTCTCCTGCTCAACGCCGTCAGTCCCGCCGTCGGCGGGGTCCTGGTCCGGGGTGAGAAAGGGACCGCCAAGTCCACCGCCGTACGGGCGCTCGCCGCGCTCATGCCCGAGGTCACGGTCGTGGCGGGGTGCCGCTTCTCGTGCGACCCCGGTGCGCCCGATCCGGCGTGTCCCGACGGACCGCACGGGACGGGTACGGGCGTGTCGCGCCCGGCACGGACCGTGGAGCTTCCGGTCGGAGCGTCGGAGGACCGGCTGGTCGGCGCGCTCGACATCGAACGGGCCCTCTCGGAGGGCGTGAAGGCTTTCGAGCCGGGCCTCCTCGCCGACGCCCATCGCGGGATCCTGTACGTCGACGAGGTCAACCTCCTCCATGACCACCTGGTGGACCTGCTGCTGGACGCGGCGGCCATGGGTGCCTCGTACGTCGAGCGCGAAGGTGTCTCCGTCCGTCACGCGGCACGCTTCCTGCTGGTCGGGACGATGAACCCGGAGGAGGGCGAGCTCCGCCCCCAACTGCTGGACCGCTTCGGGCTGACCGTCGAGGTGGCCGCCTCGCGTGACACGGACCTGCGCGTCGAGGTCGTACGCCGCAGGCTCGCCTACGACGACGATCCGGCCGCCTTCGCCGCACGGTGGGCCGACGAGGAGGCCTCGCTGCGTGAGCGGATCGCCGCCGCGCGCGCCCTGCTCCCCCGGGTGGTGCTCGGCGACGGCGTGCTGCGGCAGATCGCGGCGACGTGCGCGGCGTTCGAGGTCGACGGGATGCGCGCCGACATCGTCATGGCGCGCACCGCGACGGCGCTGGCCGCGTGGGCGGGCCGCGAGGAGGTCGTCGCGGACGACGTACGGCAGGCCGCGCTCCTGGCACTCCCCCACCGGCGTCGGCGCAACCCGTTCGACGCGCCCGGCCTGGACGAGGACAAGCTGGACGAGGCCCTCCAGGACGCCGCGGACGAGAACGGCGGGGGCGACGACGACCCGGACCCCGATGGTCCCGGCGGCGGCGTACCCCCGCAGGGCGGCGGCCCCGACGACGGCGGCGCGGACACGCCCGGCCCCGACGACGGCGGGGGCACGGACACGCCCGGCCGTGACGATGCGGGGAGCGGCGACGCGCCCGCGCCGGGCGGCGGCGCCGGGGAGCAGCAGCCCGTGCGGGCCGGCGAGCCGTTCCGCACGAAGATGCTGAGCGTGCCCGGACTCGGCGAGGGCGCCGCCGGGCGGCGCTCCCGGGCGCGTACCGAGCACGGCCGGACCACCGGGTCGCGCCGGCCCGAGGGTGCGCTGACGAAACTGCACCTGGCGGCGACCGTACAGGCGGCGGCGCCGCACCAGCGGGCGCGCGGGCGGTCGGGGCGAGGACTCGTCGTACGCCGTGACGACCTGCGGCAGGCGACCCGGGAGGGGCGCGAGGGCAATCTGGTGCTGTTCGTCGTGGACGCCTCCGGGTCGATGGCGGCCCGGCAGCGGATGGCCGCCGTCAAGGGCGCGGTCATGTCGCTGCTGCTGGACGCCTACCAGCGGCGTGACAAGGTCGGCCTGGTCACCTTCCGGGGCAAGGACGCCGAGGTGGCGCTGCCGCCCACCTCGTCGGTGGACGCGGCCGCCGCACGGCTGGAGTCGCTGCCGACCGGCGGTCGCACCCCGCTGGCCGCCGGACTGCTCAGGGCGCACGACGTGCTGCGGGTGGAGCGGCTGCGCGATCCGTCGCGCCGCCCGCTGCTCGTGGTGGTGACGGACGGACGGGCGACCGGGGGCGTCGACCCGGTGGCGCTGGCGGCGCGGGCCGGGCGGCTGCACGCCTCCGAGGGGACCGCTTCCGTCGTCGTGGACTGCGAGTCGGGGTTCGTACGCCTCGGTCTCGCCGCACAGCTCGCACGGGATCTGGGGGGCAGCGCCGTCACGCTCGACGAGCTGCGCGCCGACTCGATCGCCGGGCTGGTCAAGGACATCACTGCTGCCGGGAGGGCCGCTTAATGCCACAGGGACAGCCGGTATCGGTACCGGACGACGGACTGACGACACGTCAGCGGCGTAACCGTCCGCTGCTGTTCGTCCACACGGGCATCGGCAAGGGCAAGTCGACGGCGGCCTTCGGGCTGGCGCTGCGGGCCTGGAACCAGGGGTGGCCGATCGGGGTGTTCCAGTTCGTGAAGTCGGCGAAGTGGAAGGTCGGCGAGGAGAACGCGCTGAAGGTGCTCGGGGCGAGCGGCGAGGGCGGCACCGTCGACTGGCACAAGATGGGCGAGGGCTGGTCGTGGGTCCAGCGGGGCATTCACGGTGACAACTCCGACAACGAGGAGAAGGCCCGCGAGGGCTGGGAGCAGGTCAAGCGTGACCTGGCGGCGGAGACGTACAAGCTGTACGTGCTCGACGAGTTCGCCTACCCGATGCACTGGGGCTGGATCGACACCGACGAGGTCGTCGAGGTGATGCGGGACCGTCCGGGCACGCAGCACGTGGTGATCACGGGCCGGAACGCCCCGCAGAAGCTGATCGAGGCCGCCGACCTGGTGACCGACATGTCGAAGGTCAAGCACCCGATGGACGCCGGTCAGAAGGGCCAGAGAGGCATCGAGTGGTGAGTGTTCCCCGACTGGTCATCGCCGCACCGGCGTCGGGCAGCGGCAAGACCACGGTCGCCACGGGCCTGATGGCGGCCTTCGCGGGGCGTGACCTCGCGGTGTCCCCGCACAAGGTGGGGCCGGACTACATCGACCCGGGCTACCACGCCCTGGCCACCGGCCGCCCCGGGCGCAACCTCGACGCGTACATGTGCGGGCCGGGTCTGATCGCCCCGCTGTTCACACACGGGGCGAGCGGCTGCGACCTGGCCGTCGTCGAAGGCGTGATGGGGCTGTACGACGGGGCCTCGGGGCAGGGTGAACTCGCCTCGACCGCCCAGGTGTCCAAGCTGTTGCGGGCCCCCGTCGTGCTGGTGGTCGACGCGTCCTCGCAGTCGCGTTCGGTCGCTGCCCTCGTGCACGGTTTCGCCTCCTGGGACCCGGAGGTGCGGATCGGCGGGGTGATCCTGAACAAGGTGGCCTCCGACCGTCACGAGGCGCTGCTCCGGGAGGCGCTGGACGAGTCCGGGCTGCCGGTGCTCGGGGTGCTGCGGCGGGCGCCGCAGGTGGCGACGCCCTCACGCCACCTGGGGCTCGTCCCGGTGGCCGAGCGGCAGGCCGACGCCCTCGACGCCGTACGGGCGATGGGTGAGCGGGTGCGGGAGGGCTGTGATCTGGACGCCCTGCTGGCGCTGGCCCGTTCGGCGCCCGCCCTGCCCGACGAGGCGTGGGAGCCGGAGCCGCGCCCGCTGGAGGGGTCCCGGCCGGTGGTGGCCGTGGCAGGCGGCGCGGCGTTCACCTTCGCGTACGCGGAGCACGCCGAGCTGCTGACTGCGGCGGGCGCGGAGGTGGTCGTCTTCGATCCGCTGCGCGACGAGAAGCTGCCCACGGGCACGGCGGGCCTGGTCATCGGCGGCGGCTTCCCCGAGGTGTACGCCCCGGAGCTGTCCGCGAACGAGCCGCTGCGCCGGGCGGTGACCGGACTGGCCCGGTCCGGTGCCCCGGTGGCGGCGGAGTGCGCGGGGCTGCTGTATCTGGCCCGTGAGCTGGACGGCCGGCCGATGTGCGGGGTGCTGGACGCCTCGGCGCGGATGTCGGAGCGGCTGACGCTCGGCTACCGGCAGGCGGTGGCCGTGTCGGACAGCGTGCTGGCCGTGGCCGGGACGCGGCTGCGCGGCCACGAGTTCCACCGGACGGTGCTGGAGCCCGGCGCCGGTGCGACGCCCGCCTGGGGTCTCCACCAGCCGGAGCGGCGGGTGGAGGGCTTCGTGCAGGGTGGCGTGCACGCGAGCTATCTGCACACCCACTGGGCGGCGGAGCCCGGGGTGGCCCGGCGCTTCGTGGAGCAGTGCCGGGGATGACGTCACTCCGCTCCCGTGGAGCGGCGCCCGGGACGACGTCATTCCGCGATGCCGACCACCAGCCAGATGAAGCCCACCCCCGCCACCGTGCACAGCAGGGTGGAGCGGGCCGGGTGGTCGTGGTGCGCCTCGGGGAGGATCTCGGCGGCGGCGAGGTAGAGGAGCGCCCCGCCGAAGAAGCCGAGATAACAGCCGAGCAGTTCCTCCGGAAGGGTGAACAGCAGGGTGGTCGCGGCGCCGACGATCGGGGCCAGGGCGTCCGCGAAGAGCATCATCAGCGCCTTGCGGCGGGCGTTTCCGTAGAGGCTGGTGATCGTGTACGTGTTGAAGCCGTCGGCGAAGTCGTGGGTGATGACGGCGAGCGCGACGGCGGCTCCCATGCCACCGCCGATCTGGAAGGCGGCGCCGAGCGCGATGCCGTCCATCAGGCTGTGGCCCACCATCGCGGCGGCCGCCGTCAGCCCGACCTGTGGCACCCGTTCCTCGCCCGCCCCGTGTGCCGCCTGGCGTACGGCCAGCGAACGCTCCACGAGATGGGCCGTCAGGAACCCGCCCACGAAGAGCAGCAGGGCGGCGGGTACGCCGAACACCACGCCGCCCGCGGCCTCCACCGCCTCGGGCAGCAGGTCGAGACCGACGACGCCCAGCATCAGTCCGCCGGCGAAGCCGAGCACGAGGTGGCGGCGGTCGCTGACGCGCTGGGCGACCCAGCCGCCCACCAGGGTCATCAGGAACGCGCCGAGCGCGACGAATACCGCCATGGGCCCTTGCTAGCGGATCGACCCCGCTCCGCGCACCTCACGGCCGTGTTGGCGTGTCCCCTCACGACCCCGCTGAAAGGACTTCTCCCATGACCCGAGCCGGGCTCGTCGTCGGTGTCGGTGCCCGTCGCGGCGTCCCGGCCGAGGAGGTGCTCGGGCTGATCAGCGGGGCGCTCCAGGAGGCCGGAGCGGGGACCGGTGACGTGGTCGGGCTGGCGACGCTCGACACCAGGGCGGACGAGCCGGGCATCGTCGGCGCGGCGGAGCGTCTGGGGGTGCCCGTGCGGTCGTACACGGCCGGGGAGCTGGCGGAGGTCCCGGTGCCGCATCCGTCGGCTGCACCGCGTGAGGCGGTGGCCACCGGGTCGGTGGCGGAGGCCGCGGCGCTCATGGGCGGGGGTGAACTGGTGGTTCCGAAGCGGAAGTCGGCTTCCGCGACGTGTGCGGTGGCCCGCCGGAGCGGTCCCGTAGGCCCCTCGGCATCGACGAATCGCCCCGAGCCGTTCACCATTGCTGCCATGCTGCCCCCCACGAAGCACATCGAGAGCGCCGGGCCCGATCTGCGGCACCACGGCGACGCGGAAGTACGCGGCCTGGACCTGACCGATCTCGCCGTCAACGTACGGACCGGCACACCCCCGGACTGGCTGCGGCAGCGGATAGCGGCGTCGCTGGGATCGCTGGCCGCCTACCCGGACGGGCGGCAGGCCCGGACCGCGGTCGCCGGACGGCACGGGCTGCCCGAGGAGAGAGTGCTGCTGACGGCGGGCGCGGCCGAGGCGTTCGTCCTGATCGCGAGAGCGCTGCCCGCCCGGCGGCCGGTCGTCGTGCATCCGCAGTTCACCGAGCCCGAGGCGGCCCTGCGGGCGGCGGGGCACGAGGTCGGGCGGGTGGTGCTGCGGCCGGAGGACGGCTTCCGGCTCGATCCGGCGGCGGTACCGGAGGACGCGGACCTGGTGGTGGTCGGCAACCCGACCAACCCGACGTCGGTGCTGCACCCCGCGGGCGTGCTGGAGCAACTGGCGCGGCCCGGGCGGACGCTGGTGGTCGACGAGGCGTTCATGGACGCCGTACCGGGTGAGCGTGAGGCGCTGTGCGGGCGTACGGACGTCCCCGGGCTGGTGGTGCTGCGGAGCCTCACCAAGACCTGGGGGCTGGCGGGGCTGCGCATCGGTTACGTGCTGGCCGACCCGGCCACGGTCGCGGTGCTCCAGGAGGCGCAGCCGTTGTGGCCGGTGTCCTCCCCCGCCCTCGCGGCGGCCGAGGCGTGCATGGAGCCTCGTGCGCTGGTCGAGGCGGCGGACGCGGCGGACCGGGTCGTGGTGGACCGGGCGCATCTGCTGGCCGGGCTCGCGGAGTTCAGCGAGGTACGGGTGGTGGAGCCGGCGGCCGGGCCGTTCGTGCTGCTGCGGCTGGAACGGGCGGACGAGGTCCGGGAGCTGCTGCGCTCACGCGGCTTCGCGGCGCGGCGCGGGGACACCTTCCCCGGGCTGGGCAACGAGTGGCTGCGCCTCGCCGTACGCGACCGGGTGACGACCAACAGGTTCCTCCAGGCGCTCGATCTGGCCCTGCAGGGACTGCCCCGGAGAGCCGTCGGCTGACGGCTCTCCGGGGAGGGTGCTCAGCCTCGGGCGCGCCTGCGGGCGAGGACCGTGGCGCCGGCGCCGACCGCCAGCAGGACGGCGGCGGCGCCTGCGATGTACGGGGTGGAGGAGCTGCCACCGGTCTCGGCGAGGTCACCGGAGCCGGAGGCCTGCACCGGGTCGGATCCGGTCTGGGGCTTCACGTCGGCGGGGTCCGCCTCGTCACCGGTGTCACCGGAACCACCGGTGTCACCTGAGCCGCCCGTGTCACCGGAGCCGCCCGTCGAACCGCCGTTGCCGTCGCCCGCGGGCGTCTCGCACGTCGCTTCGGCCAGGGTGACCTCGCCCTCCACCTCCGCGACGTTCAGGTCGAGCGGGTTCACGGACACCTGCAGCCGCAGCGCCGTCGCGGCCGCCGTCCGTGTGGTCGTCGCGGTCTTCGACAGGTCGAGCGTCACCTCACCGACGCCCGGTACCTCGACCGCGGTCGTGCCGCCCGAGGTGAGGGTGGTCCTCTTCCCGAGCACCGTCACATGCCCGAGCACGTTGGACTCCGCGACGGGCTCGTGGCCCACCTCGCACACCGCCTTGGAGGTGACCTTCCCGACCTCGATCAGCGAGAGCAGCGGCAGCCCCGGTACATGGACCCGCGCTTCGGCGAGGTTGGAGTATCCCTCGGCCCTGTGCGCGTCCACCGTGGCGTCCGCCGTGGCCACATCGGCCTTCAGTACGTGGACGGGGCGGCCCTGCTCGACACCGTCGAGCTCCACGCTGAGCGCGGTCTTCTCCGCGCTCGCCGGGGCGTGGACCTCGTTGAGCGTGGCCTTGAGCGGCACCTGGACCGACTTGTTCAGGAGTGAGACGTCGAGCCCGGCGCGCAGTACGACCGCGCTCGCCTTTCCGTGGCCGCCGGCCGGGGTGGCCGGGGACGTCGCGGTGGCTGCGTGCGCGGGGACGGCGACGAGCAGTGCGACGGGAGCCGCGGCGAACGCCAGGGCGGCCGAACGGAAGGTGTTGCTGTTCAAGATGGTGGAACCCCCACAAGAGACATGGAGCCACCGGTGCGCCGTCCGATGGGGGACATCGCGGGCACCGGTGGCCTCGACTCCGTGAATCTTTACGCACTCCGGGTGAACTGACGGATACCTTCCGCTAGTTCACCCCAAAGAGGGGTTTCCGTGTGCACATTCGAATCCACCGGCACAGGAGTTCCTTGGAATCACCCGTTCCACTGGCCGCGTAGGCGCATGACGGGCACCACGACGGCGCAGTGAGCTGCCTCAACGAGTGGCGGCGCCCGGAGTCACCTCCGGTCAACACGGCACCCCTCACGAGGTCAACCGGCGGTCAGCCCGTCACCCGCCCGTTGAGCACCACCCTGCGCGGCGAGGCCAGCACCCGTACGTCCGCCCTCGGGTCCTCGTCGTACATCACCAGGTCTGCCGGGGCCCCCTCCTCCAGCACCGGCCGGCCGAGCCATCGCCGTGCGCCCCAGGCCGTCGCGGAGAGCGCGTCGAGGGGCGGGATGCCTGCCTTCACCAGTTCGGCGACCTCCTCCGCGATCAGTCCGTGGGCCAGCGACCCGCCGGCGTCCGTGCCGGTGAAGACCGGGATTCCCGCCTCGTACGCCGCGCGCACCGTGTCGTACCGCGCCGCGTGGAGCCGCCGCATGTGGGCGGACCAGCGGGGGTATCTGGCCTCGCCGCCTGCCGCGAGGCCGGGGAAGGTGGCGATGTTGACCAGCGTCGGCACGATCGCCACACCGCGCTCCGCGAACAGCGGGATCGTGTCCTCGGTCAGCCCCGTCGCGTGCTCGACGCAGTCGATCCCGGCCTCCACCAGGTCCCGGAGCGCGTCCTCGGCGAAGCAGTGGGCGGTGACCCGGGCGCCCAGCCGGTGCGCCTCGGCGATCGCGGCCTCGACCTCGCCGCGTGGCCAGCAGGCGGCCAGGTCGCCGGCGTCCCGGTCGATCCAGTCGCCCACCAGCTTCACCCAGCCGTCGCCGCGCCTCGCCTCGCGGGCGACGTAGGCGACGAGGTCGCCGGGCTCGATCTCATGGGCGAAATTGCGGATGTAACGACGGGTCCTCGCGATGTGCCGTCCCGCTCTGATGATCTTCGGCAGATCCTCGCGCCCGTCCACCCACCGGGTGTCGGAGGGCGACCCGGCGTCCCGGATGAGCAGCGTCCCGGCCTCCCGGTCCGCTAGGGCCTGCTTCTCGCTGGTCGCCGCGTCCACGGGTCCCTGGTGCCCCAGCCCGACATGACAGTGCGCGTCGACGAGGCCGGGCAGCACCCATCCGGTGAGCGTCACCGCGTCGTCCGCGCCCGGCGGCCGCTCGTAGGTGATCCGTCCGTCGACCGCCCAGAGTCCGTCCCTCACCTCGTCGGGTCCGACGAGCACCCGCCCGTCGATCCGCAGTACCGGCGCCACCTCGTGATCACTCATGCACAGCACTGTACGAGGCGGCCCCCCAAGGGCTGGAGGGGCGCTTAGTACCCTCGACGCAGGCGCTGACCGCGCACCGGCCGACCCGAAGAGAGCACCACCGTGACGCACCCGTTCCTCGACCTCGCCCCGCTCACCGCCGCGCATTTCGCGGCGATCGAGCGGCGGGTGGCCGGCCTCCTCGCCACCGAGCAGGACGTCGTCATCATGCAGGGCGAGGCGCTGCTGCCCCTCGAAGCCTGCATCCGGGGCGGCGCGCTGCCCGGTTCGACCGCGCTGAACGTCGTCACCGGTCCGTACGGCCAGACCTTCGGCGGCTGGCTGCGTGACTGCGGTGCCGAGGTCGTCGACCTCGCGGTGCCGTTCCACTCGGCGGTCACCGCCGAGCAGGTGGAGCGGGCGCTGGCCGAACACCCCGGGATCGACTTCGTCTCACTCGTCCACGCCGAGGCGGCGACGGGCAACACCAACCCGGTCGCGGAGATCGGCGAGGTGGTCCGGGCGCACGGTGCCCTCTTCATGGTGGACGCGGTGGCATCGGTGGGCGCGGAACCGCTGCTGGTGGACGCCTGGGGCGTGGACCTGTGTGTCATCGGCGCGCAGAAGGCCATGGGCGGTCCGGCCGGGGTGTCCGCGGTGTCGGTGAGCGCGCGGGCGTGGGAGCGGATGGCCGCCAACCCGCAGGCCCCGCGCCAGTCGTACCTGTCACTGCTGGACTGGAAGGCCCGCTGGATCGACGGGGGCCGCAGGGCTCTGCCGCACGCCCCCGCCCAGCTGGAGATGCTGGCGCTCGACGCGTGCCTGGAGCGGATCGAGGCGGACGGCGCGGACAGCGTCATGGCACGGCACGCGAAGGCGGCCGCGGCGACCCGGGCGGGTGCCACGGCGCTCGGAGGTGGCCTGCAGCCGTACGTCCATGACGCCCGTGACGCGGCACCGGTCGCCACGACGCTGCGCGTACCCGCGGAACTCGACGCCGCGGCACTGGTCGGCCGGGCTCTCGCGGCCGACCCGTCGCTGCCGCTGATCGCGGGCGGAGGGGCACTGTCCAGGGAGATGATCCGCGTCAACCACTACGGCGTGGACGCGTCGCGGGGCGCGGTGCTGTCCTCGCTGACCGCCCTGGGTGCGGCCCTGTCCGACGCGGGCCGGGCAACCGATATCACTGCTGCCCGCGAAGCCGTCGCGGAAACGTGGCCGGACAACTGAATTTAATTCCCATCCGATTCGACCGACTGATTCGTCGCACAATCGGATCACAAAGGGGAGCTGCTTTTTCGGAAGCAGCTCCCCACATTCTTCTTCCCCCGTTCCTCATGCCTAAACACCCCAGTTCTCCGCGGATACATCCATGCAATCCGAACAGGTGTCACGAGAGTTACAGATATGTGACCGACCCCACAGCGAGGGCGTTTTGCCCGAAAAATACAGGACATATAGCCCCAAAAATCCTCCTGGTTGAGCCCGGCCCGCGCCCGCGTGATAACACAGCGATGCCGTTCACCCAACCCCTCACGGCGATGCAATTTCGATTTTTGCTGGGTAAATTCAATTCGCATGACCGCCGCACCAGCAGATTTTGCACGTGCCCGAAGCGAATTCCTCAGAATCGACACCCCGCGAGTGGAGGACGGAGCCGCGATCTGGCGCATCGCCCGCGACTCCGAGGTCCTGGACCTCAACTCCTCGTACAGCTACCTGCTGTGGTGCCGTGACTTCGCGGCGACCTCCGTGGTCGCCCGCGACGAGAACGGCGACCCGATCGCCTTCGTGACCGGCTACATCCGCCCCGACCGCCCCCAGACGCTCGTCGTCTGGCAGGTGGCCGTCGACGCGGCTCACCGCGGCAAGGGACTGGCCGCCACACTGCTGGACGCGCTGACCACCCGCGTCGCCTCCGAGCAGGGCCTGGCATCGGTCGAGACGACCGTCACTCCGGACAACACCGCCTCCGACCGGCTCTTCACGTCGTTCGCGCAGCGTCACGACGCGCCACTGGAGCGCGAGGTGCTCTTCGACGGTGCCCTGTTCCCCGAGGGAACGCACCTGCCGGAAGTGCTCTACCGCATCGGTCCGTTCTAGGCCTCCCAGCGCCCCTCCGCGCCCCGCCCGGGCGCGGCTTCCCGGGCATGCCTGACCCGCCGCCCGTCACACCCCCTCGAGCAGGAGATCAGCTGTGACCATCACCCCGCCCGCCCTGAGTGTCTTCGAGACCCTGGAGTCGGAGGTACGGAGCTACTGCCGCGGTTGGCCCGCGGTCTTCGACCGCGCGCAGGGCGCCCGGCTCACCGACGAGGACGGACACTCCTACCTGGACTTCTTCGCCGGTGCCGGGTCCCTCAACTACGGCCACAACAACCCGGTGCTGAAACGCGCGCTGATCGACTACATCGAGCGCGACGGCATCACCCACGGCCTGGACATGGCCACGACGGCCAAACGGGCCTTCCTCGAAACCTTCGAGAACGTGATCCTGCGCCCCCGCGACCTGCCCTACAAGGTGATGTTCCCCGGCCCGACCGGCACGAACGCCGTCGAGGCCGCGCTGAAGCTCGCCCGCAAGGTCAAGGGCCGCGAGTCCGTCGTCTCGTTCACCAACGCCTTCCACGGCATGTCGCTGGGTTCGCTCGCCGTGACCGGCAACGCCTTCAAGCGGGCCGGCGCCGGCATCCCGCTGGTGCACGGCACCCCGATGCCGTTCGACAACTACTTCGACGGGACGGTTCCCGACTTCCTCTGGTTCGAGCGGCTCCTGGAGGACCAGGGTTCCGGCCTGAACAAGCCCGCCGCCGTGATCGTGGAGACCGTGCAGGGTGAGGGCGGAATCAACGTCGCCCGCGCCGAGTGGCTCCGCGCGCTGCAGGAGCTGTGCCACCGGCAGGACATGCTCCTGATCGTCGACGACATCCAGATGGGCTGCGGCCGGACCGGTGGCTTCTTCTCCTTCGAGGAGGCCGGCATCGTCCCGGACATCGTCACGCTGTCGAAGTCCATCAGCGGCTACGGCATGCCGATGTCCCTCTGCCTCTTCAAGGGCGAGCTGGACATCTGGGAGCCGGGCGAGCACAACGGCACGTTCCGTGGCAACAACCCGGCCTTCGTCACCGCCGCCGCCACGCTCGACGCCTACTGGGCCGACGGCCAGATGGAGAAGCAGACCCTCGCCCGCGGCGAGCAGGTGGAGCAGACGATGCTGGCGATCTGCGCCGAGGAGCCGACCGCGCATTTCCGTGGCCGCGGCCTGGTCTGGGGCCTGGAGTTCACCGACCCCGCGCGTGCCTCTGCGGTCTGCGCACGCGCCTTCGAGCTGGGCCTGCTGCTGGAGACCTCCGGCCCCCAGTCCGAGGTCGTGAAGCTGCTCCCGCCGCTGACCATCACCCCCGATGAGCTGGACGAGGGCCTGCGCACGCTGGCCCGGTCCGTCCGCGAGACCGCCTGAGCGGGGCCACTCCCCCGCCCAGGGCACACAGAGCAGGACACAGAAGAGAAAGGCACCATCCCACCGTGATCGTCCGATCTTTCAGTGACATCGAGAACACCGACCGGCACATCAAGTCCGCCTCAGGTACCTGGGAGAGCAAGCGCATCGTGCTCGCCAAGGAGAAGGTGGGCTTCTCGCTCCACGAGACCGTGCTGTACGCGGGCACGGAGACGTCGATGTGGTACGCCAACCACATCGAGGCCGTTCTGTGCACCGAGGGTGAGGCCGAGCTCACCAACGACGAGACCGGCGAGAAGCACTGGATCTCTCCCGGGACGATGTACCTGCTGAACGGGCACGAGCACCACACGCTGCGGCCCAAGACCGACTTCCGCTGCGTATGCGTCTTCAATCCTCCTGTCACCGGACGGGAGGACCATGACGAGAACGGTGTGTACCCGCTGCTGACAGAGGAGGGCTGAACCATGACCACCGATGTACGCGCCGACCTGTACCCCTCGCGCGGCGCCGCCGAGATGACCACTCCCCGCCAGGACCCGGTCATCTGGTCCGCGCCGGGCGCGCCGGGTCCGATCGCCGCGAAGGACCTCCAGTCCTTCGAGCACGACGGCTTCCTCGCCATCGACCAGCTCATCACGCCGGACGAGGTGACGGGCTACCACGCCGAGCTGGACCGGCTGATCGCCGACCCCGCGGTCCGCGCCGACGAGCGCTCGATCATCGAGCCGCAGTCCCAGAGCGTGCGGTCCGTCTTCGAGGTCCACAAGCTCAGCGAGGTCTTCGCGAAGCTGGTGCGGGACGAGCGTGTGGTGGGCCGCGCCCGCCAGATCCTCGGTTCCGACGTGTACGTCCACCAGTCACGGATCAACGTGAAGCCGGGCTTCGGCGCCTCGGGCTTCTACTGGCACTCCGACTTCGAGACCTGGCACGCCGAGGACGGTCTGCCGAACATGCGGACCGTGTCCGTCTCGATCGCGCTGACCGAGAACTACGACACCAACGGCGGGCTGATGATCATGCCCGGCTCGCACAAGTCGTTCCTGGGCTGCGCGGGCGAGACGCCGAAGGACAACTACAAGAAGTCCCTGCAGATGCAGGACGCCGGCACCCCGTCCGACGAGGCGCTGACGAAGATGGCCGACCGGCACGGCATCAAGCTCTTCACGGGCAAGGCCGGTTCGGCGACCTGGTTCGACTGCAACGCGATGCACGGATCGGGCGACAACATCACCCCGTACGCGCGCAGCAACGTCTTCATCGTGTTCAACAGCGTGGAGAACACGGCGCAGGAGCCCTTCGCGGCTCCGATCCGCCGGCCCGACTTCATCGGGGCACGCGACTTCACCCCGGTGAAGTAGGGACGTACGACGATCGGGAGGGGCGGGACGCATCGCGCGTCCCGCCCCTCCGGCGTACCTGGTGTCGGCTCGGAGGGAGATGTGATCAGCGTCATCCTCGCGAACCACACGTGCGGGGGAACCTCCCTATGCCCGAACGCCCTCAGAAAAGACAGATGGACGTGGGGACCATGACCGCGCTCCACGGGTGACAACGGAAGGGACATTCATGAAACTGGCAGTCAGAACCGCGGCATTGGGAGCAGTCCTCGCCGCCACCGCCGTACTGGCGGGTCCGGGATCCGCATCGGCCGCTGACCCCTAAGACGGGGTCGTAGGCTGCTCGGCAGGCAAGGTCTGCCTCTTCGACGGCCACAGCCTCACCGGGAGCGTCGTGCAGCTCGACGCGGTGGACCACCGCAACATCGGCCCGGCGTGGAACGATCGGGCCGGCTCGCTGTGGAACCGCACCGACAAGCACGTGTGCGTGTGGACCGACGAGAACTTCCGCGGCGAGAACTGGATCATCGAGCCGGGTAAGACGCAGGAACTGTACTTCGTCTACGACAACTCGGTGACCAGCATCGAGGTCCATTACGGCTTCGGCTGTGGAGCCTGAGCCTGAGCCGACGGTTTGACCGATCCCGCCGTCCTCCGCTCCCGCTTCGAGCGGAGGACGGCGGGATGTGGTCCACGACCACACTCACGTCACGGTGTTCAAGGGCTCGGGAACAGGATGCGCGGCCTCCAGGTGCAGCCGGAGCCTGACCCGTTCGTCCGTCGCCCTGGACAGGTCGGCCTGCTTGTCGGCCAGCTTCTCGGCGCTCGCGAGCCGGTCGCACTCGTGGCACCCGGGCACGGGCTCCGGGGCCTTCAGGGGGAACGCGGAGACCGGGTCGTCATCCTGGCCGTTCACAGGAAACGTCCTTCGCTTCGGGCGTTGCATCGCGCGTTCTCCGCGCGGAGGCGCTCTATGGGCGTCGCGAGGCGTACGTACGCCGGGTCCACCTCCCACTCGGCACCGCCCTGGGCCGGGCGCAGAGACCAGTGGGGGCCGGCGACTCCTCGGAACTCCCCCACCCTGTCGTCACGGACGGTGTCCACGACGAGGGTGCCGGGGGGCGGGGGGTCCGGGGGCTCCTGCCCACACCGCAGACCACTGGTTCCAGGCATGCGCGACTCCTCTCTGTAGCCATTCCGCTACGGGGAGGCTTCACCGTGCCCTAGAGTCGACACGTCTTCAACTGGTGGAAGTCGAAGGAAGAGTCTGGGGAGGCGTTGTTGAATCGCAAGGAACTCGACCCTGCTGCCTCGGCATCTGCGGCATTCGGAGAACGACTTCGCAGGCTGAGGGAGGCTCGTGGATGGACGCAGGATGAGCTGGCCCGGCAGACGGGCTACTCCGGCACACATGTCTCGGCCGTCGAAACTGACCGCAAACCCCCGACTCTTCGTTTCGCGCAGAGAGCCGACAAGGTTCTCGGCACCGGTGAGACGCTCGAGCAGTTGTGTCGATCCGTGCGGGGCGGTGCCTTGCTGGAGGGGTTCCCGGAGTACGTGGGGTGTGAGGGTCGGGCGACGGAGATCCGTCTGTTCGAGATCGGAATCATCCCGGGACTCCTTCAAACGCCGGCATATGCGGAAGCGTTGGCCGACGGCGAAGTCCAGCGCGGTGCCATCACTGTCGAACAGGCTCAGGAACGGGTGCACACTGTCGCGAAGCGGCAAGCGACTCTTGTCCGCCCCGTATCACCGCTCGTGCTGGCAGTGCTGGATGAAAGCTGTATCCGTCGGCCGATCGGCGATCCAGCCGCTTGGGACGACCAGCTGGCCAGGCTCCTCGACTTCGCCGAGCTGCCGAACACCGTGCTCCAGGTCGCGCCGTACAGCATGGGAGCACGTCGTCCGTTCAATCTCCCTCTCTACGTCCTGACGATGCCGGACCGCTCACTCATGTCTTATGCCGAGTCCGCTCAACGAGGCCAACTCGAGCGGGAAACAACCTTCGTGTTGCCCATATTGACGGCCTACCATCAGCTGCAGGGCGAGTCGATGCCCCAGGCGGCATCCGTAGCCATGATCAACCAGATGCGAAAGGGCACCCTGTGACGACCGAAGCCCCCCGTTGGATCAAGTCCTCCTACAGCTCGAACGGCGGCGCCTGCGTCGAGGTCGCCGACAACTTCGCCGTCCAGCACGGCGTGGTCCCTGTCCGCGACTCCAAGAACCCGGGCGGCCCTGTCCTGGACCTGCCCGTCGCCTCTTTCACCGCCTTCGTGACGGGCGTCAGGTCAGGCGCGTTCGGCTCCGTCTGACCGGCGCCCTTCCGGGCTGCCACGAAGCCGTTGTTAGGCTCCCACTGCCGGTCATGATCGTGGTCGTGCACGCGGTGGAGCAGTGGGGGCATTTGTGCGAGCGATATACAGGACAACGGCGATCACACTGACGTCTCTGCTGGCCGGGGTCGCGCTCGTCGGGTGCGGGGGCGGTGATGACGAGCCCGCGCAGAAGTCGGCCGATGCCATGCTCGACGAGGCCAACACCAGGATGGGCGAGCTGAGATCCCTCACCATCGAGATCACCAACGAGGTCGGCGACGACACGGTGACCTGGCAGATGACGACCGACCTGAAGAACCGGTGCAAGGTGCGGAACACCTTTTCCCGCAGCGGCACCCTGGAACAGATCCGAATCGGCGAGACGGACTACGTCCGCCCGGACACGGACTACTTGGAGGCCTGGAGCGGCAACGACCTCGACGCCGCCAAGCCGAACGTGTGGGCGAAGGTGCCGGTCTCCAGATCGAAGCCGGGTGACGGGCTGTCTCAGTGCACCCGGCCGTTCGAGTCGTTCGGCAAGGCGACGAAGGGCGAGGCGACCCACATCGACGGCCGGGAGGCTCTCGGGCTGAAGGTGACCGACCCGTCGGACAAGGAAGGGGCGTACACCTTCTACGTCGCCACGGAGGGCGAGCCGCATCTGCTGAAGGCCGTGTACAAGGGCGGTGGGGACGGGAAGCAGCTCACCACCACGTCGTTCAGCGATTTCGACGAGCCGCTGGACATCCGGCCGCCGGCGTCGGCAGAGGTGCTCGACATGAGTGACGTCACCGGCTAGCGCCACCCACGCGCCCGCTCACCGGTCAGGCTTGTGGTTCCTGCGGCTTGACCGCGACTTCGCGCAGGCTCTGGTCCGTGCGCTCGGTGCGTGTCTCGGTGCGGTGCCCCCGGGCGATGTAGTCGCGCACGACCGCTTCGACGGCGTCCTGGGGAGATCCGACCCCTGCCAGGACCATCACCTCCACCACCAGTTCGGCGTCCAGACTGATGTTGACCTTGGCCATGGGCGGCCCCCCTTCGTCGGTCCGTGACTTTAACAGCCGTGCGGCGGCGCCCTGTTACCCCCGGAAGTTGCTGGCACAGGGCGACCGGGGAATCAGCGCCGCTACCGGTAGGCCGTGCCCCTGACGTGTCCCGAGCCGAAGACTGCCGGGCCCCGGCAATGCGGCGCGGCCCACCGCGCGCGCATGATGGTGCCTGTTGCGGGAGGGGAGGTGTTCAGTGCAAGCCACCACGGCTCGCAGCGTGGCCCGTGCGCGCGTGGGGACGGGTCTGGCAATGACTGTCCTGCTCCTGCCCTTGGCCGCCTACGCGCCGGCCCGGACGGGGGCAGTACCCGAAGGCACTCCGATCGTGCTCGGCCTGCCGGCCGTGATCGTCGGCTTCGTCCTGCTCCCCGCACTATTCGAGGAGCAGGCACCGTTCCGGCACTCGTCGTCCCGTCTGATAGCGCGCACCCTGACCGGCGAACGGTCCGTCGACCTGAACAGTCTCGCCACGGTGCGGCTCCTGACCACCTTTTCGTACGGTGGCGCATACCGCACCTTGATGGTTCGCGACACCCATGGCGTGCGCCTGGGAGTCACCACCGAGAGAAGCCGCAGGAAGCTACACCGGGCGATCGAGAAGGCGGACGCGTACACCACGCAGGGTGCTGCGGGGCCCCGGGTCAGTCGAGCGGCCCGGGCACATCTGGCCCCTGCCCCGGGCGGAAGGCTCGTCGTCCACACGGTTCTCGCGTTTCTGGCACTGACGGTATCCGTGAGCCTGTACGTCGCTGTCGTGCTCAGACTCGGAGGGCAGTGAACGCCTGCGCGCGGCAGCCGTCCCGCCGGTCGCTCAACGTGAACACCCCATCTGCACCATGCCAGTCAGCCGGCCGTCGCGCTCCTGCTCAGGCGCTCAACTTGGCTTCCCCGGGCGGAGGTTCGCGCTCGGCGTCGGCTCCGTCCCGCGCGCCGCTCAGGCGTCGGAGACCGGGGGTCAGGGCCAGGGTGACCGCCGCGGAGGCGGCGGCCATCACGGTCATGGCCGTCGCGGGTGAGGTGAGCTGCGCGATGCCGCCGGCGACCGCCGAGGCGAGGCCCTGCATGGTGAACATGCCTGAGTGGTGCAGCCCGAAGGCGTGCCCCCTCAGCTCCCCCGGGACCAGGGCCATCAGGCGTTCCTGGAGCAGCAGGCTGGCGGAGAAGCCGACCGACCCCAGGGCCACGGCGGCGAGCGCCACAGGCAGTGACGGGTGCAGGAAGAAGATCAGATACGGGGCGGCCAGCAGCAGGAGCAGGGGTGGCGCCCCGAGTCCGTCACGCCGGTTACGGGGCAGGATGCGGCCGGTCAGGGTGTCGCCCGCCAGCATGCCGAGCGCGGCGAAGGCGAAGAGGAACCCCGCGTGCCGGGGTGCGTAGGGGACGAAGAGCGACTCGCAGCCGACGACGAGTCCGTTCGGCACCCACAGGGCGAGATAGATGCGGCGCCGCGGCCCCGACGCCCACAGGCGCGCGTTGGTCCGCCAGGTCTCGCGCGCGGACGGGCGGCCCTGTGCGCGCGGCGGCCTGCCCGCGAGGCCGATGCGGGCGACGGCCGCGGAGACGAGGAAGAGGGCGGCGCCGGTGAGCAGGGCGCCGCGCGGCGCCAGGACGTGGACGAGTACGCCGCCGAGTGCGTATCCGCCGATCTGCAGGGTCCCCGCGCACATGTTGAGCACCGAACGGCCGAGCACGTAGCCCTCCGTGGGAAGGATCTCGGTGAGCAGTCCGAGGCGCACTCCACCGCCGACCGAGCCGAGCATGCCCTGCACCGACAAGATCACGAAGAGCGTGCCCATGGACAGTCCGGGCAGGGCCAGAACAGTGGTGACCAGGGCGAAGAAGAGCGCCAGGCCGACGGTCGCGGTGCGCGGGGGCAGGCGGTCCACCGCCGACAGCAGGACACTCGCGCCGATCATCTGCATCACCGACGGGCCGAACATGCTGAGGGCGGCGAGGAGCGGCGAGCCGGTCGCACCGTAGACGAGCGTCCCCACGGCGGTCCCGCTCACCGTCTGGGCAGCCACGTGTGAGGCGAAGGAAGCGAACAGCGGGGTGAACTCCGGGGTCCTGAAGACCTCCTGGTACGTGCGCATGGTCGCAGTGTCGGCAGGCCGCCGGACGCGACGGTAATGTTTCGCGGGGAGGCGAAACCGTTGGGCTGGTGGGAAGTCAACGCGGACACGCTCGCGAGCAGCCGGTTCGTCGTGTCGCCCCTCTGCGAGACGACGGCGAGCCTGATGGTCCTGGAGGGGAACTCGCCCGCGCACCCGGCCGAGCGCCGCTGGCTGGACAGCCACGGCCCCGCCTACCGGGAGCGGCTGGCCGCCGATCCGGTGACCGCTCTGCTGGTGCCCGTCGCGCTCGGCAGGCACCGGTGGACCGCCGACTTCCTGACGCCGGTGCCGTCCCGCGAGGTCGAGGCACCGGATGGTGGGGAGTTCTACGCCGAGCTCGAACAAATCCGTGAGACACCGGACGGCACCGCGCGCACCGACCTGGAGACCGCTCACCGTGGACCGCTGCCGGGTCCGCTGCTCGGCCCCGGCCTGCCGGATCGCCTCGCCGATCTGCTGGAGTGGGTGTGGCGGGAGACCGTGGCGCCCGACTGGCTGCGGCGGCGACGCGTCATGGAGGCCGATGTGGTCGCTCGTACGGGCCGTCTGAGCCGGTCGGGCTGGGCGGCGGCGTTGGACGACATCCATCCGGAGATGAGGTGGCTGGGCGGCAACCGGCTGCAGGTCAACGCCCGCGACCTGCCGCCCCGGCGGCTGGCGGGAGCGCAGCTGCTGTTCGTGCCGGTCACTCCGGGCAAGGGCTGGATCTCCACGGACCGGGCCGGATCCCGCGGCACGGTGCTCCGCAACGCGGTGGTGTACCCGTGCTCGGGCTCACTCGCGGGGGCGGAGCGTGCGGCTGCTCCCGAGGCGTTGGCCAGGCTGCTCGGTGCCGGACGGGCGAGCGTCCTGATGCTCCTGGACAGCCCGATGAGCACCACTCACCTGGTGGCGCTGACGGGCCAGGGGCTGGGCTCGGTGGGCCGTCACCTCAAGGTGCTCCTGGATGCCGGGCTGGTAGGCCGCCGCCGCGCGGGACGGTCCGTGCTCTACGACCGCTCGGCGGTCGGCGACGCGCTGGTGCGGGTACAGGACCGCTGAAGGCGGCGGTTCCGGGGTCGCCGTACGGTGCCGGCCACCGATCGGCGGCCCGCCGGGACTTGGCCGTTATCGTGACAGCCTCAGAACACATGAGTCATTTCCCAGGCACGGGCGCCGGGTGACAGAGGCGCAGGGCGAGGAGCGCGAAGTGTGGGACGGCACGGGGACCGACGAGCCCGGACGGTTGGTCGCGGGGCGGTACCGCCTCGTGGAGCGGATCGGCCGCGGCGGCATGGGGACCGTCTGGCGGGCCGAGGACGAGGTGCTCGGCCGGCACGTCGCGGTCAAGAAGCTCCATCTGCCGCCGCATCTTCCGGACTTCGAGCGTGCCAGGCTCTTCGAGCGCACCCGGCGCGAGGCACGGAGCGCCGCGCGCATCGCTCACCCCAACGTCGTGGTGGTGCACGACGTGGTGGACGACGAGGGGCTCCCCTGCATCGTCATGGAGCACGTCCGCGCACCCGCGCTCGACGAGGTCCTGAGGAGGAACGGGCCGTTGCCGGCCCCCGAGGCGGCCGGAATCGGCGTCGGGATGGTCGCGGCGCTGCGGGCGGCACACGACGCGGGGGTCCTCCATCGCGATGTGAAGCCCGGCAACGTGCTCCTCGGCGCCGCAGGGCGCGTGGTCCTGACCGACTTCGGTATCGCCGTCACCGCAGACACCTCCACGCTCACCCGCACCGGCGAACTGGTCGGTTCCATGGACTTCCTCCCCCCGGAACGCCTTCGGGGCGAGGACCCGGGCCCCGCGTCCGACCTGTGGGCCCTGGGCGCGACCCTCTACCAGACCGTGCAGGGCCGTCCGCCGTTCCGCCGGGGCACCCCCTTCGAGACCGCGTACGCCATCGCCTTCGACACCCTCGAACCGCCGTCCGGTGCACAGGAGCTGGCCCCGCTCATCGAGGAGCTGCTCGCCAAGGATCCGGCGGACCGGCCCTCGGCGCCTGAAGTGGAGCGGCGGCTACGGGAGTTGACGCACACCACACGTGTGCAGGCCGTACGGCGCCCCGGCCCCGCGGGCACGGCGCCGACGGCGTCCGTGGCAGGCGGAGTGGGCGCTCCCCCGGCCGGCGCGCCCGGGACCGGTAGGGGTCGTGGACGGCGCGTGGCCCTGTGGGCGGCTGTCGCCACGGTCGTGGCGGCTCTGGCGGTGGGCGGCACCCACCTCGCGCTGCGGGAGAGAGACGCGGGCCTCGACTCGGCCCACCAGGGCGCCGTCGAGCCGTCCATGAGCGCCGCGTCCCCCACGGCCCGGCCGGCGCCCGTGCCGCAGGGCTACCACATGGTGCGGGAGGAGGAGTTCGGTGTCTCCTTCCCCGTTCCCGACGGCTGGACGCGCAAGGACCTCCCGGAGGACAACGAGGGTGTCGCCTACATCGACCCGGCCGGACTGGTGAGCCTGCGCGTCGCCGCCCTCGACTTCGCGAGCACCGACCCCCTGCAGCGCTGGAAGGACGACGAGGCCAGGTCGCTCCGGGACGGGAAGCTGCCCGGCTACCGTCAGATACGGATGCAGGGCACGGCCTACCGGGGCATGCCGGCCGCGATCTGGGAGTTCACCTGGCAGGGCCGCGCCCGTCAGTTCCGCGCCCAGGACCTCGGGTTCGGCAAGCCCGGCAGGACGGAGTACGCGATCTACCTCTCGGCACCGAGCGCGGACTGGGAACGCCAGAAGGTGGTGTTCGCCCAGGTACGCAAGGGGTTCCGGATCGACGCGGACGCACCCTGAGGGGCTGTGAGGCCCTTACGAATCCCGCATGTCGATGACGTACTTCCCACGGACCCCGCCCGCTTCGAGCCTTCTGTGGGCTTGCGCGATGCCGGACATCGGGAAGACCGTGTCGATCACGGGCCGGATACCGCCCGCCTCGACGGACCGGGTGAGTTCGGCGATCCGGTCGGCTGACGGATCATTGCTGAAGACCTTGATCCGCCGGGGGGACGCGGCGGCCCGCAGTCCCATGCCGACCACGGAGGCGATGATGCGGTCCGGGTCGAACGCGAGGGCGACCATCCGCCCCCGTCGCGTCAGCAGCTTCCGGTAGGTGCCGAGGTCGGTGCCCACCACGTCGACGATGACGTCGAAACGCCCGAGCTCTTCCGGCCGGGTCGTGCGGTAGTCCAGGGCGACGTCCGCGCCGAGTTCCGCGATCCAGTCGAGGTTGCGCGCTCCGGCGAGGGCGGTGACGTGCGCGCCGAGGGACTTGCCCAGTTGCACCACGATGCTGCCGACCCCTCCGGTGGCGCCGCGGACCAGGAGCCGCTCACCCGGGGCGAGATGTGCCTTGTCCGTCAGAGCGGTCATGGCGGTGGTGCCCGAACTCGGAAGGGCTGCGGCTTCGAGGAGTTCCAGGTTGCCCGGTGCTCGGGCGAGGCGCTGCTCGGGCACGGTGACGTAGTCGGCGATGGCGCCGAAGGTGAAGTGCGGCATGAGCCCCCACACCGCGTCTCCGGCCTGCCAGGCGTGCACACCGGAGCCCACCGCCGTGACGCGTCCGGTGAAGTCGTTGCCCGTGCCGCGGGGGAAGCCGGCCCGGGTGATCCTGCGCATCTTGCCCGCCCGGAAGGCGCCCTCCCCCGCGTCCACGCTCGCGGCGTGTATCTCGACGAGCACCTCTCCCGGCCCGGGGTCGGGCGTGGGCACCTCGACGATGCGCAGCACTTCGGGCGGGCCAAAACGGTCGTACTGAACGGCACGCATGATCTCTCCTGAGAGTCCACGGTAAACGGGGTGGCACCCCATTTGCTGTCGACTACACTAACCGGAGGGCCACCCCGATTGGCAAAACAGGAGGTCACCGTGGACGGAAGCCCAGCTCGACGGCCCCTTCGCGCAGACGCCCGGCGTAATTACGAACGCATCGTGACCACCGCCCAGGAGGCATTCGCGACGGAAGGGGCCGGCGCCTCCCTGGAGGAGATCGCCCGCCGGGCCGGGGTAGGCTCGGCCACCCTGCACCGGCATTTCCCTTCCCGGCGGTCTCTGCTGGAGGCCGTCTTCCACGACCGCGTCGAAGCCCTCTGCGTCAAGGCCCGGGAGCGCGCCCAGGAGAACGCGCCCGGCGCCGCCCTCTTCGCCTGGCTGCGGGACTTCAACACCTACGCGGCGGCCAGCCGAGGGCTGACGGCCTCGTTGCTGCATGACGGCCGGGACACCGACCTGCTGGAGACCTCCGACGGCTGCGTCGTGATGATCACGACCGCGGTCGGCGAACTCCTGCACCGGGCACAGCAGGCGAACGCCGTGCGCCCCGGCATCCACGCCGAGGACCTGCTCACGCTCGTCAACGCCATCTCGCTCGCCACCGAGCACCACCCCGACGAGGAGCTGGCAGGCCGGCTGCTGGACATCGCGGTCGACGGCATGCGCCCGCACCGGCACGAGGGCGGCGAGTAGCCCATCAACCCGTTGGACCCCGGCGCGGGTCGGCATGGACAGTGGCGTCCATGACTTCGCTCGTACGACACATCACCATCGACTGCGCCGACGCCTACGAACTGGCCCTGTTCTGGGCCGAGGTGCTCGGTTCGTCCGTCTCCGACGACGACGCGCCCGGCGATCCCGAGGCGCTCGTGGAGGCATCGGGGGCCGCCCTGCTCTTCGTGACCGTCCCGGAATCCAAGGGCATCAAGAACCGCGTCCACCTCGATGTCCGCCCCGAGGACCGCACCCGCGACGAGGAGGTCGAGCGGCTGCTCGCCCTCGGTGCCACGCTGGTCGCCGACCACCGCAAGCCGAGCGGACGGGGCTGGGCGACCCTGGCGGATCCGGAGGGCAACGAGTTCTGCGTGGAGTGCGGCGCCGCCGAGCGTGCGGCACTGGACGGGACCCGGCTGCCGGTCACCGCCGACGACGTGACGCTGGCGGTGCGGCTCGCGGCCGACGCCCTCGCGCAGTCCCCGGCCGACGACTGGCATGTCCCGGCGGGGTCCTTGACGTGGGACTGCTGGGAGACCGTCGAGCATCTGAGCGACGACCTCTTCGCGTACGCCGTCCAGCTCGGCCCGCGCAAGCCCCCGCTGGAGCACGACGTTCCCTACCGCTGGGCACCGGAGCGCGAGGGCGGCCCCTGGAACGCGATCTTCGCGGACCCGGAGGCGGGGACCGCCGGGCTGCTCCAGACACTGGAGGCGAGCGGCGCGCTCCTGACCGCGATGGTGCGGACGGCCTCTCCAGCCCTGCGTTCCTACCACTCGCACGGCGTCTCCGACCCGGAGGGCTTCGCCGCGATGGGCATCGTGGAGACCCTGGTGCACACCCACGATGTCGCCGCCGGGCTGTCGTTCTCCTTCACCCCGCCCCGGGGCCTCTGCGACCGGGTGCTGGCCCGGCTCTTCCCGGACGCACCGGACGACGCCGACCGGTGGACCGTGCTGCTCTGGTCCACCGGCCGCGCGGACCTGCCGGGCCGTGACCGGGTCACCTCGTGGAAGTGGCACGGCGCGCCGCTGGACCGGTGAGCCGATACGGAACCGGCCACGTCGTGGCCGGTTGTCCCGCCCGGGAACGTCCGGGCGGGGCACGCGGGTAGCGTCACGGCCATGGAACAGCCGACCAGCCCCGACCTCACCGATCAGGCACCGGCAGACCCCGCCGCGACCGACGAGCTGCTGGCCACACAGCCCGTCGGTTACTGGAGCGGCCTGGCCCACGCGGCCGTCACCCGCCATCTGCGGGACGCCATGGCCCGGATCGACGTCACGCAGCCGCAGTACTGGGTGCTCAACCGGGTGCACGGCGGGCCCGCGGCGTCCCGCGAGGAGGTCGTCACCCAGCTCACTCCTCTCACCGACGGGCCGCACGACATCGCCAGGGTCATCGACCAACTGCTCCACCGCGGCTGGCTCAGGAGCGGGGACGGACAGCGGTTGTACCTGACCGACGACGGGGAGGCCGCCCGGGTGCGGCTGCGTGAGCTGGCGACCGACGTCCGCGCCGAGGTCCACCGGGGCATCAGCGACGCGGAGTACGTGGCCGCGCTCAAGGTGCTCCGGACGATGGTGGCCAACATCGAGCGGATTCCCCCCGCGCCCGCCGCTTCCTGATGCCGGTGGCACGGCGCGCGCGGCGCCGTCAGGTGGAGCCGCTGGGTTCGCCTCCCGTCTCCGTACCGCGCTGGACGACTTCGATGCCGGCCCGGGCGCAGCACGCCGGCCGCCACGCCGATGGCAGGGGAGCCGGCGCGAAGAGACGCCTCTCAGGGACATGTGGCGCAGCCACCAGAGGTGGCGGAGGATCGTGCCGCGCATCCAGCGCATCTGCTGGCGCAGGTAGTGGGAGGAACGTTCGGGGGCGAGGGTGAGGACGAGCGACGAGGGCTGGTGGACGGTGTCTCCGGCGAGCAGTGAGGAGAGATGAGCATGGAGTCGTCGTTCATCTGCAGACGGGACCTCAGCCGTCGAGCCGCACGACGCGGACCCCGCCCGCAGGTACGGCGAGCCTGTCCACGACGGGCTCACCGGTGAGGAGTTCGGTGCCGGGGGCGCCCGGTGCCACTGCGGCGTCGGCGTCGCTGTGGTTGATCACGAAGAGGTAGCTTCCGGTCTCCCCCGTGCGGCGTACGACCTCGACGTCGTACGGCAGGTCCGTGCGCGGTTCGATGCGGGCGTCGGCGGCGGCGCGGTCCAGGACGGCGTCCAGGTCGGGGCCGGAGAGCCGGGTGGAGAGGTACCAGGCGGTGCCCTCGCCGAGCTGGTTGCGGGTGACGGCGGGTCGGCCCGCCGGGATGCCGTCGGCGTACGACCAGACGGTCTCGGCACCGCGCGGGATCACGATGTCCGACCAGAGGTCACCGGTCAGATCCGCGCCCTCGGTGGCGCCCTCGGGGGTGATCAGGCGGACGGTGTCCCCCTCGCCGAGCGGGGAGAACTCCTCGACGGTCAGGCCGAGTACGTCGCGGAGCGCGCCCGGGTAGGCGCCGGGGTGCACCGCGTCGTCGGCGTCGACGATGCCGGAGAAGTACGAGACGACGAGGGTGCCGCCGTTCTCGACGTACCGGCGCAGGTTGCGGCCCGTCTCCTCGGTGGCGAGGTAGAGGGCGGGGACGACGACCAGGGGGTACGCGGACAGGTCGGCGTCGGGGTGGGCGAAGTCGACGGTGAGGTGGCGGTCGTAGAGCGAGGCGTAGAAGGTGTCGGCGCGCTCGCGGGCGTCGTGGTCCTCGCTCGGGCGCCACTCCAGGCCCTGGGCCCACCAGGACTCCCAGTCCCAGAGCATCGCCACGTCGGCGACGGTCCGGGTGGAGCGGATGCCCTCCAGCCGGCCGAGTCCGGCGCCGAGCGCGCTCACCTCACGCCAGATCCGGGAGTCGGTGCCGGCGTGCGGGACCATCGCGGAGTGGAACTTCTCGGCGCCGCGCCGGGACTGCCGCCACTGGAAGAACATCGCGCCCTCGGAGCCCCGGGCGACGTGGGCGAGGCTGTTGCGGGCCATCTCGCCGGGGCGCTTGGCGGGGTTACGGGGCTGCCAGTTGATTCCGCCGGTGGAGTGTTCGAGCAGCAGCCAGGGGGCGCCGCCCGCGACCGAGCGGGTGAGGTCGGCGGCCATGGCGAGGTTGACGTGGGTACGGCGGCCGTCGGTGATCAGGTAGTGGTCGTTGGTGACGAGGTCGACCTCACGGCCCCAGGCCCAGTAGTCGACCGAGCCGCACTGGCTGAGAGCGGTCATGAAGTTGGTGGTGACCGGGATGCCGGGAGCGAGCCGGTGCAGGATGTCGCGTTCGGCGGTGAAGTTCTCGCGCATGGTGGCGTCGGCGAAGCGGGCGTAGTCCAGCTGCTGGGACGGGTTGCCGACGGTGGGCGTGGTGCGGGGTGGGTCGATGTCGTCGAGGGTGCGGTAGCGCTGTCCCCAGAAGGCGGTGCCCCACGCCTCGTTGACCCCGTCGACCGAGCCGTGCCGGGCCTGGAGCCAGCGGCGGAAGTGGGCGGCGCAGCTGTCGCAGTAGCAGGCGCTGACGGGGACGCCGTACTCGTTGTGGACGTGCCACATCGCGAGGGCGGGGTGCTCGGCGTAGCGGAGGGCGAGCCGCTCGGTGATGTTCGCCGCGGCCGCACGGTAGGGGGCCGAGCTGTGGCAGATCGCGCCGCGCGACCCGAAGGCGAGGCGCACCCCGTCGCGGCTGAGCGGGAGGGCCTCGGGATGGGCGCGGTAGAACCAGGCGGGCGGGGCGACGGTGGGGGTGCCGAGGTCGGCGCGGACGCCGTTGACGTGCAGCAGGTCCAGGAGGCGGTCGAGCCAGCCGAAGTCGTAGGTGCCCGGCTCGGGTTCCAGCAGCGCCCAGGAGAAGATCCCGACGCTGACCATGGTCACGCCTGCTTCCCGCATCAGGCGTACGTCCTCGTGCCAGACCTCTTCGGGCCACTGCTCGGGGTTGTAGTCACCGCCGAAGGCCAGCTTGCGCAGGCCGGCCGGGTAGGCGGCTGATTCTGGGTGCGGCATGGACAGCTCCTGGCTCTCTTGGAGAAACTTCTGGGAACGTGCACACACACGCTGGGCGGCGCAGAGCCAACGTAACCGCGCAACGACAACCTTTGACAAGGGTCGGTTTCATTTCTCCACTGTGAACGCTCACAGCGCTCTTCCGGCCGGTCCGTCGATGCGTCCCGCACCGCGCTTCGGTTCTGGAGCCCCGGTTCGCTCTCCAGGGCCGTAAAGTCCTGACAGCTCCTCACCAGGGCACTTCTTCACGAAAGATCAAGCGCTATGAGCCGCACGGAACAGAACGGCGCGGGCCGCCGCAGACCGCCGACGATCCACGACGTCGCCCGGGAGGCCGGGGTCTCCCGGGGCACGGTCTCCAGGGTGCTCAACGGTGGTCACAACGTCAGCCCGGCCGCGCTCGAAGCGGTTCGGTCCGCCATCCGGCGGACCGGCTACACCGTGAACCGGCACGCCAGGTCCCTGATCACCGGGCGCTCGGACTCGGTGGCGTTCCTGCTGACCGAGCCCCAGGAACGCTTCTTCGAGGACCCGAACTTCAATGTGCTGCTGCGCGGCTGCACCACCGCGCTCGCCGCTCACGACATCCCGCTGCTGCTGATGATCGCGGGCACGGAGGCCGAGCGCCGCCGCAACATGCGCTACATCACCGGGCACGTGGACGGGGTGCTGCTGGTCTCCAACCGATCCGGCGATCCGGTCGCCGCCCGGCTGCACGAGGCCGGCGTACCGCTGGTCGTCTGCGGGAAGCCCCTCGGGCAGGGGTCGCGGGTCAGTCATGTGGCGGCTGACGACCGCAACGGCGCCCGGGACATGGTGCGCTTCCTGTACGGGACGGGGCGCCGCCGGATCGGCACGGTGACCGGGCCGCTGGACACGCCCGGCGGGGTGGACCGGCTCGCGGGCTACCGCGAGACGCTCGCCGAGTGCGGGCTGCCGGTCGACGAGACCCTGATCGTGCCGGGCGACTTCAGCCGGGCGGGCGGCGAGGCGGCGGCCGCGCTGCTGCTGGAGCGGGCGCCCGACGTGGACGCGGTGTTCGTCGCGTCGGACCTCATGGCGCAAGGGGTGCTGAGCACCCTGGAACGGGCGGGCCGGCGGGTGCCGCAGGACATCGCGGTCGGCGGTTTCGACGACTCGCCCGCGGCGCTCGCGGCGCGCCCGGAGCTGACGACGGTCCGCCAGCCGTGGGACCGGATCAGCGCCGAGATGGTGCGGGTGCTGCTGGCGCAGATCGGTGGGGAGGACCCGGCCGCGGTCATCCTCCCCACCGAGCTGGTGCGCCGGGATTCGGCGTAGGAGCGCCCTGCGGATCAGCCGGCCAGCACCTCCAGGGCGCGGTCGACGTCGGCCACGGTGTTGTACAGGTGGAAGGCGGCCCGCAGGTTCCCCGCCCGGGCCGAGACCATCACCCCGGCCGCGGCCAGTTCGGACTCCCGGCCGCCGAGGCCCGGCACGGCCACGATGGCGGAGGTTCCGGGGACCGCCTCGTGCCCGAGCGACGCCAGGCCCTCCCGGAAGCGTGCGGCGAGCCCGGTGGCATGGGCGTACACGGCGTCCACGCCCACCTCGGCCAGCAGCTCCAGTGAGTGCTCGGCCCCGTGGTAGGCGAGGAAGGCGACCGGTTCGTCGAAGCGCCGGGCGTCGGAAGCGAGCTTCTCGACCGGCCCGTACGTGCTGTTCCAGCGGTCCTCGGCCGCCACCCAACCCGCGTAGAGCGACGGCACGGCCCCCTGGGCCTCCTCGGTCACGGTCAGGAACGAGGTGCCGCGGGGGCACAACAGGAACTTGTAGCCGCCGGTGACCGTGTAGTCGTACGCCCCGGCGTCCAGCGGCAGCCATCCGGCCGACTGGCTGGCGTCGAGCATCGTGCGGGCGCCGTGTGCGGCCGCGGCCGTGCGGACCGCGTCGAGGTCGGCGACCCGGCCGTCCGCCGACTGTGCTGCGGAGAACGCGACGAGCGCGGTCCCCGGCCGTACGGCACCCGCCAGTTCGGCCAGCGGGACGTAGCGCATCAGCAGATCGCCGCGCACCGCGAAGGGACTGACGACCGAGCTGAACTCCCCGGTCGGCGCGAGGACTTCGGCGCCCGGCGGGAGGGAGGCCGCGACGAGCCCCACATGGGCGGCGACGGAGCCGCCGACCGCCACCCGCGCGGGCGCCACACCGGCGATCCGGGCGAAACCCGCGCGGGCGGCGTCCACGGCGTCGAAGCTGCCCGCCCCGCCCCGGACGCCCGCGGCACACTCGTCGGCCAGCGCCCTGACGGCCTGGAGCGCGCGGCGGGGCAGCAGTCCGCAGGTGGAGGTGTTGAGGTAGGTCGTTCCGGAAGCGAATTCGGTGGCCCTGGCCTGATCGATCGCAGAAGTCTCCATGCGGGACAGCCTGGCGGCCGCTCAACCCCACGTCAATGACGCAGGTTTCAGCGGCGCGCCCAAGGATGACTTATACGCGCTGCTCGGGGGCGTCCGCCTGGGGCACTTCACAGGCCCCGTCCGCGCCGCAGGCGTCGGCGTCCCCGCCGACCTGGGTGAAGCCGGGGACCTCGCGGTCCTTCCACGCCTGTTCCAGGGCCTGGGCGAACACCTCGGAGGGCTGCCCTCCGGAGATGCCGTAACGCCGGTCGAGCACGAAGAACGGCACGGCGTCGGCACCCAGCTCGGCGGCCTCGCGCTCATCGCCCCGTACGTCGTCGGCGTACGCCCCGGGGTCGGCCAGCACCCTGCGCGTCTCCTCGGCATCGAGTCCCGCCTCGACGGCCAGGTCGGCGAGCACCGCGTCGTCGAAGACCGAGCGCTCCTCGGCGAAGTTCGCGCGGTAGAGGAGGGTCAGCAGCTCGTCCTGGCGTCCGCGGGCCTTGGCGAGGTGGAGCAGCCGGTGCATGTCGAAGGTGCTGCCGTGATCGCGCCCCTCGGTGCGGTAGCCGAGCCCCTCGGCCTGCGCGTTCGCCGCGACGTTGGCCTCCATGCCCCGGGCTTCCTCGGGGGTGCGGCCGTACTTCTGCGCGAGCATGTCGACGACCTGCTCGGTGTCGCCCTTGGCGCGGCCCGGATCGAGCTCGAAGGAGCGGTGGACCACCTCGACGTCGTCGCGGTGGGGGAACCCGGCCAGCGCCTTCTCGAAGCGGGCCTTTCCGATGTAGCACCACGGGCAGGCGATGTCGCTCCATATCTCGACGCGCATGACTCTTCCGCTCTCCAGCTCTGTCGTACGGGGGCGGAGAGGCCCTCCGCCGCCCCTTCAACGCGCGGAGGGGGCCGCTGATTCCCCGGACGGGCCCGGCAGGTGTCACGCCGTGCGGGCCCGTCCACCTGAGGAGTTCTTTCAGTGGTCCGCGCAGCACGGAGTGGGGTCGGGCACCTCGAACGGGACCAGCGTGCCGCCCACGGCGGGCATGGCGGCGAGGACCAGTTCGCCGTCCCGCCACTGCGGGCGGACGAAGTCCCGGGTGACGAGGCGGGTCGCGGGGTCCGGCCGGTCCGCCGTGCCGAGGACCTGGACCCGCTCGATCGCCGAGCGGCTCACCAGTTCGGCGACCGTGAGGGTGCCCGTCAGGGCGGCGGCGCCGGGGTACAGCACCGCCCGCCCGGCCCGGTCCCAGACCCCGTCCGTCACCTGGTGACCCTGGGCCGTGAGCCGGGCCCTGGCGTCCTCGATGACGGCCTCGGACCAGGCGGCCAGGGACAGCGCCACCCGGGGCCGGCCGCCGTCGTCGTCCCGCACCAGGTGGGTGCAGCCGTGGACGTCCTCGGGGAGGCCGAGTCCGGCGGCGAGCTCCCGGAGCAGCTGATCGGCCTCGTGCAGGCCGGTAAGGGAGGTGTCCACACCGAGGGCGTACGGCGGGTTCACGACGGCAGGACCCAGACCGGGTTGGAGTAGAACCACAGGTCGCGCCACGGGTCGGCGTCACCGATGACGTCGATGGCCGGGCCCGCCGGGTCGACGGAGGCTCCCATCGCGCCGACGGCGGAGCGGTTGCCGTCGGTGCCGCGCAGGCGGAGGTAGACCGGCCGGTCGACGCGGCCCAGGTCGTAGGTGAGGCGGACGGTGCCGGTGGACTTGTTCACCTCGTACGACTTCACGACCCGGGCGCTCGGGGCCGTGAAGGTGTCCTTGTCCTTCACCTCGCCGGTGACGTCGCCCTGGATGACGTCGACGCGGGCCAGCGTGGGCTGGAATCCGGCCCAGTTGGGGCCGCCGGCGGCCGACACGTCCACCGTGAGGGTGACGCGGGTGCCCTTCTTGACCTGGAGTGCACCGCCCAGCGTCGCCCAGCGGCTGCCGCCGGACACCCGGACGTCGAGGCCGCTGAGGAGCTGGCCGTGGTCGACCCAGACACGACCGGCGCGGATCCCGTCCATGACGGCGGCGTAGGAGAAGCCGTCGGCGCCGACGTGGGTGCGGCTGTAGTAACCGGGCCAGTAGTCGTTCTCCGTGATGTCGATCTGCCCGCCGTAGACCGGGTCGTCGTAGCGGCCGTTGGCGGCGAAGTCGCCGCCCCCCCGGATCCCGGTGTCGCCGTAGACCTGGTGCGAGTCGGAGTTGGCTGTGATCCACCACGGCTTGCCCTCGGCGAGCAGGCTGTCCCAGAGACCGCCGACCGTGGAGGTCATCCAGTCGAAGCCGCCCCAGGTGCGGTAGCTCTCCAGCGGGTAACCGGGGAACGAGGCACTGCCGGGGCTGTTGTTGTAGATGCCGCGGGCACCGCCGGGGCCGAGCGGCTTGGGCAGGCCGCCCGCCTGGTGGCCGGGGGCGCCCTCGAAGCCGACGGCGATGCGGTGGCTGCCGGGCGTGGCATCCCGCCAGGCGCGGATCTCGTGCGGGGAGTCGATGCCCTTGCGCGCCGGGTGGTTGGCGAGCATCAGGGCGTCCTTGACCTTGCGCCGCTCGACCTGGTCGGCGAGGAAGGTCAGGCCGGCGATGGCCAGTGCCTCGTTGGCGGGCGTCGAGCCACTGGCGCCCTTGACGGACCCGTCGTAGCCGGTCTCGAACTGCTTCAGGACGGAGACCTCGTTCTTCCCCGGGTGCACGAAGACGGTGCCGTGCTCGGCGGCCGGGATGTTCCACTCCAGGCCTTGGAAGACGAGGGTGTCCTCGTAGGCGGAACGCGCCGCCCGGATGTCGGGGTTGACCTTCTCGACACCGATCTTGGCGTGGGTGCCGCTGCCGTGGTCGGTGATGACCAGCCAGTCCATGCCGTGCCTGGCGCCTTGGCGGACCTGGTCGACGACGCGGTACTTGCCGTCGCTGCTGTACTGCGTGTGGATGTGGTGGTCGCCTGCCAGCCACAGGAAGCCCTTGCCGCCCCGGCGGCCGGAGCGGGAGTCGGCGGCGTACGCCGGGGAGGTCGCCGCACCGGCCAGCACACTGGTCGCGGCCATCCCGGCGCCGAGGAGACCGGCCCGGCGCAGCAGGGTGCGGCGGGACCGCTGCTCGGAGTTCAGCGCCTCGTCCGGGACGGAGGTGTCGAACGCCGCGGGCAGGGGCGCCGTCTCGTGCTGGTGGCCGTGGTCGTGACCGTGGTCGTGAGGGTGGTGATGGCCGTGCCCGTGTCCCATGACGCTCCTCGTGGCTGGATCGCCGCCGTTGCGGCCGGTGCTGCCGGCTCCGCGTGTACCGCGTGGCCGTACGAGGAGACTCGCCGCAGAAGGTGAACGTTGAACGACTGCCGGGTGGGCGGGGGTTGCATCCAGCACGACCACTCGTCGGAGGGTGTCCGGCCGGTCACGACCCCGTCCGCACGTCATCCACTCGGCGGAGCGCCGGTGAGAACGTCGCCCCGGCGGCCCGGTCGGCCTCGGGCGCGAACTCTCCGGGACTGTCGAGCAGACCGCTTCCGCGCACTCATCGCCTTTCGGGACACACTCAGGAATCGCAGGCGCCATGACGCCATGGCGTACGGTCCACCGGGGCGATCCGCACAGCCATCACACGGGCAGCACCAGATATCAACGGCAGCCACCGTGAGGAAAAGCCCACGCCGTAGCCGGACGGAACCCTCCCTGGTTCCCGGCACGCGAACGGCCGCACGTCCCTCACCGGTCGGCGACATTCCGCATTGCGATCCTGACACACCATCCAGGCGCCGGGAAAGACCTCACTTCAACTTCGGCACTCAGCCGGCCCGCCCATTCGGGAGATGAAGCGGAAGGAACCCCTCCGTAGCCGGCTCACAGCAAACGCACTGCTCAAGACGGGGGTTGACGGACCATCAAGGCTGGTGCAACCTTCTGTCGACGAGCCGGATCGCGACTCCGAACACGGGCTTCATCCGTTACGGCGTTCCGATTGTCCGGACGTTTCCAGCAGGTTGCACAGAACGGCAGATGCGATGAAGAAACGTTTCCTCTCGTTAACGATTCACGCCGACTGAGGGTCGACGTCGAATCCCTTCACCGCGACACACGAGCCCTTCACATGTGCCACTCAAGGTGACTCGTCCTCTGCTTTTCGCTGTCCGACCCGTCCGGCGATCGCCTTTGCCGCATTCGATGGACACCGAGACAACTCCGGCCGACTACGCCGGTAGGAAACCCCCACGCGACGTCCGCCATCGGGCACCCGAGTGGTGACCCCTGACGCGAACAACTCGTCCGACAAAGGAGCGAACCATGGGAATTGATGTGGTGCGGGAGTCCGCACTGGCCGGCCGAGTCGTCGTGTGGGAGGAGTCCGCACGTGACGGCGCCCAGGCCAAAACCCTGATGACCCCCGACTTCCGGGTCCGCCTGGCGCGCGAGCAGGGGCAGATGTTCGGCACGGACGGACCGCGGCACGTGGTCTTCGCCGCCGGCTTCCCGGCCGTGTGCGCCGAGGAGTTCGAGGCGGTCCGGCAGGTCGCCGTGGAGGCCGAGGGCACCGTGAGCGTGTCCGCGGTGTGCCGGGGAACAGCCCATGACGTGCGGCAGGCCCTGGCCTCGGTCAAGGGCACCGCGCACGCCAGGATCATGGTGATCGTGCCCGCCTCGGAGGCGATGGCACAGGTGATGACCCACCGTCCCGCGGCCGAGGCCCTGGCCGCGGGTGTGGACCTGGTCAAGGGTGCGCGTGACATGGACGACTCGGTGGTCGTCGACGTCTGCCTTGCCGACGCGTCACGCGCCGACCACGCCCTGATGGCGGACTACTCCACACAGATGACCGAGGCCGGTGCCGGCGTCGTGGTCCTGGCCGACACCGTCGGTGACCAGCTGCCCGCCGAAGCCGGCGCGATGTTCACCGCCGTGCGGGCCGGAGCCGGCCAGGACGTGGTGTTCGCCTCCCACCTGCACAACGACCTCGGGCTGGGCCTGGCCAACACGCTCCAGGCCCTGCAGTCCGGTATCCGGGTGGTCTCCAGCTCATGGCTGGGCATCGCCGAGCGGAGCGGCCTGGTCGCCACCGAACAGCTGCTGTTCCTGCTCGCCTACCGGCCCGACCGCGCCAAGGAACTGCTGGGTGAGCAGGCCTCGCCGTGGTGGACCACCCCGGACCTGACCCGTCTCCCCGAGATCGCGCGCATGGTGTCGCAGGAGACCGAGGTGCCGCTGAGCGTGACCACGCCGATCGTCGGGAGCGGGGTGGGCACCATCTCCACCGGCACGCCGTTCGTCCACCCGCAGCTGTTCCAGCCCTACGACCCCCGTGAGCTGTTGGGCGTCGAACCGCGCATACTGCTCACCCACCTGGCCAGCGCCCGGGTGATCACGGCGGTCGCCGCACGGCTCGGACGGGACCTGGACAGGGAACAGACGAAGGCGGCGGCGCATTGGGTCAAGACCCGCGCCTACCGGCAGGGCCGCGCCCTGGTGGACGAGGACGAGTTCGCCGGCTTCCTCGACGGCCTCGTCGCCACCTCCTGAGAGGGACCCCATGACCAGCAGCCCGACTGTCGGCGTCGAGCGCGTCCACCAGTCCCTGTCCCACGGGCGGGCAGTGGTGCTCCCCAACCCCGCGCCGCTCACCTGTGTGGTCGCCGCCACCACCCCGCACGCCGTCAACCTCGCCAAGGGACGGCCCGCCGATCAGGCGGTCGCCCTGTGGATCCACCATTCCCGCACCCTCGCCACCGTGATCGACGCACTCGATCTCGGACCGGACCTGGCGGCAGCTGCCCGGCGGCTGCTGACCGAGGAACGGGTGACCCTGCTCGCCCCGTTGCGGGAAGGCCTCCCGCTGCCCGACTGGATGGGCCCGGCGGCCAAGGACGGGTGGACGCTGTTGTTCGGCGCCCGCTGGGCGCCCCTGCTGCCGGTGCTGGAGGAACATCCGCTCCTCTACGTCAGCAGCGCCAACCGCACCGGTCACCCCCCGGCTGCCACCGCCTCGGACGCCCGGGCGATGTTCCCGGACGACGTCCCCGTCCTGGACCCCGCCGAACTCCCCGGCGCCCATGAGGAACGGGAAGGGACACCCCGCGCGGCCACCACCACCGTGCGCCTGCACCGCGACGGCTCCGTGGGGGTGCACCGCAACGGCGCACAGGACCGGCTGTACCCGTCCGGCGGCTATGTGGACCATCTGCGCACTACTTACCAGCTCCCCGGCCACCGGGCGCCGTACGCGGATGACGGCCACCGGCCGTAACACGAACGGCCGTGACCGCCTCGGACGAGGCGGTCACGGCCGTCGGCCGGCTGCGGGCCCGGACCTGCCGGCCCCTCGCCGCCTGGCGTGCGCGTGCTCCGTCAGCTGCCGTCCCGCAGGTCACCCGGGCCGGTGGGCCGGAAGGCGATCCGGTCGAACGACGCGGTGCACCCGTCGCCGGTCGGTGACTGGACGAGGAAGCCGATGCGGGCGGCCGCCCGCTCCTGCTCGGTGCCGAGGGTGAACAGCCGGACGAAGGTCCACCGCTCGCCGTCCGCCGAGGCGTGGAAGGCGAACGCGCCGCCGGTACGGCTGAGCCGCAGCCAGCAGCTGTCCCCCTCCACGACGGCGGAGTTCACGTCGTCGGACTGACCCCGCGTGACCACGGTGCAGACCGTGGGGCGTTCCGGGGAGAGCTCCAGGCAGAGCTTCGCCCACTCCCGCTCCCCGACGTGGAGGTAGAGGACCCCGGCGTCGAACGCGGCGGCGAAGCCGACACTCACCCGGGCGATCAGCTGGAAGTCACCGTCCGGCACCGCGCCCAGCAGGCGCGGCGCGTCGGTGGCGGGCTCCAGGGCGTCGCCGCCCGGCGGGACGAAGCGGTCCTGCTTCGCACCCGCCGAACCGGTCAGCACGCCGTCCGCGTACGTCCATCCGCCTTCCGGCCCGACGGGCTCCAGGGCGAAGGGGAGCTCGGGGAGCCGCACCGCCGTCATGAGCGGCGCCCGTCGACCCGGCGCGGCAGGCCCTGCGGGTTGGCCTCGCGGAGCTCCGGCGGCAGCAGCGCCTCGGGGGTCGACTGGTAGCTGACCGGGCGGAGCCAGCGCTCGATCGCGGTGGCGCCGACCGAGGTGGAGGTGGAGGTCGTCGCCGGGTAGGGGCCGCCGTGGTGCTGGGCGGGAGCGACGGCGACACCGGTCGGCCAGCCGTTGACCAGGACGCGTCCGGCCACCGGGGTGAGCTCGGCCAGCAGTCCGGCGGCGCTGCCGTCGGCCTCCTCCGTGGCGATCTGGAGGGTCGCGGTGAGGTTCCCCGGCAGGCGGGACAGCACGGCGGTGATCTCGTCGGCGGAGTCGTAGCGCGCGACGACGGTGACCGGGCCGAAGCACTCCTCCAGGAGCGCGTCGTGCGGCCCCTCCTGGGCCAGCCGCCGCGCCGGCACGGTGAGGAATCCGGCGGAGACCGTGTGCTCGCCGCCGGCACCCGGGGTGACCGGGGCCTCCACGTCCGGGAGCGCGGCCCGTTCGGCCACTCCCTGGACGAAGGCGTCGCGCATCCGGTGGTCGAGCATGACCCCGGCGCCCGTGCCGCTCACCGTCTCGGTCAGCGCCTTCAGCAGCTGGTCGCCCGCCTCACCGGTCGGGGCGAAGACGAAGCCGGGCTTGGTGCAGAACTGACCGGCGCCCATCGTCATCGAACCACCGAGCCCGGCACCGATCTGCTCACCGCGCTCGGCTGCCGCCGCCTCGGTGACGACCACGGGGTTGAGCGAACCGAGCTCGCCGTGGAAGGGGATCGGGGCGGGCCGGGCGGCCGCCGCGTCGAACAGGGCGCGGCCACCGCGGATCGAGCCGGTGAAACCGGCGGCGGAGACCAGCGGGTGCCTGACCAGCTCGACACCCGCCTCGAAGCCGTGGATCACGGTCAGGACGTCCTCGGGCAGACCGTGCTGCGCCGCGGCCCTGCGCAGGAGCGAGGCGCAGAGTTCGGAGGTCGCCGGGTGGTCCGGGTGCGCCTTGACGACGACCGGGCAGCCCGCGGCGAGCGCGCTCGCGGTGTCGCCACCGGGGACGGAGAAGGCGAGCGGGAAGTTGCTGGCGGCGTACACCGCCACGACGCCGAGCGGGATCTTGTAGCGGCGCAGGTCCGGCCACGGCGGGGTGCGGCTGCCGTCCTCGTGGTCGATGTGGATGTCGAGGTAGGCACCCTCGTCGACGACCTCCGCGAAGGCCCGCAGCTGGGCGGCCGTGCGGGCCAGTTCGCCGGTCAGCCGGGCGGGGCCGAGCGCGGTCTCCGCGTCGGCCGCCTCGATGACGTGCTCCTGGGCCTCGGCGAGGAGATCGGCCGCGGTGCGGAGGAACGCGGCGCGCACCGTGCGGTCGGCCAGCGATGCACGGGCGGCGTGCGCCGCCCGGACCGCACGGTCGACCTCCTCCGCTGTAGCCTCCACCGCGACCTGCTCACGCGGGTTCCCCGTACGGGGGTCGACGCTCCAGACTGGTGCTGCTGCCACCGTGATTTCCTTCCGGTCCACTGCCACACATGGGAAGCTGTTCGGTATTCTGAACAGCGTTCCTGAACGTGAATACACAGGAACTCTATTTGTGGGCGATCGGTGTTGGCAAGAAGTCGCAGGGTCGTACAAGCAGGCTGGAAGGGGCATACGGCATGTCGGTAGGCGAGTCAGGTGGGGCACAGGTCAAGTCCGCTGTACGGACGGTGGAACTGCTCGAATACTTCGCGGGGCGCCCCGGTATGCACTCGCTGGCCGCCGTGCAGGAGGCCGTCGGCTACCCCAAGTCCAGCCTCTACATGCTGCTGCGCACGCTCGTGGAGCTGGGCTGGGTCGAGACCGACGCCACGGGCACCCGGTACGGGATCGGCGTACGCGCCCTGCTCGTCGGCACCTCGTACATCGACGGCGACGAGGTCGTCGCCGCAGCCCGGCCCACCCTGGACCGGCTCTCCGACGACACCACCGAGACCATCCACCTGGCCCGGCTGGACGGGACGAACGTGGTGTACCTCGCCACCCGGCAGTCCCAGCACTACCTGCGCCCCTTCACGCGCGTCGGCCGGCGCCTGCCCGCGCACTCCACCTCGCTCGGCAAGGCGCTGCTGGCGACCCACAGCGACGAGCAGGTCCGCAAGATGCTGCCCGAGACGCTGCCGGCGCTGACGGAGCACACCCTCACCGACCGCGAGAAGCTGATCGAGGAACTGCACCTCATCCGCGAGCAGGGGTACGCCGTGGACCGCGAGGAGAACACGCTGGGGCTCCGCTGCTTCGGTGTCGCCATCCCGTACCGCACGCCCTCGCGTGACGCGATCAGCTGCTCGGTCCCGGTCGCGCGGCTCACGTCGGCGCACGAGCAGATGGTCAAGGACGCCCTGTTCGACGCCCGCGACCGGCTCACCCTGGCGACCCGCAGGCTCTGAGCACCGGGCGGCCGGGGCGCGCACCTGAGAATCGGGTGAGCACCTGAGAACCCGGTGAGAAGGGACACGGACGGGAACGCCCCCGGCGCCCCCGTTCGTCCCTCCAACGGTATGAACACGACGATCAGGCGCGCTTCGGTCTTCTGTCTGCTGATGGTTCTCGCCCTGCTGGTGCGGGCGACCTGGGTGCAGGCGTACGAGGCACGGGCGCTCGCGGACGACGAACACAACCGGCGGAACACGATCGCGCAGTACGCGCAGCCGCTCGGTGACATCATCGTGGCCGGTTCCCCGGTCACCGGTTCGAAGGAGACGGACGGCGGCGACCTCCGCTACGAACGCACCTACACCCAGGGCGAGATGTACGCGGCGGTCACCGGTTACAGCTCGCAGGCCTACGGCGCCACGCAGCTCGAAGGCATCTACGGCGACGTCCTCGACGGCACCGACGACCGGCTGAAGAGCCCCGCCGATGTGATCACCGGCAGGCAGACGGCCCCCGGCAGCGTGCTGACGACCATCGACCCGGCTGTGCAGAAGGCGGCCTTCGAGGCGCTCGGGGACGACCGGGGCGCGGCGGTCGCGATGGACCCGGAGACCGGGCGGATCCTGGGCATGGTCTCCTCGCCCTCGTACGACCCCTCCGACATCAGCGGCACGACGGACGGCGACGCCTGGCGGAAGCTGCTCGACGACAGGACCGAGCCCCTGGTCAACAGGGCTCTGCGGCAGCCGCTGGCGCCGGGTTCGACGTTCAAGCTGGTGGTGGCCGCCGCGGCGCTGGAGAACGGCCTGTACGGCTCGGTCGACGAGCCCACGGACAGCCCGGCCCCGTACACCCTGCCGAACACGAGCACGGTCCTGTCGAACGAGAACCCTTCGGCACCCTGCGAGAACGCCACCCTGCGCACCGCGCTCCAGTACTCCTGCAACAACGTCTTCGCGAAGGTCGCCGCCGATCTCGGCCAGGACGAGCTGAAGGCGATGGCGGACGCCTTCGGTTTCGACACTTCGAGGCTGGACGTGCCCGTGCGGGCGTCGGAGAGCGTCTACCCGACCGGTATGGACGAGGCACAGACCGCGCTGACCGGCATCGGCCAGTTCGAGGTGACCGCGACCCCGATGCAGATGGCCATGGTCTCGGCCGCCCTCTCCAACGGCGGCGAGCTGGCCTCGCCCCACATGGTCGCCGAGGTGACCGACGCCGACGGCTCCACGCTCCAGGAGTACCCGGACGGCGACACCGAGCGGGTCGTGAAGGAGTCGACCGCCGAACAGCTGCGCAGCGCGATGGTCACCGTCGTGGAGGAGGGGACCGGCGGCAACGCGCGGATCGACGGCGCCGAGGTGGGCGGCAAGACGGGAACCGCGCAGAACGGCGTGGACAACAGCAACACCCCGTACGCGTGGTTCACCTCGTACGCGAAGGACGCCTCCACCGGCGAGCAGGTCGCGGTAGCGGTGGTCGTCGAGGACTCCGGAGCGGCCCGCTCCGAGGTCAGCGGCAACGGGCTGGCGGCGCCGGTCGCCCGGCAGATGATGAAGGCGGCACTGGGAAGCTGACGGCCGCGCGCAACGGTACTTCGGCACCAGGACTTCACGTTTTCGCCGTGTTACGCCTTACTGGGAGGCTCACACGCATCGAAGCGCTTCCGGGTACGCGTTGGTACGCTCTCGCCCCGCGAACGGGGTTGGGAACGTACACAACCCGTTCGAGCGAGCGTGCAGGGATCCCGTGCAGAGAAGAGGTACCCGTGGGCACAGTCCTGGACGATGCCGCTGCCGCCGAGTTCCATGCGTTCTTCGAGGCGCACTACGCCGAACTCGCCCGGCTGGCCCATCTGCTGACGGGCGAGGCCGACGCCGCGGACGACCTGGCCGCCGACGCGCTCATGGCGCTCTGGCACCGCTGGGACCGCGTCAGGGGCGCCGACCACCCGGCGGCCTACGCGAGAGGCGTCGTGGCCAACCTGGCACGCACACGCATCCGCAGCGCGGTGCGTGAGCGCCGGAGAATCGCCCTGTTCTGGGCGCCGCGCGGGGCCGGGGACGGCTACGCCGCCGACGGGCCCGACGTGTCGGCGGTGGTGGACGTCCAAGGGGCCCTGCGCCGGCTGCCGTTCCGCAAGCGCGCGTGCGTGGTGCTGCGACACGCCTTCGACCTGTCCGAACGGGACACCGCTCTGGTCCTCGGGATATCGGTGGGTACGGTGAAGAGCCAGACCTCGCGCGGTGTGGCGGAACTCCAGCGGCTGCTCGGACCCCGGACCACGGCGGCACAGGTGCAGGTGGCGGCCGCCGGGCAGCGCACCGGAGAAGGGCAGTGATGGACGAGGACCTGCGGGAGCGGCTGCGCACGGCCGCCGCGGCGCACCGCCCGGACCGGGCACGGATGCTGGCCCGGATCGAGCGAGGCATGGCGGAGGAACCGCCGTCCCGTCCCGCGCGCGGCCCGCGCACGCCGATGCCCTGGCTGCGGGTCGCCGGCGCGACGGCCGCGGTGTGCGGGGTGCTGGCGGCCGGAGCGTTCGCGGTCACCGCGGCGGGGCGGGAGGACCCCTCGGGCGGGCAGCGGGTGGCCGCCGGGCCCGCGTCACCCTCCTCGTCCTCCCCCACCGCCGGTACGCAGCCGTCCCCGGGCCGCGGCGGTGCGCTGCCCGCCGTGAACGGCCCCCTGAGGTCGGAGGGTTCGCTGAACCCGAACAGCAACAGCTACTGGGCGCAGAGCGAGGTGACGGTCACGACGGACCGGCCGCTGACCTCGCTCACCGTCGAGCTGCGGATCGCGCTGAACGGCGGGGTGAACGCCACCGGTTCCTGGCGCTCCCTGCCGGAGCGGGACTTCGTGGTGTCGGCACGCGAGAAGGACGGATTCCTCGTCTACCGCTGGACCCTCAAGCCGAGACGGAGCGTGCCCACCGGTACGCACACCTTCGCGGGGCAGTACAACCACGCGTCGGGCGCCCGGGACGCGGGCCGGGACGACTACACGGCGCATGCGGGTGTGGGGGGCGAACAGACCTCTGTGGGCGGCGTCTTCACCGAGAGGCGCTGAGGCGCGGAAGAAAAACGGATCCGGAACGCGGCAACCCTTTTCCCGGCGGTGGCGACCCATGAGCGCGACACACTCCCCCCACCCTCTAGGAAACGGGACCGACGAACATGAGCGAACGAGCACGCACACACCGGCGCAGGCCCGGCAAGCGCCGCATGGCCGCCGCCCTCACCGCGGCACTGGGCCTCACCGGCGCCGCACTGGCCACCAATGTGATGCTGCAGCCCGCCGGGGCCGCGGCCGCCGCGGTGCCGGCCTGGCCCAGCGCCACCGGGACCCAGGCCGCCTCGAAGACCATCGAGGTCTCGGGGACGTACGACGGATCACTGAAGCGCTTCTACGGGAGCGGAGACCTCGGCGGGGACGGCCAGGAGGAGGGCCAGGACCCGATCTTCAAGCTGGCGGACGGGGCGACGCTCAAGAACGTCATCCTGGGCACGCCCGCCGCCGACGGCGTGCACTGCTCCGGCAGTTGCACGATCCAGAACGTCTGGTGGGAGGACGTCGGCGAGGACGCCGCGTCCTTCAAGGGCACGTCGACCGGCTCCGTCTACACGGTCTACGGCGGCGGCGCCAGGAAGGCCTCCGACAAGGTCTTCCAGTTCAACGGCGCGGGCAAGCTGGTCATCACGAAGTTCCAGGTCGCGGACTTCGGCAAGCTGGTCCGGTCCTGCGGCAACTGCTCCAAGCAGTACAAGCGCGACATCATCGTGAACGACGTCGACATCACCGCGCCGGGCAAGTCCCTGGTCGGCATCAACACCAACTACGGGGACACCGCGGCGCTGCGGTCGGTGCGGATCCACGGCGACAGCAGCAAGAAGATCAAGCCGTGCGTCCGCTACACCGGCAACAGCACCGGCGCCGAGCCGGTGGAGACGGGCAGCGGTCCGGACGGCACGTACTGCCGCTACACCGCGTCGGACCTCAGCTACGGCTGAGGTCCCCCGTCCGGATCAGGCCGGGCAGGAGCGGGAGGGCGCGCCGACACCTGGGGAGGTCGAGGCGCGCCCTTTACGCACCTCCGCCCGTCGGGGCAGAGCCCGTGGAGCGGCTCCGTGGGCCGATACTGGTCGTGCCAGTCGCCTTCTGTGCCGATGCCTCCGAGGGGAACCGTTCATGACCACGGCGAGAGACCTGTTCATCGTCACCGTCGACCCTGGGCCGGAGCATGCCGTGGGGCAGGGGGACCTGTCTCTCGCACTCGCGGGAGCCGAGCTGATCGATCTCATCGGTGCGGGAGTCGTCGCGGTGGACGGCGACCTGGTCGTGCCGGTCGGGCCGTCGACGCCGGACGACCGGCTCCTCGGCGAGGCTGCGGCACAGCTCACCCGGCAAGCGCCGTACGAACGGATCGAGGACTGGCTGTGGCGCCGTGGCCGGGACCTCTCAGCCGCGTACCGGACCGCGTTGGAGGAGGACGGCGAGCTGACGCGGAAGCGCAGCGGCAGGCTGCCCTTCGGCCGCGCGGAGCGCGTCGAACCGGTCGATACGCCCGCCCGCCGCCGGGCAGCCGACCGTCTGGCGGGGAAGGAGCCCGTCCTGGTCTCCCTCGCCTCGGTCGTGGGTCTCGACGGCGGGCAACCCGACGACGAACCCGACCTCGACGAGGCGGTGACGACCGTGGTGGCCGCCGTCCACGACGCGGTGATGGAGCTGGAGGCCGTGCGCCAGAGACGGAACATCGAGAACGCGGCCTTCGCCAACCTGTGGCGAGGCCCGTGAGCCGAGACCGACGGCAGGGTTGAGCCTCACCCGGCCGCCGGGCGGGGCGGGCCACCACTCCGCACAGCGGCCGTGCGCTCAGGCGTGCGCCGGTTCCCGTCGCGTCCCGGCGGCAGCCCGGGCGGTGGGCATGCCGCGCCAGTAACCGCAGAAGTAGATCTGCTGTTTGTCGATGCCGCGCTCGTTCACCAGGTAACGCCGCACCGACGTGGCCAGGGTGGACTCCCCCGCCACCCAGACGTACGGCGTGCCGGGCGGGAAGGGCAGGGAACGCAGCGCCTCCAGCGTCCGGGAACCGGGAGCGCCCGTGCGGTAGAGCCAGGTCGCCTCACCGGCCAGGTCCAGTACGTCCCGCTCGTCCTTGACTTCGAGCAGGGCGTGCACCGGGGTGCGGGCGCCTTCGAGCATGGAGGCGATCGCGGGCAGAGCCGTCTCGTCGCCGATCAGCAGCTGCCAGTCCGCGTCTCCGGCCTCGTACCGGGCGCCGTCGCTCAGGATCCCGATCCGGTCACCCGGTTCGGCCCGGCCGGCCCAGGCCGACGCCGGACCGCTGTCCCCGTGGAGCGCGAAGTCGATGTCGAGCTCCCGGCGCGCATGATCGATCCGGCGGACCGTGTAGTTGCGGACCACCGGGCGCCGCTCCTCCGGCATCTCCTGCAGTTCGGCCCACCAGTCGGAGCCGGTCGGCAGGCGCAGGTCATCGCTGACCGGGAGGAACAGCCGTACCAGGTGGTCGGGGCCCGCGTAGTCGAAGTCGCCTACGCCGTCCCCTGACAACGTGATCCGGACCATGCGCGCCGCGAGCCGGCGCACTCCGGTGACGGTCACGAACATGGGCCGCTGCGGTGGCACTTGACGGGCTGCGGGCGATGGCGACATCGAGGAACCACTCCTGAACAAGGGACACCGATTATTAGGTTAGGTTTAGCTTACTTGCATGGGTGCGGGAGTGCCACACCGGCGGGCGCGACCACCCCACTCCCCCCTCCGCTCGTTTCCGGCCTTCTTTGATGACAGGGGCATGGCAATCAGGGGGTGTGGGGCATAGAACTGAGGCCCCGTGAGAACCCGCGACCGGCGACCCCGCCGGTGCGGTCCTCCTCCCCCGCTCTCGGTTCCGAGCCGAGCCGAGTCCCCCATGAGTGAAGGGACAGCAATGCCACACTCCCTATGGCTGAAGGCAGTCGGCACCGCCGCCGCGGCCACCCTGGCCGCGACGGCAGCGGCGCACGCGGCGCACGCACCGGATCCGGCCACGGCCCCGGCCCCGGCGAAGAACGCGGCAGCGGTGGTGACACTCCGCTACGACGACAGCCGGGCAGCCGGCTGGGAGACGGCGGTCACCGCCGGAGTCGCCTCGTGGAACCAGAACGTCGCCAACGTCAGGCTGGTCGAAGCGGCGCCCGGCACCCGGGCCGAGATCCAGATCGTCGCCACCAGCGGCTGGCCCCAGGCGACACTCGGACCGGTACGGCCGGGAGGCCAGGTGCGCGTCGAACTCGGCAGCCAGGCGGTGTCCCAGGGCCATGACAGAACCCGCATAGCCGCCCACGAGATCGGACACAGCCTGGGCCTGCCCGACACCAAGCCAGGACCGTGCACACAGCTGATGTCCGGGTCGAGCGCAGGCACCAGTTGCAGGAACGCGGTCCCGAACACGACCGAACGAGCACGCGTCGAGTCCGCCTACGCCAACGGCCTGGCCCGGCTCACTCCGGCCGACGGCCGCACCCTGGTGGACGCGCCGTAGACCATGCCCGCGACGTCCCGCCGTGCGCCCGGAGGGCGCGACTCACAGAGGCCGGTGCCACACGGTCGCACGGCGGAGTACCGGCCGCGCACGGGACCGCACCCGGCTGATGCGACGACGCCGCGAAGGTGCGTACCCGGCGTAGCGGGCCAGGCGGGACCGGCTCGCGACCTCGGATGCGCAGTGGGCGCGGATCGAGCCGTACTCCCGGGATGCGGAGTGGGCTTGAGGGGGCATAGCGGAGTGATGCGGCCCGCATTCCTTGCCGGGGGTGTGGGCCATATTTCTGTCAGTGGCGCAGCCCGGTCAGAAGAAGTTGCGCATTTTATATTTCCACGCGTCCAGACGGCCGCACTCCGGGAATTTCACGGTGGGCCGTGTCCATTCTCTGTCCAGGTGTTTCGTTGCCATCTTCTCCAGATTGGTGCTCACGTTCGATTTCCAGTCCTTCGGGATCGCTCGGCACGTCAGATATTCGAAGATCGGGTCACCTGCAAGGATTCCCACGCCGTACGATTCAACGGTGTCGGCGAGCCGAATTACATGCCCCTTTCTTACCTCTTCACCCTCTTCGGTTCGATAGTCGTTCACCTGATTGAGACCTGCGAGGATAATTTCGTCCGTAATGACGACGTGGACTTTCTTGTCATCCCAGCATTGCTGATACGAGGCCTTCGTCGTGTGGTCGATATCCTTCTTCTTCAGGTAGCCCTCCGACGTCGACCCGGTGGCGGTGCAGATTCGGTCCCGGTCGTACGTCCGTCCGATGTCGTCGATTCCTTCTACCGCGGCAGCGCCCTCTTCCGTTTCCCACACCAGCGCGGACAGGCTTGTCTTGAAATAGGGGCCGACGAAATCAAGCGGTGCGCTGGTGTGTTTCCTGGCCTTCGTTGCCTGGGATCCATCCATGGTCCAGGTTGCCACGACAAAATCCACTACGCCGTTCTGCAGCAGTCGGTCACGGTCCTTCGTTTCCACGGCTTGGAAATCCACCTTGTGGCGGGGGAATCCAAGGCTCGCGGCGATGTTGTACGCCAAGTCGATTTCGAAGCCCTGCCATTGTCCAGGTGTTGTTTCCCTGGCGAGGCCTGGCTGATCCGCCTTGACTCCGACCCTGATGGTGTCCTTGCCGTGGATTTGGCGGATCTGAGGGGAGTCCTCGGGCGAGACGGAGAACACGGAGTATCCCCCCAGAAGCAGGGCCAGGGCAGCCGCCGGAAGCCCCACGAGGCGGACTGCCTTCCGTTGCATCACCGGAATCGGATTGCCGTCCGGGATGTTCGCGGTCCGCCGGGAAACCGCGTCAGCCCTTGGGGTGGCAGACGTGCGCGACGGCGGCGGCGTTCCCGTGCCGCTGGTCTCGGAGGGTGGCCGTTGCTGCGCGGGAACAGCCGGCGGAGGGGCGTCACCGGAAGGGGCGTAGGCGGCGTTCTTGATGAACGGGGCGCGGTCCAGGTGGTCGCGGCACTGCTTTGACGGCCGGGGCCTGTTCCTGAGTGTGAGCTCTTTGCTCAGCCGCCGGAAGATGCTGTCGAGATCAAGGTAACGAGGCAGGCACGGGATCCCGTTGCGCAGTACGGTGAGTAACGCGCCTGTGAACGCGGTGAATTCCTCGCCCGGCGGTGACACCGCAGTGGCGGTTTCGCTCGCTGCGGCGAGGACGTAGGTTCCCGCCACCTCAAAAAGGGCGGAGTCGGACTGCAACCCGAAGGCGCGGGCGGCGTAGCAGCAGTCGAGGATGACGATGCGCCGCTCGGCGCGGCTTTTCTCGATGTGTTCCTTGACCCAGGCGTACGGGACCGCGGTGTCGTGCACGGACTCCCGCTCGCTGCTTCGCACCGCCAGGTGAAAGTGTCCGGACCAGTCGATGAGTCCGTGACCTGCGTAGTACACCAGCAGGGTGTCGGTGGCCTCCTTGGCGGCCTCCTCCACGGCGCGCGAGAGATCGCGGGGCGATGCCGGGTCACGAAGGACGGTGCAGTTCGCGACGGGAAGGTTCCAGGCGGCGGTGATGAGATCGGCCAGGTCCTCGACGTTGCGGCGCGTCGCCGGCAACTGGTGAAGTTCGTTGAACCGTCCGGCGCCGATCAGCACGATGCGGGTCCCCGACGGGTCGGGCAGGCCCGTGCCGGCGAGGGGGCTTGTCGATTCGCCGCCGTCGGGGGCCGGAGGCCGCTTCGTGGAGGTCACCCCTCGAAGAGGCGCCGGATCATCGCCTCGGCCTCCTCCCTGGAAGCATCACCGGGAATCTCGATCTGTTCTCCCGCCGCCCGCACGATGACGGATTCGGGCGGGCTGGGGCGGCTGGCTCGCCAGGAAGCTATGGACACGGCCAGCGAAGCAGCACTGAATCCACTGCTGACCAGCAGCGTGATCAGATCCAGCAGATCGCCCTGCAGTCCGGGGATCGCCGGCCGCGCCGATCCCGGTGCAACTTGCGCATGACGGCGCACGGCCGAGTCCGCCTCAAGCCACCGGCCCAACGAGCGGAGTTCGTCCTCGGCTCCGCTGCCGCTGCACTGAACGACGATCTCCAAAACGGCCCCCGTTTCGTGATGAGGCGCCAAGTATATGGTCGGCGGGCGGAGTTGTCGGGGTACGAGCAGTTCGCCCTAAGGGCTGTCCCGCAATTCCCGGTGGATCAGCGCGCGGCGTCAGATGCGGTGCATCGCAAGGCGGAGGGACGTCCGCATACTGGATGTATGGGGATGTTCCGACAACGCGGCGAGGTGCCGTAGCTGTCGTCGTGCGCCCGCCGGGAATTGTGGGACAGCCCTTAAGGGCTGAAGCCTGGGGGCAATTCGTTTCGCACGCAGGGCGATGCTGACGGCTGATGCGCCCGTGCGGGGTCGTGGTAGCGGGAGTGTCGGAGCCGAGGGCGTCAGGCGTGGTTCCCTGTGGCGCCCGTTGCGGTTTCTCGAAACGACGCGGTGGCCGCCTCAAGGCACGTGGCGAAGTCCGCCTGCTCGCCTGCGTCGAGCCACTGGTCGAAGGCGTTCTGGAAGATGAGTGCGGCGATCTGCGCCGCGAGGCGCGCGCTGCGGGGTTCGGTGCCGCGTTGATGGAGTGCGTCACCGATCGCGGCGGTGACGGCGGCGAATTTGGTGCGCTCGCGCTCCTGGAGTTCCGCGCTTGCGTTGATCACGGCTCGACGCTCGGCGGCGTGCTCGATGTGGGCAGTCAACTGGACGCCGGCCTCGGCCAGGGCCGCGAGGGCGGTGGACAGCGGGGTCCCGGCGTCGGCGGCGTCGAGGACGGCCTGATGCAGCGCGGCAGGAAGGCGTTCGGATCCGGAGAAGAGGACCTCGCGCTTGTCGGGGAAGTATCGGAAGTACGAGCGCCGGGTGATGCCGGCGCGCTCGGCGATCTGCGTCACGGTCACCTGGTCGTAGCCGAGCTCGGAGTACAGCTCCAGTGCCGCCTCTGTCAGGCGTTTCTGCGTTCCGGGGTCCCATCTCGCCATGGCGTGACCCTAACAAATGATGTCTCACCGTGTCATCGGTGCTAGCCTGAGTGATGACACAGTGAGACATCACATTGCATCGGTGGTTGTCGGGCCGACGCCCGAGAGGAGCGACATGACACGAGAAATGAACGATGCCGAGCAGACGGGTGCGGTGTGGATCCTGGGCGCCACCGGCCGGATCGGGTCCGCCGTCGCCGCCGACCTGGCCGCCCGGGGGATTCCGTCGGCCCTGGTCGGACGCAATCGCGACCGCCTGCGCAAGGTCCAGGCGGATCTCGGTCAGGGCGACATGGTGAAAATCGTGGTCGCGGACACCACCGAAAGGACCGTGGAAGAGATCCGTCGGGAGCGGCCCGCCGTGGTCGTCAACACCATCGGCGAGTACGCCGCCACAGCCCTGCCCCTCGCCCGCGCCTGCATGCCGGACGGGCACTACGTGGACCTTGCCGCCGACCTGACTGCGGTCAGCCGACTGCTGGACCTGAACCAAGAGGCCGAAGCGGCGGGCAGCACTTTGGTGACAGGCGCCGGATTCGGCGTCCTCGGCACCGAGGCCCTCGTCGTCAGACTCTGCGAAGACCGCCCCACCCCCAGCCAGGTCCGTGTCGATGCCATCGGTTCGGTCGCCATGGAGGCCGGGCCCCTGGGGACCGCCTTCGCCGTCAGCATGATCGACACTCTGGTCACCGGCGGACGGCGTTACGCGCACGGCCGGCTGGTCAAGACCCGGCTCGGCGGGGACGTCCAGCACTTCACCCTCCCCGACGGGCAGAGGGTGAAGACGGCCGGCGCCCCCCAGGGTGAACTCATCGCCGCGCAGCGGGCCAGCAACGCACCCGAGGTCACCGTCACTTCAGGTCTGGCGCCTACGGGCGCGGTCGTACGAGCCCTCCTTCCCCTCGCCGGGAAGCTGCTGTCCCTCCCGGCACTGCGCGACTTCACCGTCCGTAGGTTGGCCGGGGTCGAACTCAAGGCAACCCCCCGCCCTCGCCCGCACTCCTGGGGCCATGCCGTCATCACCTGGCCCGACGGAACCCGGCGCGAAGGGTGGCTGCGCGCCGACGACGCCATGGACTACACCGCCCGTGTGGCCGCCGAGACGGCTGTCCGCCTCGCTCGCGGCGAAGGCAAGCCCGGCGCCTACTTCCCCGCAGCCGCACTCGGCCCTGACCTGGCGGTCGCCGCCGGCGGCACTCTCATCTGCAACTGAGAACACTCCCGGCTCCGCATTGCACCACGCCCGACATCGAAGCCGAGATCTGCGCGTTACGACGCGAGCGGAAGATGGGCATCGCCCGGATCGGGCCGGTCCCGGGAGTGCACGCGTGCCCACCACGTACGACGCTACGAGGCGGTCGGCCGGTCGTCTCCGGACCGTGCCGGACTCCGGGCGAGCCAGGTGTCCAGCCAGGCGTACACCTCGTCCTGCATCGCCGGCGTGAAGGCATGGCCGGTGTCCGGCCACACCTCGGTGGTGAGCCGGTCGCCCGCTCCCTGCGACTCCCAGACCGCGCGCAGCTTCGCGTACGCCGTCTCCACCCCGGCCACCGTGAAGAGGTGGTCCCGGCCGCCGGCGTGGAAGAGGGCGGGTTTCGGGGCTGCGAGGGACGCCACGTCCGGGATGTCCAGGTGCCGGTGCAGCCCGGGGTGGAGCATGAAGTACGCGGACTGCCCGCGCAGCGTGTTGTTGCCCGGAACCATCATCTCCTTGAGCCCCGTCATCCAGCAGACGGCGGCCGCCGCCCCGATGTCGTCGGACAGGGCGGACAACTGCCAGGCGCGGTAGGCGCCCATGGAGAATCCCAGCGCGCCGACGCGCCGCTCGTCCACCTCGGGCAGTGAGGCGAGGAAGGCCGCGGCCCGGATGTCCTCGTGGGCGGCGAGGCCGGCCGGGGAGGTGCCCAGCTGGAGGAGGTTGGCGGCCAGGGCCTGCTGGTCCTCGTAGGCGAGCGGGCCCCTGTCCCCCCAGCCCAGGGTGTCCACGGCGAGCACGGCGTAGCCGCGGGCGGCCAGTTCGTCGCCGACGAACCGGCCGCCGTAGTGCCGCCGGGCCCACGCGGTGGCGCGGGCGAGCCGGTCGGGGGCCTGGCCCGGCCGGGGCCGTACGGCCTTCTCACGGCCGATGGTGAACTCGGCCCCGTGGTCGTGCAGGACCAGCACCGCGGGGAACGGCCCCGTCCCGTGCGGCACCAGCAGCGAGCCGCGGGCCCGGCCGTAACGGCTGAGGTCGAACTCCACCGTGCGGGCGGTGTACCCGTCCGCCTCGCACACGTCGACGGTCACCGGGTGGAACGGTTCGGGGCCGGGATCCGGTGGCTGCAGCAGCGCCTCCCCGACCACGGCGCGCGCCTCCGCGCGCCAGGCCGGGAAGTCGCGGGCCGTGGACCTCTCCCAGGAGAGCGGGAAGGTGAGTTCGTCCCTGATCCGCTCGTAGAAGGCGGGGAGCACCCCCAGGGTGAGGCCCGGGATCACGCGTAGGGGCGCCAGTCGCCCAGGTAGCCGGCCGGGGTGTGCGCGCGGGCCTCGGACCTGGTCAGCTGCGGGCGGTCGGCGGGGTCGGTGATGCGCGCGCCGGGGCCGGTGTTGCGGTACTCGGCGAAGCGCTGGTCCTGCCAGGGGAAGCCCGACGACATCGTGCCGTAGGGCGTGACCGCGTCGATGCCCGCTCCGAGGTGGCTGTCGCGGACGGTCAGCATCGGGTGCGCGGTGAGGTCCGAGGAGGGCACCCAGGGGCGGGCCAGCTTGTAGTACGCGTCGGGGGCGGTGCTGGTGATCCGCGAGCGCAGGACCAGGTAGCCGCGCGGGTTGGCTCCGGCGGTGCTGGGCGCGAAGACGAAGCCGTACGGGGCCGAGGCCAGGTCGGTGCGGGTCAGGGTGCGGAAGTGGCAGTGGTCGTAGACGGCGGTGGCGCGGCCGAAGACGAAGTCGACGTCTCCCTCGACGTAGCAGTCGCGGTAGTACTGGCGGGCGAAGGCGGTGAGGGAGAGGGTGTCGGCGTACAGGGTGTCCTGGTGGCCGAGGAAGCGGCAGCCGTAGAACGCCGACCGGTCGCCCTGCACCTTGATCGCGACGGCCTGGGTGCCGGTGTACTCCGGGTTGTCGGAGCGCAGCCAGTCGTTGGCGAAGGTCACGTCGCGGGCGGTGAAACCGGCGGCCTGGACGGTGACGGTTGCCGAGCCGCTCGTGCCGTGGGTGCCGGAGCCGTCGGGCTTGGGTGTGCCTGCCGCGTTGTCGTACACGATGACGGTGTCGCGCGGGTCGCCGCTCGCGCCGACGAGGGTGAGTTCCGCCCGGGCGGCGGTGACCAGGACCGTGCCGCGGTAGGTGCCGGGGGCCAGGACCAGGGTGTGGCCGGTGCCGGACGCCGCGTCGACGGCGGACTGTACGTCGGTGTGGTCGCCCCTGCCCCTCGGGTCGACGTACAGGGTCCGGGCGTCGAGCCGCCGGGCCGGCGAGCCGTAGCGGCCGAAGGGGCGGGAGCGCGCGGGCCGGGCGTGTGCGGCGGGGGTGCCGAGGGCGAGGGCGGTGCCCGCTCCCGCGAGCAGGGTGAGCGCACTGCGTCTGCTGGGCATGGCGGTACTCCTTGCGAAGAGGGGGCAGGCCGGAGCGGCGCCTTCCGGGGTGGTGGAAGGGTGCGGTGCCGCTCCGGCCGGTTCGGGGGTGGGGTCAGCGGACCGAGAGCTTGCCGGCTCCGGCGCCGAGGCCCACCAGCAGCGGGACGGCCAGCGGGTGGTTGACCTTCTTGCGCAGTTCGGGGGTCCAGCCGGCGCCCTCGGTGAGCTGCTCGGTGGGCACGCCCGCGTTGTGCACGGCGATCAGGTCGGTCTTCCGCCCGTTGACGTAGTTGTTCTCCGCCGTGAGGGAGGACTCGGACCACTTCTTGAGGATGGTCGCCTTGTCGAAGCCCTTCGGGACGGTGAACGCGTTGTGCTCGGCGACGAGCCGGGACTCGGCGCCGATGCCGTACGTGTAGCCGTAGGCGGATCCCTTGGTGGCGACGAAGTGGTTGTTGTAGGAGTCGACCTGGCCGAAGCGGACACGTGGCGCGCGCTCCTTGACGTCCTTGAAGAGGTTGTGGTGCAGCGTCACGCGGAGCTTGCCCCGGTCGCTCGCCCCGGCGCCGTCGCTGTTGCCGATGAGCATGGTCTTGTCGTGGTCCTTGAGGACGTTCCACGACACGGTGACGAGGTCGGCGCCGCGCACGATGTCGAAGAGGCCGTCGTGCTGCTGGTACACCTGCCCGAAGTAGTGGGGCTGGTCGGCGTCGGGGCGGTCCCCGTCGCTGAAGGTGTTGTGGTCGACCCAGACGTGGCTGGATCCGTAGACGACGAGGTTGTCGTACTCGGAGTTCCAGGCGCCGTTGTCACCGTCGGTGGGGTCCCACTGCGGGAAGCAGTCGTAGGTGTCCTCGAAGGAGATGTTGCGGACGATGACGTTGGAGACGTTCTTCACCTGGAGGCTGGCACCGATGATCGTGGCGTCCTCGCCGACGCCGACGAGCGTGGTGTTGGACGGGACGTTCACGTTGACCGCGGCCGCCTGAAGCTTCGCGGACGCGGCGCGGGCGTCCTCCAGCGGGCCCGACGGGACCTCGTCCGTGCCCCAGACCGCCGGGTCGTAGGCGGCGAGGTACTTCTCCAGGGTGTAGCCGTCCTGCTGGTACGCCTCACAGCCGATCGGGGTGCCGGCCGCGTCGGAGTTGCCGTGGACGGTGCCGTCGATCCTGATGATCTTCGGCGCGTCGCCCGCCTCCTCGAAGGCGGCGATGAGTTCTGCCCGGTCGCTCACGGTGTAGACGTGCTCGGGAGCGGCCTCGGCCCCGCCCGTGGTGGAGCCCTCGGCGGCGGCCCAGCCGTCGCCCGAGGGCAGCACTGCGCGCTCGATGCCCTTGCGGTGGTGGGAGGCGGCCTGGGCCGGGACGGTCACGGCGAGGGCCAGCGAGGCACAGCCCAGCACCACGGCGATGGCGCGGACGTGTCTTGCGCGTGCGGGCATGGCGGATCCTTAACTGTCGTACGCGGGAAAAGGGAGTAAGAGGAACGGGGCGGGCGTGGATCAGGCCTGCGGCCAGGTGATCCACGACCCGGGCACCGGATCGTCGAGGCGACGCACGTCGCGCGGGGCGAGCACACGCTCGTCCAGCAGGGCTCGGGCGGTCGTCCTGGCCACGTCGACGGCGCCCTCGGGCCGGAAGTGGGTGTTGTCCTGCTTGCCGGCGGGGTAGTTCGGCGACTCGCCGGGCTCCAGCCAGTTGAAGTACGCCTCGGTCCCGTCCGGGCCGAGTTCCTGCCAGCGGGCGAGCGACAGCGCCTGCATGTCGAGCAGGGTCACGCCTTCCTCGGCCGCCAGGGCGCGCATCGCGGCGGGGTACTCCCCGTGGGTGGGCTTCGCGGTGCCGTCCGCGGCGAAGCGGCGGCGCTCGACCGGGGTGATCAGCACGGGCTCCGCGTTCCGGTCGCGGGCGCCCTCGATGTACTGGCGCAGGTGTTCCTGGTAGGTGGTGTACGGGTCGGTGCCGCGGGCGGGGTCCTCGGTCTTCTCGTCGTTGTGCCCGAACTGGATGAGGACGACATCACCCGGGCGGACGCCGTCCAGGAGGACGGCGAGACGGCCCTCGTCGATGAAGCTCTTCGAACTCCGGCCGTTCATGGCGTGGTTCGCGACGGTGAGCGCCCGGCCGAGGAAGAAGGGCAGCGCCATGCCCCAGCCGGTCTCGGGTGCGGCGGTGGCGTACTTCTGGGCCGCCGTGGAGTCGCCCGCGATGTGGAGTGTCCGGGGCCGGGGCCTGCCTCCTCCGCCGCCGCCGTGTGCGAGTGCGGGGGTGGCGCCGAGGGCGAGGGGCAGCGCGAGGAGCGCGGCTGCCGTCTGTCTGCGGGTGAGTGACACGGGATGACTGCCTCTCTCGGAGGACACACGTGAGGTGGTGCGCAGGACCTGAGGCGGTGCGTGGAAGAGGGACCGGCGGCGGGGTGCGACCCGGACCGCCGCCGGTCCCCCGGTCAATGGGGGTGGGGCGGGAGTGGGGCTGCGGGGATCAGCCGTTGCCCAGCTCCGACCACTCCTTCTGGGCCGTGTTCAGCTCTTCGGCCATCTTGTCCAGGAACTCCTTGGCCGTGACCTTGCCGAGCAGCAGCTTCTGGAACTCCGGCTCGTTGTCGGCCTTGCTGATGTTGTTCCAGTCGGGCAGGTAGTACGGCAGGTCGACGATCTTGGTGGAGCCGTCGGTGAGGGCCTTCGCGGCGAGCTCGGTCGGCTCGGTCTCGTTGATCCACGGGTCCTTGGCCGCGTCGGTGTTGGCCGGGATGGCGCCCGCCGACTCGTTCCACTTGCTGTTGGACTCGTGCGAGGCCGCGAACTCGATGAACTTCCAGGCCGCGTTCTTGTTCTTGCTGGACCGGAACAGGCCGAGACCGTCGACGGGGTTGGAGACCTGGACCCGTGTGCCGCCCTCCCCGATGGGGGCGGGTATACCGGCGAACTTGTCCTCGCCCAGTGCCTTCAGGTGGTCCTGGTAGGAGCCGAGGTTGTGGCTGAGCATCCCGATGGTGCCCGTGTCCCACTGGGCGACCATCTTCGTGAAGTCGTTGTTGACGTCGGCGGCCGGCGTCGTCTTCTTGAAGAGGCCGGCGTACTTCTCCAGCGCCGCGACGTTCTTCGGGTCGTTCAGGGTGGTCTTCTCGCCGTCCCAGAAGTCCGTGATGCCGGTCTGGCCGTAGATCGCGTCCAGGGCCTGGGCGATGGAGCCGGCGCCGCCGCGGATGGTGTAGCCGAACTTGTTGTTCTTGGCGTCGGTGAGCTTGTCGGCTGCCGTGTAGAAGTTCTCCCAGGTGGTGGGAGCCTCCAGCTTCGCCGCCTCGAACAGGTCGGTGCGGTACCAGAGCGCGCCGTTGTTCGCGGAGGTCGGCACGGTGTACAGGTCGTCGCCACGGCCGGCGGCCGATCTGACGCTCTCGACCATGTTCTCGACGAGCTTGCCCTTCAGCGACGACTTCTCCAGCCGGTCGTTGACCGGCTCCAGGGCCTCCTGGGACACCATGTTGGCGAGGTACGCGGTGCCGACGCCACCCACGTCGGGCAGGCCGCCGCCCGCGATCGCCGTGTCGTACTTGGACTGGACGTCCGCGATCGGGATCGGGACGTACTTGACCTTGATGTCCGGGTTCTTCTTCTCGAAGTCCTTGATGATCTCGGTCCAGATGGCGGTGCGCGGACCACCGTTGTTGTCCCAGAAGGTGATCTCGCCCTTCCCGCTTCCCTCCGTGCCTGAGCTGCTGCCGTCGTCGCCACAGCCGGTGGCCGCGAGTGCCAGGACCGCGGTGAGGGACACCGCGGTCGCGGTACGCCCCCGGAGCGTCTTCGAGATGTTCATGTCGGCTCTTCTCTCTCGGATCGTTACGCGTTCGTGGGGGGAGGTCAGTGGTGTGCGCGGTGCGGCGCGGGTGCGGTTCCGGTCGTGCGGAATGCGGTGAAACCGGCCGTCCCTGACGGTCCGTCGCCGGCCGGTGCGGTGGCGAAGAGACCCAGCAGCGCGCCGACCCAGCGCCAGGGGGTGGCGGCGAAGACCTGGCCGGAGGGCCGGAAGCCGGCCCCGTCCCCGGTGTCGGCGGAGAAGCGGCAGCGGGCGCCCCGGGTCACCTCGATCCGGACACGTACGGTGCCCTCGGGTGCGGGGCGGGGGTGTTCGGCGTCCCGTTCGTGCTCGGCGACGGATTCGGCGTACCGGTGCACGAGCCGGGCCGTCCCGTCGGGCCCGGCCTCCAGGCCGATCCACGAGAAGGCGTCCCCGAGGACGGCGAGCCCGGCCTTGGCCCCCGGCTCACCGGTGTCGAGTTGGATGCCGACCTCCGCGGTGAACTCCTCGGCCGGCAGCCGCTGCACCAGGACGTTGGGCAGGGCGCGCAGATCGTGGGCGTACGCGGTCCGTACGCAGCTGAGGCGCAGCCCGTCGCCCGCGTGGCCGATGGTCCAGCCGGGGCGGGGGTTGGCCGCCCACTGCCACTGGGGGCCGTGGCGCCCGCCGGGGAAGTCGTCGTCGGAGGCCGGTGCCGTGACGGCCTGCGCCGGAGCCTCGGGCCGGGGGTGCACCTGGACGGGTTCGCCCTCGTCGCCGATGACGGGCCAGCCCTCGTCGTCCCAGCGCATCGGCTGGAGGTGGACGACGCGGCCGTACGCCCCGCGGGACTGGAAGTGCAGGAACCAGTCCTCACCGGCGGCGGTACGGACCCAGCCGCCCTGGTGGGGTCCGTTGACCTCGGTGCTTCCCTGCGCGAGGACGACCCGCTCCTCGTAGGGGCCGTCGAACGTCCGCGAGCGGAAGGCACCCTGCCAGCCGGTCTCCACTCCCCCGGCGGGGGCGAAGATCCAGAAGTGGCCGTCGTGCCGGTAGAGCTTGGGGCCTTCGAGGGTGAACCAGCCCGGGATCGTGTCGGCGTCGATGAGGGTCGTGCCCTCGTCGAGGAGTTCGCGTCCGTCGGGACTCATCCGGTGACCGGTGAGCCGGTTCTTGATGCCGGAGCGGGACTTCGCCCAGGCGTGCACCAGATAGGCCTCCCCGGTCTCCTCGTCCCACAGGGGGCAGGCGTCGATCAGGCCCTTGCCCGGCTTGACGAGGTGCGGGGCGCTCCAGGGGCCACGGATGTCCTCGGCGTTGATCTGCTGGACGCCGTGGTCGGGGTCGCCCCAGAAGATCCAGAAGCGTCCGTCGTGGTGGCGCAGCGCGGGCGCCCACACCCCGCAGTCCTGGCGGGGCACGGCGAAGTCGGCTTCCGGCCGGAGGTGTTCGAGCGCGTGGCCGATGAGGGTCCAGTTGACCAGGTCACGGGAGTGCAGCAGGGGCAGTCCGGGGACGCGGCCGAAGCTGGACGCGGTGAGGTAGTAGTCGTCGCCGACGCGCACGACGTCCGGGTCGGACCAGTCGGCGTTCAGGACGGGGTTGCGGTAGGTGCCGTCCCCGAGGTCAGCGGTCCAGGGCATCGTCATGCGGCCACCGCCTTGCGGACGTGGGCGGCCGCGGCGTCCCGGTCGAGGCGTCCGTCGGCGACGACGGTGACGATCCGGCGTACGACGGTGGCTCCGGCGGCGACGGGGAGCCGGTGGTCGGCGGCGAGGGAGGAGCCGACCCCCGGGTACTGGGTGGTCCGTACGAACCACGGGTCGCGCCGGGTCTCGTCGGTCGCGCCGGCGAAGACGAGCGTCCAGCCGTCCCCGGCGAGGGCGAGCCAGTCGGATGTCCTGCCGTGCACGGCTTCCTCGCCGTCGTGCGTTGCGCTGAACACGGCGGGCGGGGCGGGTTCCTTGGGTGCGCGCCAGAAGAAGCCGCCGTAGCCGGCGCCGGGGCGGCCGTTGGTGGCGGGGCTGCCGATGGACAGGTCCGTGGAGCCGCGGTTGGTCAGGGAGAAGGAGAGGTCAAGCGCCCACGCGGTGTCGGAGAGTCCGGTCACGGCGACGGTGCGGTGCTCGCGCAGCAGCTCGGCACCGTCCGCCTCCCAGCTGAGCTCCTCCACGAAGCCGTCCGGGTCGCGGAGCTTCCAGCCGATGTGCCGCTGCGCCCCGTGGTTGTCGAGCTCGGTGGGGCCCTGGTCCCGGACGTAGGTGCGCCCGCCCCAGAAGTTGCGTCCGGCCACGTCGGGTACCGCGACGGAGACGCCCAGGTGGTGGATGTGGTCGGCGGGGCGCTCCTCGGTGACGGGCGTGCCGGCGAGGGTCGTGACGGGGTGGAGGTAGGGCCGGCTGCCCGGCTCGGGTCCGTAGCCGTAGCGGCCGACGGAGCGTCCGGCACAGCTGAGGAGTGCGGTGGTCATGGGGTGCTCACCTCGCTGGGTCGCGCCCAGGAGGCGCCTAGTTCGGAGTAGAGGGTGAGGGTGTCGGCGGCGGTGGCGACCATGCCGTCGATGCCGTCGACGATGCGCCGTACGCCGTCGCCCCGGTCGGCGGGCCGGGTGTGCCAGGCGGTGGCGGGGAGGGCGGTGGGTTCGGGGGCGGTGCGTACGGCTTCGAGGACCCGCATGAAGGCACCGGTCCGCTCCGGCGGTACGAGCAGCGGGGTGCCGTGCTCCAGGTGGTCGACGAGGTTCTCCAGGAGGTCGGTCCGCCCGTGCACGGCCTCTTCGGGGCCGTGTCCCGCGCGCTGGACGAGGACTCTGTCCTGTTTGTACCAGAAGGTGATGCGGCCGCGGTCTCCGTGGACGATCACGTACGGTTCGCCGGCCTCCTCCGCGCAGAGGGTGACCGCGACGGTCACCGGCAGCCCGTCGGTGGTGGTGACGCGGACGCAGCTGGTGTCGTCGGACTCGATGTCATGGGCGCGGAACAGCTCGGTCTCGATGGACGCGACGTCCTCGGCCGTTCCCCGGCCGGCGAGTTCGAGTGCCGTGGCGACGGCGTGGGCCAGCGGGTTGGTGAGTACCCCGTCGACCACGTCGGTGCCGCCCATCCTGCGGCGCCCGGCCCACGGTGCCCGGCGGAAGTAGGCGTCGTCGCGGACCCAGGCACCGGCGGCGCCGATGCCCCGTACGGTGCCGATCGCACCGGAGCGTACGAGCTCCTTGACGGCCGGCACGGCGTGCGAGCCGAAGGACTGGAAGCCGATCTGGCAGGCGATGCCCGCTTCCCGTACGCCGTCGGCCATGCGGGCGTAGTCGGCCCAGGTCGCGGCGGGCGGCTTCTCCAGGAGGAGGTGGACGCCCCGGGACGCGGCCGTCAGGGCCAGCGTGGTGTGGGTCGGGATGGGGGTGCAGATGACGGCGGCGCGGGCGCCGGTGGAGTCCAGGAGGGCCCCGAAGTCGGCGGACTGCTCGGGCATCTCACCGGCGAACATCTGGAGTTCGGCGTCGGTCAGCGGGTTCAGTTCACAGATCCCGGCCAGCCTGACGAGGCCCTGGTGCTGGAGGCGGCGGAGGTTGGCGAGGTGCCAGCCGCCGTGGCCGCGGGCTCCGGCCAGGACGACGGGCAGTGGTGCGGCGCTCATCCGGCCCTCCCCGCTCCGGCCCTGCGGGCGACCTCGGCGGCGGCCTTCTCGGCGTTGTCGACGGGGCCGTGCAGGGTGGGTGTCCAGCCGGTGTCGGTGGCCAGGTCGGTCTCGCTGCCCGAGTTGTAGGCGTTGTAGATGGAGACCAGGTCGACCGGGAAGCCGTTGAAGACGGTGCCGCGCTGGGTGAGTGCGCTGCCGTTCCAGCTCTTCAGCAGGTCGGCGACCTCGATGTGGCCCGGGGCCTCGAACGCGTTGTTCTCGGCGACGATCCGGGACTCGGTGGAGACGCCGAGGGAGTAGCGGTAGTCGCCGTCCCCGGGGACGACGTAGCGGTTGTTGTAGAGGTGGACCTGTCCGAAGCGGACCCGGGGCGCGCGCTGCACGACGGAGTGGAACTCGTTGTGGTGCAGGGTGACGCGGAGCTTGCCCCGGTCGGTCGCCCCGGCGCCGTCGCCGTTGCCGATCAGCATCGCCTTGTCGTGGTCGGCGAACCGGCTCCAGGAGACGGTGACGAGGTCGGAGCCGTTGGTGATGTCGAGGAGCCCGTCGTGGCGCAGGTAGTTGCGCCCGAAGTAGGTGGGCTCCCGGTCGTCCGGGTGGCCCTTGTCGCTGGCGGTGACGTGGTCGACCCAGACGTGGGTGGCGCCGCGCAGCCACAGCGTGTCGTACGCGGTCTTCCAGTCGCCGCGGCCACCGGTGTTGGGCTGCCAGGCGGGGAAGCAGTCGTAGGCGTCGCGGAGTTCGAGGTTGCGGATGATGACGTTGTCGGCGTCCTTGACCTGGAGGCTCGCCCCCTTGAGCACGGCGCCCGCGCCGGTACCGACGATCGTGGTGTTCGATCCGACCAGTAGTTCGACCCGTTCGGCCTGACGTGCGGCGGACGCCTTGCGGGCGTCCTCCTGGGGTCCGGCCGGTCTGGCGCCACCCCAGGTGCGGGGGTCGTAGGCGGCCAGGTAGGCGTCGAGGGCGTAGCCGTCGGTGGCGTAGTCGGCGCAGTCCAGCCGCCGTCCCCGGTCGTCGGTGTTGGCGTCGATGGTGCCCGCCACCCGGATGATCTTGGGGACGGAGCTGCCGCCGTCGAGTGCCGCGACGAGCTGGGCACGGTTGCGCACGGTGCGGACACGGTCCTCGTCGGCCGCCGAGCCTCCGGTCGTGCCGGTGCCTTCCGCGGCCCAGCCGTCGTTGTCGGCGAGGACCTCGCGGCCGAGGTCCCTGCCGGGCGCGGCGGACGCCTCCGGGGCCGTGCCCGGGGACGCGGTGGCCGCCCGGGCGCCCGGCTGGAGGGCCAGGCTGCCCAGGAGCAGGGCGAGCGCGGCGGCGGCGCGTCGCGTCGTACGGGGTCGGAGCTTCCAGGTCATGTGCGTCATCCCTTCACGGCGCCGGCGCTGAAGCCGGTGATGAGCCACTTCTGGATGAAGGCGAAGACGATCACCACGGGCACGGCGGCGATGACACCGCCCGCGGCCAGCGCCCCCAGGTCGACGCTGTCGGCGCCGATCAGGGTGTTGAGGCCGACCGGGATCGTCTGCTTGTCCTGTTCACTGAGGAACATCAGGGCGAACAGGAAGTGGTTCCAGCTGTGGACGAAGGCGAACGACCCGACCGCGATCAGCCCGGGACGCAGCAGCGGCAGGACGACGGCGCAGAAGGCCTTGAAGCGCGAGCAGCCGTCCACCCATGCGGCCTCTTCGAGGGAGACCGGCACGTTCTTGATGAAGCCTCTGATCAGGATGATCGACAGGGGCAGCTGGAAGACCGTCTCCGCGATGACGACGCTCCCGAGGGAGTTGATCATCTGGAGGTTCTTGAAGATCTCGAAGAGCGGCACGATCATCAGCGCGCCCGGGATGAACTGCGAGCAGAGCAGCGCCAGCATGAAGGCGCCCTTGATCTTGAAGTCGAACCGGGCCAGGGCGTAGCCGCCGGCCAGCGCGACGAGGGTGGTGGCGATCAGCGTCGCGACGCCGACGATCATGCTGTTCTGGAAGAAGACCGCGAAGCTGCGCTCGTTCCAGACCTTGGAGAAGTGCTCCCCCGTCATGGGCCAGGGCACCAGCGAGGTGGAGCCGGCGGGCCGTACGGCGAAGAGGAGCATCCAGTAGAACGGGATGAGGGTGAAGAGCAGGTAGATGCCGAGCGGCACGTAGATCTGCCAGCGCGGTACGTCGTCGAAGGCACGTTCGCGCTTGGTGCGGCGGCGCGAGGAGGGCGGCGGGAGGTCGTTCCCCCCGGACGGTCCCGGCGTGCGGGTGTCCTTCTTCTCCACGAGTGCGGCAGTCACTTGTTGTCGCCTCCGAACTTGCTCAGGCGCAGATAGACGATCGAGCAGAAGAGGAGGATCACGAAGGCGACGGTGGTGAGCGCTGAGGCGTATCCGAAGTCGTGGCCCTCGATGCCTGTGTTGGCGACGTAGAGGGGCAGGGTGGTGGTCTCGCCCGCGGGTCCGCCGCCGGTGAGGGTGTAGAGCAGGTCGACGTTGTTGAACTCCCAGACCCCGCGCAGCAGGGTGGCCAGGATGATCGCGTCGCGCAGGTGCGGGAGCGTGATGTGGAAGAACTGCCGCAGCCGGCCGGCGCCGTCCACCGACGCCGCCTCGTACAGTTCCTTGGAGACGGACTGCAGGTCGGCGAGGATGAGGATGGCGAAGAAGGGGACTCCGCGCCAGAGTTCGGTGATGGTCGCCGCCCAGAAGACGGTCCCGGTGTCGGAGAGGACCGAGGTGCCGTAGTCACCGAACCCGGCGTCCGCGAGGTAGCGGCTGAAGCCGGTCGAGGAGTTGTAGAGCAGGATCCAGATGGTGCTGGTCAGCACGCCGGAGACGGCCCAGGGCGAGAAGACCATGGCGCGGGAGATGCCGCGGCCGATAAAGGTCTGGTTGACGATCAGGGCGAGGGCCAGTCCGAGCGCGAGCTGCAGGGTCACCTGGGTGAAGACCCACTGGGCGCTGAAGACGAGCGACGGCCAGAACTGCTCGTCATCGGTGAAGATCTTGGTGAAGTTGTCGAAGCCCGCGAAGCCGTTCCGCCACGGCTTGGTGACGTTGTAGTTCTGCAGGCTGTAGTAGAAGACGCTGATCACCGGATAGGCGATGAAGCCCAGCATCAGCAGGCCCGCGGGCGCTATCAGCAGATACGGCAGGCGGCGGGGTGTGGCCGAGCGGCGCTTGGGCGCCTTCCCCTTGGGGGGCGGTGTGGCCACGGCTGCGGATTGGGCCATGACGCGTCTCCGTTCTCTGGAAGTGCTGGATGTGCCGTTCTTTCGAGGGGGGTGCAAGCGCTTACTGTTTGCCGTTCGGTGTCCCGTACGGGTGCGGCGCGCGGAATATTCTTCGCCCGGTTCAGCCCGCGTACGGGTCGGGCACTTCTCCCTGCCGGGCCAGGAACGCGAAGTCGCATCCCGTGTCGGCCTGGGTGATCTGGTCCTGGTAGAGCGCCCCGTAACCACGTCCGTAGCGGGCGGGCGGCTCGGTCCAGCGGGACCTGCGGAGCTCCAGCTCCTCGTCGGACACGTCGAGGTGGAGCAGCCGTGCCTCGACGTCCAGCGTGATCAGGTCACCGGTGCGGACCAGGGCGAGCGGCCCGCCGACGAAGGACTCGGGTGCGATGTGCAGGACACAGGCCCCGTAGCTGGTGCCGCTCATCCGGGCGTCGGAGAGCCGCACCATGTCCCGTACGCCCTGCTTCAGCAGGTAGTCCGGGATCGGCAGCATGCCGTACTCCGGCATGCCGGGGCCGCCCTTGGGGCCGGCGTTGCGGAGCACCAGCACGTGGTCCGGGGTGAGGGCCAGGGCCGGGTCGTTGATGGTGCGCTGCATCTCCTTGTAGTCGTCGAAGACGACCGCGGGTCCGGTGTGGCGCAGCAGGTGCGGCTCGGCGGCGATGTGCTTGATGACCGCGCCGTCGGGGCAGAGGTTGCCGCGCAGGACGGCCACACCGCCCTCCTCCGCCAGCGGGTTGTCGCGCTCCCGGATGACGTCGGAGTTGTGGACGAGCGCCCCGTCGAGCTGTTCGCGCATCGTGCCGTGCGTGACGGTGGGCCGGTCCAGGTGGAGCACGTCGGTGAGCCGCGCCAGGAATCCCGGCAGCCCTCCGGCGAAGTGGAAGTCCTCCATCAGGTACTTGCCGCCGGGGCGGAGGTTGGCGAGGACGGGCACGGTGCGCGCGATGCGGTCGAAGTCGTCCAGGGTGAGCTTCACCCCGGAGCGTCCGGCCATCGCGATCAGGTGGATGACGGCGTTGGTGGAGCCGCCGAGCGCGAGCACGGTGGCCACCGCGTCCGCGTAGGCGTCCGCCGTGAGGATCTGCGACAGCTTCAGCTGCTGCCACACCAGTTCGACGATCCGGATCCCTGACTCCGCCGCCATCCGGTCGTGACCGGAGTCCACGGCCGGGATGGACGAGGCGCCCGGCACCGTGACGCCCAGCGCCTCGGCGGCGGCCGTCAGGGTCGAGGCGGTGCCCATCGTCATGCAGTGGCCCGGTGAGCGGGCGAGCCCGTTCTCCAGCTCGGCCATCTCGCAGTCGCCGATCAGGCCGGCCCGCTTGTCGTCCCAGTACTTCCACATGTCCGTGCCGGAGCCGAGGACCTCGTTGCGCCAGTGCCCCGGCAGCATCGGCCCGGCCGGCACGAAGACGGTCGGCAGGTCGACGGAGGCGGCGCCCATCAGCAGCGCCGGAGTGGACTTGTCGCAGCCGCCCAGCAGCACGGCGCCGTCGACGGGGTAGGAGCGCAGCAGCTCCTCCGTCTCCATCGCCAGCATGTTGCGGTAGAGCATCGGGGTCGGCTTCTGGAAGGTCTCCGAGAGCGTGGAGACGGGGAATTCGAGGGGGAAGCCGCCCGCCTGCCAGACACCCCGCTTGACCGCCTGCGCGCGGTCGCGCAGATGGACGTGGCAGGGGTTGATGTCGGACCAGGTGTTGAGGATCGCGATGACCGGCTTGCCCAGGTGCTCCTCGGGGAGGTAGCCGAGCTGACGGGTGCGGGCGCGGTGGCTGAACGAGCGGAGCCCGTCGGTGCCGTACCACTGGTGGCTGCGCAGCTCCTCCGGAGCGATGCGGCGGCCCTCCGTGCCGGTGCCCGTCATACGGACCACCCGGCGACCAGGCCGGCGACCTCGGCGCGCTGTTCCTCGGGGAGCGCCCGGCTCGGCGCGCGTACGTCGCGACGGCAGAGCCCGAGCGAGGCCAGGGCCTCCTTGACGACCGTGACGTTGTTGGCGGACTGCCGGTCGGCGCGCAGGTCCTCGAAGCGGCGGATCTGCTCCCAGACCTTCATCGCCGCGAGGTAGTCACCGGCCCGCAGCGCCTCCAGCATGGCGAGCGAGACGCCGGGGGCCACGTTGACGAGCCCGGAGGTGAAGCCGGTGGCGCCGGTGGCGAAGTAGGAGGGGGCGTACAGCTCCGCGAGCCCGGCGACCCACACGAACCGTTCCAGACCGGCGTCCCGGGCGAACGCGCCGAAGCGGGCGGCGTCGGGGACGGCGTACTTCACGCCGATGACGTTGGGGCAGGAGTCGGCGAGCTCGGCGAGCCGCTCACCGGCGAGCAGGGGGTTACGGACGTAGGGGACGACCCCGAGCTCGGGGACGGCCTCGGCGACGGCCCGGTTGTAGTCGATCCAGCCGTCCTGCGAGACGTAGGGGTGCACCGGCTGGTGCACCATCACCATCTCGGCCCCGGCGTCCCTGGCGTGCTCGGCGGCGGCCACGGCGGTCGGCACGTCGTGGCCTACCCCCACCAGGACGGTGGCACGGCCGCCCGCCTCCTCGATGGTGAGCTCGGTGACGGTGCGCCGCTCGTCGGGGGTGAGCGCGTAGAACTCACCGGTGTTGCCGTTCGGGGTGACGATGCGGACGCCGCCGTCGAGCAGACGCCGCAGCAGCGCGCGGTGCGCCGGGATGTCGACGCTCCCGTCCTCGGTGAACGGGGTCACCGGGATCGCCACAACGTCTGCGAGGGCCGCCTTCAGCGGGGAGAGGTCCATGCGGACCAGCCTTTCGTCGAGGTGCTGGTGATCCGTTTCCAGCAGGTGGTTCACGGCGTGCCACCCCCGACTTCGTCGTCGGGGAAGGCACGGCGTACGAACGATGCGATGTGGTCGTGCAGGGCCCCTACGGCGGCTGTCGCGTCGTCGGAGAGGGCGAGCCGCAGGATCTCGCGGTGCTCGGCCGCCTCTCGCTCCCAGGAGGGGTTCGCCGACCAGGCCACGGTGGAGACGAGTGCGGCCTGGTCACGGATCTCGTCGAGCATCCGGGCGAGCAGCGGGTTGCCGCAGGGCAGGTAGAGCGCCCGGTGGAAGTCCCGGTTGGCGAGCGACCTGCCGGCCTGGTCGATCGCCGAGTCGGCACGCTCCAGGGCTTCCTGGGCCGCTTCCAGCGAGACCTTGCGGGTGATGGAGCGGCGCAGCGCCTCCGGCTCCAGGAGCAGGCGCACGTCGTACACCTCCCGGGCCATGGTCGCGTCGACGAGCCGCACGGTGGCGCCCTTGTACTGGCTCATGACCACGAGCCCGGTACCGGCGAGCGTCTTCAGTGCCTCACGTACGGGCGTCTTCGACACCCCGAACTGCGCGGCGAGTTCGGTCTCCACGAGCGCCTGCCCCGGCGTCAGCTGCGCGGTGAGGATGGCGTGCTTGATCGCCTCCAGCACGTACTGGGTCCTGGACGGGATCGGGGCAGGCGCAAAGGTCATGGGTGAAGAGCTCTCACATCTCGCGTATCGCGTCTCATATATGACGTACGAAGTACGACGCGATGAAGCTAGAGCGGTGGGAATGTTTCGTCAACGCTTCTGGCAAAAGAAGTTCCGTGTATGCGGAATCCGGCCCGTCCAGCGGCCGCCGCACGGCGCCCGGACCGACGGGAGCAGGCCCCCGGCGGTATGCCGGGGGCCTGCTCTCGGACAGCTTGGGGGACGCGCCCTGTCAGGCGCCGTGGATGGCCGACAGGGCGCCGGCGACGGCGCTCAGGTCCGGTCCCGAGGCCAGGCCCGCGTGGTACAGACGCAGTTGGTTCGCACCGAGCGAAGCCGCGTGCGCGGCGTCGCGTTCGAGGGTGCCGGGGCTGCCGCCCATGCCGCTGACCACGTTGAAATTGGCCGCCAGCACGCCGGAGAGCCCCGCGAACGGCCCGAGCACCGCCTCGCGTGCGGCGTCACCGCCGGTGCAGGGCAGCACGACGCCGTCCGCCGTGGACAGGATGTGGGCGGCGTCCACGCCCACGTTGGCGCCGGTGCGGTAGGGGGCGGGGTCGGCGTGCAGCAGGACCTGGAAGTCGCCCTCCGGAGCGGCGGCCCGCACGGCGGCGACAGCGGCCTCCTGGAGGCTCCTGGCGACCTGCCCGCGCCACCGCAGGGTGGCGCCGGCGAGGTCCGCGCCGAGCAGCTTCTCCACACCGGCCCAGCCCTGCTCACCGGGACCGGAACCGGCCCACACCGGCTCCAGGGCGTGGCGTACGGCCCCGCGCAGTTCCTCGGCGTCGAGCCCCGCGGAGCCGTAACCGGCCCCGCAGTCGGCGCAGAAGCAGAGGGACATCAGGTACTGCGCCGCGTCCCCGAGGGCGACCCCCGAGGTCTTGTCGTGGGCGTGCAGATGCGCGAAGCCGTACCAGCCGAGGGACTCCAGCTCGGTGCCCGACGTGCCGGGGCGTACGGCCGCCTCCGCCGCGAGGTCCAGCAGGTACTCCTGGACGGCGGGCCGCCCGATGCACGGCGCCCAGGGGTAGCGGTCGCCGTAGGCGTTGACCACCGAGGTGTCCGGGTGCTCGGCGCCCAGGCGGGAGCTGTGCGCGAGGACCACCCAGGAGTGCACCTGGAGACCCGCTCCCGCCAGGGCCTCGGCCGCCTCGGCGTACGGGTCCTCCCCCTCCACCCAGGACTGGGTGAAGGGGCGCAGCTCGCGCCCCGACCAGCGCGTGGCGTCCGGCGGGTAGAGCACCGCCGCGTGCTCGGCGGTGACGATCCGGTGGCCCGGGTGCCGCGGGGTCAGGGCCCGGGTGGAGTGGTAGGCGGAGGCGAGCGTCACCTGCTGGACACCGAGCCCGGCGATGCGGGCGGCGGCGTCCGGGTCACCCACGACGTCCCAGGGGTACAGGAAGGCCGAGGTCTTCACTTCGCCTCCTCCGTGCGGTGCTTCTCCAGCAGCGTACGGCCGTTCGCGATGATCGCGGTCAGCTCCTCGACGTGCGCGGGCGGGAGGTCGGTGAGCGGGGTGCGGACCGGGCCGACGTCCAGGCCTTCGAGCCGGACGGCCGCCTTCACCAGCGCCACCGCGTAACCGCGGCCCTTCGCCCGCAGCTCGACGAGCGGCCGGTAGAAGTGGTCGAGCAGCGCGTTGACCAGGTCGTCGTCGCCGGATTCCAGCGCCCGGTAGAAGGCCAGGGCGATGTCGGGGGCGAAGGCGAAGACGGCCGAGGAGTAGAGCGTGACGCCGATGCCCCGGTAGGCGAGCCCGGTGAGCTCGGCGGTGGGCAGCCCGTTGAAGTACAGGAAGTCCTCGCCGGGCAGCCCGGAGCGCACGGCGCTGACGATGCGCTGCATCAGGTCGAGGTCGCCGTACCCGTCCTTGAGGCCGATGATCCCGGGGGTCCGGGCGAGGGCGACGACGGTCTCCGGGGTGAAGACCGCGTTGTCCCGCTGGTAGACGACCGTCTCCAGGGAGGTCGCGGCGGCGAGGGCGGTGTAGTGGGCCAGCAGCCCCTCCTGGCCGGCGACGACGAGGTAGGGCGGCATGGCGAGGAGCCCGTCCGCGCCCGCCTCCTCGGCCAGCTTCGCGTACTGGACGGCGAGCGCCGTGCCGTAGCCGGCGCCCGCGACGACGGGCACCTGTCCCGCGGTCTCCTCGACGGCCGCCCGGACGACGAGCCGGAACTCCTCCGGGCTGAGGGCGTGGAACTCGCCCGTGCCGCAGCAGGCGAAGACGGCCGCGGCACCGGCGTCGACGCCCGCGCGCACGTGCGCGCGGAAGACGTCGAGATCGACGGCGCCGTCCGGCCCGTAGGCGGTGACGGGGAAGAAGAGCGGCCCGGCGACATCGGTGAGTCGGGCGGCAAGAGGGGCTGAGGTCACGGGCGCTCCCTGAGCGGATTCAGGCGTGCACAATTATGATCGGTGTCCATATTCATGAACGATGACACGCTAAGCCAGCCGCGCGGCGCCGGTCAAGCCATGGACACGCGACCCGAGTCGGACAGGTCGAGACCGGGCACCACTTGACGCGACCGTCGCGAGTTCTTAGTTTGTCCACGCATGTGAATGCCATCCATGAAGCCGCCGCATCGGGCGGCCGCGTGACATCCGCGCGTCACGCGCACCCCGCCTTCCGCGCACCCGGCCCTCGCGGCACAGCACCGCACCGTTCACGCACGCCGCGCCCGCACCCCGCGCCCGCACCGAGGAGATCCCCGTATGCCAGCTCCCCGCACCGTCCTGCTCACCGGCGCAGCCGGCGGCCTCGGCACCCTGATGCGGGGACTGCTCCCCGCGTACGGCTACGAGCTCCGGCTCTTCGACGTGGCCCCGATCGAAGGGGAACCGGACGCCGTCGTCGCCGACCTCGGCGACAAGGCCGCGCTGCGGGAAGCCGTGCGGGGCGTGGACGCGGTCATCCACCTCGCGGGCATCTCCCTCGAGTCCTCGTTCGACAAGATCCTGCGTTCCAACATCGAGGGCACCTACAACCTCTACGAGGCCGCGCGCGAGGAGGGCGTCGGGCGCATCGTGTTCGCCTCCTCCAACCACGCCATCGGCTACACCCCGCGCCCGCTCGACGGGGACCCGCTGATCCCCGTCGACACCCCGCGCCGCCCCGACACCTTCTACGGTCTGTCGAAGTCCTTCGGCGAGGACCTCGCACAGTTCTACTGGGACAAGCACGGCGTGGAGACCGTCTCCGTGCGGATCGGCTCCTGCTTCGCGGAGCCGACGTCGGTGCGGATGCTGTCCGTCTGGATGAGCCCCGCCGACGGGGCCCGGCTCTTCCACGCGGCCCTCACCGCCGAGGACGTGCGGCACACGGTGGTCTACGGCTCCTCGGACAACACCCGCCTGTGGTGGGACCTGACGACGGCCCGCTCCCTGGGATACGACCCGCAGGACGACTCCGAGCAGTACGCCGGCAAGCTCGTCGCCGAGCACGGCGAACTGGACCCGGAGAATCCCGACCACGTCCACCTCGGCGGCCACTTCGTCACGAACCCGCCGATCTGGCCCTACTGATCCCGCGCCCCGCCCCGGAGCCCGGCCCTGACGCCGCGCCACGGGGCGGGTCCGAGCCGTGGACGCCGCGCACCGGGCGGGCGCTGAGCCGTACGGGGCGAGCCCGCGAAGGTAAGGGAACGGCAAAGCCGGGTCGTTCGTTACCCCGTGCATGACCGCAATGACCCCCGGCTCGAACATCCCTCTCTCCGCCGCCCGCGTGGCGGTGGACGTCGCCGCCCCGGTGCGGCTCGACGTCTCGGGCCTGCTGCTCACCGCCGACGGCAAGGTGCGCTCCGACGACGACTTCATCTTCTACAACCAGCCCTCGGGCCCCGGTGTGACCTACCGCTCGGGCGGCGGGTCGGCGCCCGACGCCATCGTGGTGGACACCACCGCGGTTCCCCCGGGCATCGAGAAGATCGTGGTCACGGCGAGCCCCGACGCGGCGGGCCAGACCTTCCAGGGTGTCGAGCCCACCGCCACCGTGCGCAACGCGGACGACGGCAGCGCGCTCGCCACCTTCACCCCGCCGCAGCTGGGCGGCGAGACCGCGCTGGTGGTCATCGAGATCTACCTGCGCAACGGCGTCTGGAAGGCCCGCGCGGTCGGCCAGGGCTACGCGAACGGGCTGGCCGGCATCGCCACGGACTTCGGCGTCTCCGTGGAGGAGCCCGCGGCGGCGCCCGCCGCGCCTGTCGCACCGCCCGTCGCCGCACCCGTCGCACCGCCGGCCGCTCCCCCGGCAGCCGCGCCGGTGGACCCCCGGATCGCCCCGCCGGCCCCCGCAGCACCGCCCGCGCCCGCAGCCGCCGGCTCCGGCAAGATCAACCTCGACAAGGGCCGGGTCAGCCTCCAGAAGAACCAGACGGTCTCCCTGGTCAAGGGCGGCAGGCCGCTGCTCTCACAGGTCAAGATGGGCCTCGGCTGGGAGCCCGCGTTCCGCGGCAAGGACATCGACCTCGACGCCTCGGTGATCGCCTACGGCCCCAACCGCAACCACCTGGACAGCTGCTACTTCGGCAAGCTCTCCATCCTGAACGGCGCGGTCAAGCACTCCGGCGACAACCTCACGGGTGAGGGCGCGGGCGACGACGAGGTGATCGTCGTGGACCTCGGCCGGATTCCCGCGGACGCGACCGGTCTGGTCTTCACGGTCAACTCCTTCACCGGCCAGAAGTTCACCGAGGTCGCCAAGGCCTACTGCCGGCTGATCGACGCGGCCACGGGCGAGGAGCTGGTCCGCTTCGACCTCACCGGCGCGGAACCGCAGACCGGCGTGATGATGGCCAAGCTGATCAAGCAGTTCTCCGGCGAGTGGGAGATGACCGGCATGGGCGAGTTCGTGAAGTCGCGGACCGTCCGCGGCATGGTCAAGCCCGCCGCGAAGGCCCTGTAGCACCCCGGTGCCCCGGGAACGGCTTCCGGGGCACCCGTGGGGGTCGTCCGACCCCTCAGGTGCCCCGGATCCGGAGAGTCTCCGGTGGGACGCTGTGCGTGCTCGTGCGCTCTCTCAGAGCTTGGTCAGCTTGGAATACGGGCTCAGGATCCTCCCCTGTCGCCCCGAGAAGTCGATGAGCACTGCGTCGTTGTCGCCCTCGACAGCGAGGACTCGGCCGAGTCCGAACTGGTCATGCGACACCCTGTCGCCCACATCGAAGCATTCGACCGGTGGGGCCGCCTGGGCCGGGCGGTTGAAGGGACTGGAAGGCAGGTGACGCCGGGAACCGGCTGACTGTTTCATTACGGTCGAGTATGCGCCCTGTGAGCGCCCGACGCCATGCCCGACCGGTCCGCAGCGGGCAGTAGTGCCGCATTCGTAATCAGCGGAATCGGGGCCGGTCCGCGCCCCTGCCCGCCGCCGGCAAGGGCACCGCGCGGAACGCCGCGCCGGAAAGACCCCCGAAGGTGTGGCGGTTCTCGCTTCCCGACGGCGCGTCCCGCCGGGCAGGAGACACACCCGCGCGGCGCGCGAGGGGCTCGCCTCACGCGCCGCGCACACGGGTGTCAGTGCTTGTTCGGCTGGCGCTTCCACGGCCCGGTGATGGCGAGCAGGATGCCGGGGTTCTGGATGCTCGCGAAGAGCGTCTTGCCGTCCGGGGAGAAGGTGACCCCGGCGATCTCGCTGTAGGAGGGGTCGTCCTCCGTGCCGGCGTTGAGGTCGTTGCGCGCGATCGGGTAGGTGCGGCCGCTGTCGGTGGCACCGAAGAGGTGCTGGATCCCGTTGCCGTCCTCGGAGATCACGATGCCGCCGTACGGGGACACGGTGATGTTGTCCGGGCCGTCGAAGGCACCGTCCACGGACGGGTCCGGGTTGACGCCGAGGAGCACCTTGAGGGTGATCGTCCGGCGCTTGGGGTCGTAGAACCAGACCTGGCCGTCGTGAGCCACGGGGCTCTCGCTCCGGGCGAACGAGGAGACGAAGTAGGCACCGCCGTCGCCCCACCACATGCCCTCGAGCTTGCGGCCGCGGGTGACCTCGCTGTCGGTGAACTGCTTGCGCACGGAGACGGTCTTCGCGTCGCGGTCGGGCACGTCGGCCCAGTCCACGCCGTAGACGGTACCGATCTCCGTGGCACGGGACAGGTCGTCGACGAACGCGCCCTTCTTGTCGAAGCACTTGGCGGCCTGGAAGTCACCGGCGTCGTCGGCGAGGGTGCGCAGCTTGCCGCGGCCGTGCTTGAAGCCCTGCGGCGGGGTCCAGCGGTAGAGCAGGCCGTTGGGGCCGGAGGCGTCCTCGGTCAGGTAGGCGTGTCCCCGCTTCGGGTCGATGACGACGGCCTCGTGGGCGAAGCGGCCGAATGCCTTGACGGGGCGGGGGTCGCGGTTGGCGCGCTTGTCGTAGGGGTCGACCTCGAAGACGTAGCCGTGGTCCTTGAGGAGACCGTTCTTGCCGGCCTTGTCCTCGGTCTCCTCGCAGGTGAGCCAGGTGCCCCACTCCGTGCTGCCGCCCGCACAGTTGGTCGACGTACCCGCGATGCCGACCCACTCGGCGGTGCGGCCGTCGCGGCGGGTCTCCACGACGGTGCAGCCGCCGGCCGCGACCGGGTCGTAGACGAGGCCCTCGGTGAGCGGGACGGGGTACTTCCAGCCGGCGCGGGTGCCGCTCAGCTCGTGGTTGTTGACCAGGAGGGTGACACCGCGGGGGCCCTCGAAGGCGGCCGTGCCGTCGTGGTTGGAGGGGGTGAACTCGCCGCTCTCCAGCTTGGTGACACCGCTGTGCGTGACGACGCGGTACGTGAATCCGGCGGGCAGCGCGAGGATGCCCTTCGGGTCGTCGATCAGCGGGCCGTAGCCGAGCTCCTTGCCGTGCCCGTGGCCCTTGCCCTTGCCGTGGTCCTCGTCGCCCGGCTCGTGCCGTGCGTCGTCGGCGGCCAGCGCGTTGGGGGCGGTCGCCAGCGCTCCGACGGCGCCGGTGAGGGCGATGCCCGCGCCGGTGAGAGCGGATGATCTGGTGAATTCCCTGCGAGTGAAGGACATCGCGGACTCCTGCTGAAAAAATGACCGAGTGGTTGGCGGGTTCACGTTCCCTCCCCCGTACCAACTCCAGCTGAACGCCACCCGGCGCACCGGGGGACCGTACCTCAACCCGCTCGCCGTATCGGCACAAACCCGCCCAGACGTTCGGCCATAATCAGCCATGCACGGCCGATATTCGCCGGTCCGGTGAGGTGCCGTCCGGGGCCACCTCCACCGTGGGTGGTGGAGGTGGCCCCGGACGGCAGGGTGGTCAGTGGCGGCCGAAGACCTTGCGCGCGGGGCCCAGGTCGAGGAAGACCGTCTCCCCGGTGGAGTCGTCCAGGCCGTCGTTGTCGGTGACCGCGTAGACGTGTCCGTCACCGGCCACGGTGAGGCCTTCCAGCTTCTCCTGCGTCCAGCCCTTCGTGGCCCGCAGGTCGGGCAGCACGTCGTGGGCGAGGGTCTTCGGCAGGACGGTGAGCGCGCCCTGCGGTGCGGCGGTCCTGGGCAGGTCGACCGTGTAGATCCGCTTGACCCCGGCCGCCGGGCCGTTCAGCTTGTCGCGTTCGATGACGGCGAGCCTGTTCCCGACCACGGTGATCTCGGACAGGCCGATCCAGTCGCCGTCCGTGGTGGTGGTGCCGAGCCGGTAGCCGTACCAGCTCCAGGTGCCGGCCCGGACGTCGTAGCGGCCGAGCCGGACCACGCCGGCCGGGTCGGTGCCGGCCTCGCGCTGGAGGGCCGCCCAGACGATCTCGCGGCCGTCGCGGCCGGTGGTGGCGGTGACGCCTTCGAAGCCCTGCGAACCGAGGCCCGCGGCGACGTCGGACGGTATCGGGACGACCTGCTGGGTAACTCCGTGGCGGTCCAGGCGCACCAGCTGGTTGCCGGGACCCTTCTTGCCCTCGACGGCCAGCCAGAAGCCGCCCTGCGGGCGGGCGTGGATGCCTTCGGCGTCGTACCCGACGGGCTCGCCGGCGGCGTCCTTGACGGTCAGCTCGCGCTTGATGACGGCGGGCTCGCTGCCCGCGTCGACCGTGAGGACACGGGTGGTGGAGTACGCGGCGTCGGTGACGGTGTACAGCTCGTCGGCGCGGCCCGGCACGGCCGAGAGGGCGCCGAGCGCGCCCCAGCCGATGGGGGTGCCGGTGGAGTCGTCGGCGGACACGAGCGACGGCGAGGAGGGGGCGCCCTTGCCCAGACGGAACAGGCTCACCGTGGCACGCACACCGGCCTCGGCGTCGTCCTCCTCGCTGGAGACGGCGAGCAGCCCGCGCGAGGGGATGGGCAGCAGACCCTCGGGGCCGTTGGTGGCGGGCAGCACCTGCTTGAACACCGGCCGGGTGGGCCTGCTGACGTCGTAGACGGCGACGAAGTTGCTGCGCTCGGAGCCGACGAAGGCGTAGCGCACCCCGTCGTACGTGGCGACCGCCAGCCCTTCGGGCTCGGTGCCCTTGTTCTCGGAGCGGTCGTCGTTCAGCAGGCCGTGGCGTGCCGCCAGGTGCTCGAAGGTGTTGCCGGCGTCCCAGGCCACCTTGCCGGTGCGGCTGTCGAAGACGGTCCAGCCACGGGTGCCGCCCTTCCAGTCGCCCTCGTTGGCAGTGGCCAGGTAGCGGTCGTCGATCCAGCCGAGCGCGTCGGGTTCGCGCGGTACGTCGCTGATGGACCCGGTCTGGTCGATGACGCCGTCCTCGACGGTGTCGATGCCCTCGACGGAGGCCGTGCCGGCGGTGAACGCCTTGGTGAGGCGCCCCGACGCGAGGTCGATCAGGACGACGCCGTTGTTCTCCTGGAGGGTCACGGCGAGCTGACCCCGGCTGTTGACGGAGACGTACTCCGGCTCCGGGTCGGTGGGCTCGGCGATCCCGGCGGCCACCAGTGCGGGCAGCGCGGAGCCGTCCGCCCCGGTCAGCGGCACCGCGCGGGTGGTCCACCGGGCGGGCGAGGAGTTCTTCAGGTCGACGATCTGCACGAACCCGGCGGGTGCCTGCGGGAGGTCGCCCTCCTCGCCACCGGCGGGGGTGGCTTCCTCGTCGCGCTCGTTCTCGATGGCGACGGCGGCGTACCGCTTGTCCTTGCTGATCGCGATCGAGTCGGGCTGGCCGCCCAGGTCGTGGCTGGCCACCCGCTCACGGGTGGCCAGCGAGATGACGTCGAGGCGGCCGGACGGCCGGGTGTAGCTCGCGCTGGTGTTCACCACGACCAGCACGTACCGGCCGACGACGGACACCGAGGTCGGCTCGTCCTCGGCGTCGCCCAGTTCGGCCAGCGAGAGCGTGCCGAGCCCCTTGGGCCGGTCCGCGTCGCTGATGTCGAGGAAGCCGATCCGCTTGGCCGCGGCGTCCGTGTGGATGAGGGTGCGGCCGTCCTCGCTGGTCGCGGAGATCTCGGCGACCGTCTGCGCCGCGGCGTCCTCACCGGCCGGCCGGTTCTGGAACACCGGGTAGGTGGCGGTACGTTCGAAGGCCACCGGCTTCGGTCCGCGGTCGCCGCCGTGCGGCTGACCCGCGTTCGCCATACCTGCGCCCGCCAGGGTGCCCGCGGTCACGGCCAGGACCGCGAGTGCGGCACAGGTTCTCTTCGGGAGCATCGTTCCTCCGGTTCGGTTCACTGAGGAACCGGATGCTCGCAGCCACGGGCCATGACCGATGGGCGGACCGGTGAACGGACGGCGAAGAACAGGAACACCCCGGGAGACCGCCGACGGGCCGGCTCGACCGCGGCAGCCCGTCCGCCGCGGCCGTGCCGCACCCCCGCCTCAGTCCTTCTGCCGCGACCGCGCCTTGTACGCCGCCTTGCGAGCGGCCTTCGACGCGCCGCGGTCGCTGTGGAGGCGGCCCATCGCCTCCAGGACCTCCGCGGTCGCGGGGTGGTCGACCCGCCAGGCCTCGTCGAAGAAGCCGCTGTGCTGGTCGGAGAGGCCCTCGACCAGCCCCTGGAGCTCGTCGAGGTCGCCGTCGGCGTCGAGTTGCGCGGCAATCGTGTCCACAGCGAGCCAGAAGATCATCGTCTCCGGCGGCGCCGGGACGTCCGCCGCGCCGCGCTCCGCGAGCCAGACCCGTGCCAGCCCACCCAGCTGGGGGTCGCCGAGCACCGCGCGTACCGCGGGTTCGGCCTCCGGCCCGGCCAGCGCGAGCGCCTGCTGGCAGTGGAGCCGACGCAGGGGGGCGCGCCGGTCGTCGCCGCGCGCCGCGTCCAGGAGTTCCGCCGCCGCGGACTCCGTCCCGTCCGCCCCGCGCCCGCCGAGCCACAGACCGATCTCGGTGCGCGCGGCCTCCTCGGGGTAGTACACGATGCCGTCGAGGAGGGCGTCGGCCCCCTTGTCGGCGAGGTCACCGACTGCGGGCGCGTCCACCCCGGCCTCCAGCATCCGCTCGCGGACGCCGTAGAGGCCGAGCGGGGTCAGCTTCACCATGCCGTAGCGGGTGACGTCCTCGTCGTCGGCGGGCGGGGTCGCCTCCTCGCCCTCCTCCGTCAGCAACGTCTCGTCCACCGGCCGGTATTCGACGATCCCGATGGGTTCGAGGACCCGGAACTGGTCGTCCAGCCGCATCATCGCCTCGGACACCTGCTCCAGGACGTCGTCGGTGGGCTCGTCCATGTCGTCGGGCACCACCATGGACGCGGCGAGGGCGGGCAGCGGCACGGTGCCGTCGGCGGGCCCGGCCTCCGAGAGGGTCAGCAGATAGAGGTTGCCGAGCACCCCGTCGAGGAATTCGGCCTCCTCGTCCGGGTCCCAGTCCAGCGCGTCGAAGTCGACGCTGCCGTCCTCGCCGATGAGGTCGGCGAAGTCGTCGAAGGCCGGGGCGGTGGCGTCCGCGTGCACGGCCTCCAGGCCGTCGAGCCAGATCGCGAGGACGTCCTGCGGGGATCCGGAGGTGAGCAGGGCCAGGTTCTCGCCCACGGTGACGGTGCCCTCCGCCTCGCCGTTCCCGCCCTCGTCCTCCTCCGGGTCCTCGACGTCGACGAGCCCGGTGTCGACGGCGAGGCGCCACGCCTCGCTGGCGTACGCCGCGCCGTCCTCGTCGTCGCCGAGGCCGAGGTGCTGGGCGGCTGCGGGCAGCTGCGCCTCGACGAGCTCACCGCCGGCCCCCACCCGGGTCTCCGGGCCCGCCCAGCGGGCGAGGCGGGCGGCGCGGACGAGCAGCGGAGCGGCCAGCGCGTCCCGTGCCAGCTCGGCCTCGGTGTGCAGCCGCACCGGCGGCAGGGAGGGGCGCTCTGCGGACATCAGGGGGTCTCCTCGGGGCATGCGCGGGCTATGTGCGATGGGGGCCGGCCCGGTGTGCACGGGACCTCGGCCGCCGCCCCAGCGTAGACGCATTTCGTCCCGTGCCGCCCGGTTCCCCCTACAGTCCCGCCGCGAGACTGAGCGCCGGGGTGTAGCGGTGCACAGCGCCGCCGGTCATTCCCGGGTAGGTCCGCACCCGTTGCCACTGCGGTGTCAGGTTCCCGCTGTCCTCACCGGCCCCCGCGAGCGCGTCGATGTGCGCCTGCGCGGTCTCCCACTCGGCGTAGTTGAGCACCCGGTCCCCCGCCGTGCCGACGTGGAAGTGTGCGGAGACCCCGCCGGGAGCCGGTTCCGGTCCGGTCGCCACGGCCTCGAACACGGCGTCCACCCAGTCCCGTTGGCGGGCCGGGTCCGGTCCCGCGAACTCGACGTCGACGATCACGACGCAGCCGGGCTCCCGTGCGCCGTCCCCCGGGCGGCCCGAACGGTACAGCTCGAAGGTGTGCAGCCCGAGCCGCTCGATGCCGGGGACGGCCGCGTCGATCTCGGCGTTGCGCGCGTCGCGCCCGCCGCGCACGAAGTCCTGGTACGCCTCCTCGGCGGACCACTGCGAGTAGTGGAGGAGCGTCCTGCCGTCCTCCCCCGTGTGCACGGTGTACGAGAGGAGCCCGGGATGCGGCCATTCCCGGCTGGCCCAGGCCTCGCGGACGGCTTCGACGGTCCGCCGCTGCCGTTCCGGGCCACCGACGTCCCAGGTGCTGACCTTGACGACTCCGACGTCGGAACGGGTGAGGTCGGGACGGGAGTTGAACTGTACGGACGGCATGGTTGTCCTCTCGGCCGCGCACCCCTGCGGTGCGCTCCCGATCACCACCCTCATACGTCAAGTGCGGTCGAGGTCAAGGCCCGTCATCCCGTCGGGCCCACACGCCAGGCCGTCGTGTTCAGCTCATCCATCAGACGTATGTCGTGGCCCTCCAGCGGGAAGACCCTCGCCCCCGTGTCCGGGGCGGCGGCGATCTCCAGGGCGTCGCCCTCGATGAGGTCACCGCCCTCCTTGGTGGAGACCCAGGCCAGCGTGGACCGGACCTGTGCGCCGGGCTTCAGCGCGATGTCCTCCGGCCCCTCGTCGTGGCCGAACATCGATCCGCCGGCGTTCACCGGGACGGGGATGCGCTCGCCGTCGTCGCCCAGCGCGCGGACGGACGGGTAGCCGTGCACGCGGTAGGGCCGCTTCCCGCAGTTGGTGAGCGTGAGGGTCACGGCCCGGCTGAACATCGCCGTCTGGACGGGGCCCATGTCGACGACCACTCCCGAGGCCGGGCAGTCACCGTCGGCGGCCTCCGTGGGACTCGGCGCGCCCTGGGCGGGCGCGTCCGTCGTGGCCCCCGGGTCCACCGGCCGCGTCGGAGCGGCGGGGCCCGGTGCGGCGCTCGTCGTGGGGGCCGGCTCGCCCTCCCCCGCGGGCACCAGGAATCCGGCGCAGCCGGTCAGCGTCATTGCGGCGGCCGTGGCCACGGCCGCCGAGATCGTCCTGCGTACGCGCATGCCGCCTACCCCACCCCTGGAACGGTCCGTCGCCACTCTGTTCGATCATGCCAGACCGCGCCCGGCCCCGTGCGTCACCGCGAAGGCGCTGCTGGACGCCGGAACGGTCCGCGAACCACTGCAGCCCGCCGACCGCGAGGCGGCAGACGGGCTGCGGGACGTGTACGAGGAACTCCTCGCCGCTACCGCCTAGTCGTTGCTGTGCAGTACGTCGTTGAGCCCGTCCCACACCGCGTTGTTCGGACGGGCCTCGACGGCGCCGGTGACCGAGTTGCGGCGGAAGAGGATGTTCGAGGCGCCGGACAGTTCCCGGGCCTTGACGACCTGGCCGTCCGGCATCGTGACCCGGGTGCCGGCCGTGACGTACAGCCCGGCCTCGACGACGCACTCGTCGCCGAGCGCGATCCCGATGCCCGCCTCGGCGCCGATCAGGCAGCGCTGCCCGATGGCGATGCGCTCCTTGCCGCCGCCCGACAGCGTGCCCATGGTGGACGCACCGCCGCCGATGTCCGAGCCGTCACCGATGACGACGCCCGCGGAGATGCGGCCCTCGACCATGGAGGTGCCGAGGGTGCCGGCGTTGAAGTTGACGAAGCCCTCGTGCATCACCGTCGTGCCGGAGGCGAGGTGCGCGCCGAGCCTGACCCGGTCGGCGTCGGCGATGCGTACGCCCTTGGGCGCGACGTAGTCCGTCATCCGGGGGAACTTGTCCACGGAGGTGACCTGGAGGTGCAGGCCCTCGGCGCGGGCGTTGAGCCGGACCTTCTCCAGGTCGTCGACGGCCACCGGGCCCAGCGAGGTCCAGGCGACGTTGGCGAGGAAGCCGAAGATGCCGTCGAGGTTCTGCCCGTGGGGCTGGACGAGGCGGTGCGAGAGCAGGTGCAGCCGCAGGTAGGTGTCGTGCGCGTCGAGCGGCTTGTCGTCCAGCGAGGAGATGACCGTGGACACGGCGACGGTCTCCACCCCGCGGCGCGCGTCCACGCCGAGGGCCTTGGCCGCGCCCTCACCGAGGCGGTTCACCGCCTCCTCGGGGCTGAGGCGCTGCGTTCCGGCGGGTCCGGGCTCGGCGACGAGCTCGGGGGCGGGGAACCAGGTGTCGAGGACGGTGCCGTCACCGGCGATGGTGGCGAGGCCGGCGGCGACGGCGCCGGTGGTGCGGGCGGAGCCCTGGGAAGTCGTGTCGGTCATGCACAGAACCTAACCGCCCGAGCCCCGCGCGGGCGAACCGGTCTCAGCGTGCCGCCCCGTCCGCGATCCTGGCGAGCATCTCCCGGGTGTACTCAGGGTCGAACTCACCGCCGGTGAGCAGCACCTGGAGGGCGATGCCGTCGAGCAGGGCGACGAGGGCCCGCGCCGTCGGCGGGTCGGTGCGGCAGGCGATCAGGTCGCCCACGCCGTCGGTCCACTCCGTGGCGACGGCCCGCAGGGCGGGGCGGCGGAGGGCGGCCAGATACAGCTCGTACTCCAGCTCCATGGGCCCCCGCCCGCCCCCGAACCACTCGCCCATGAGCCGGGTCAGCTCGTCCGCGAGGCTCACCGCCGGGTCGGCGAAGTACGCACTCTCCCGGACGGTCTGCGCGAACGTGTCGTTGCACCGGCGCAGGGCGGCGACCAGCAGTTCGTCGAGCGAGGCGAAGTGGTACGTGGTCGAGCCGAGCGGCACATCGGCCTCGGCGGCCACGGTGCGGTGACTGAGCCCCGCGATGCCCCGCTCCCCGACGATGCGGATGGCCGCCTCGATGATGCGGTCGCGCCGGTCGGGGTCGTACCGCCGGGCCATCAGTGGGCCCCTCCGAGGTTGAGCACGACGACCCCCGCGACGATCAGCGCGACTCCGGCCAGCTTGGCCAGGGAGGCGGACTCGCCCATCCAGATGATCCCGATGGCGGCGACGGCGGCGGTGCCCGCTCCCGCCCAGATGGCATAGGCCGTGCCCATGGAGAGCGTCTTGAGGGTCTGGGCGAGCAGCGCGAACGCCAGGACATAGCCCACGACCGTGCCGATGGAGGGCCACAGCCGGGTGAAGCCCTCGCTGTACTTCATGGCCGTCGTCCCGGCCACCTCTGCCGCTATGGCCGCGGCAAGCAATCCGTATCCCATGCGTACAAGCGTACAAGCGTACACAAGAATATGTACGGCCGTACACATCGAGCATGACCCCCGATCGTGACCGCCCGGGGCGGGATTCGCGCGCGCCTCGGGACGCTACGGTGTCCGGACCGGTAGGACCGGATGACGACCGGACGATACGAACAACGGAGCAGTGGTGGCGCAGGACGCAGGGTGGGGCGGGGGCGCCTACGGGGGCGCGGCGTACGGCGGAAGCCCTTACGGAGGACCGCCGAACTGGGGCGGCTGGGTGCCGCCGCCGAAGCCGGGGGTGATACCGCTCGCCCCGCTGAAACTGGGGGACGTGCTGGGCGGGGCGTTCTCGGCCATGGGCAGGTACTGGAAGCAGCTGTTCGGCATGGCCGCCGCCCTCTACGGCGGCGCCGCGCTCCTGATGACGGCGGCGGTGGCCATCGCCTACTCCGCCGTCTCCGACCATCTGGAACGGGTGGTCTCGCTCGACTACGACGAGAGTGCCTCGTCCACGGACGTCGGTGCGCTCGTGACCGCCGGCGGCCTCCTCGTCCTGCTGGGCATCGCCACCATGGCGATCGCCTCCGGCCTGATGTACGCGGCGGTCCCCGCCGTGCTGCAGGAGGCGGTCCTGGGCAGGCCCGTCGCCTTCGGAACGGTGTGGCGCAGGGCCTGGTCCCGGGTCGCGCCCGTGATCGGCGCCCTGATCCTCACCGCCCTGCTCGCCATCGTCCCCGTGCTGCTGCTCATGCTGGCCCTCACCGCGGTGATCATCGGCCTCGTCACCACGGAGAGCGACGGCGGAACCGCCGCCGCCGTGGCCCTGGGCATCATCGGCGCCCTGCTCACCGGGCCGCTGGCCGTCTGGCTCTGGATAAAGGTCTGCCTGGCACCGGCGGTCGTGGTCTTCGAGGGGCAGGGGCCCGTCGCCGCGATGCGCCGCTCGTCCCAGCTGGTGCGCGGCGACTGGTGGCGGATCTTCGGCATCACGCTGCTGGCAGGCATGATGGCGGCCGTGGCCGGCTACGTCGTCCAGATCCCGTTCTCGGTACTCGGCGTGTTCCCCGGCATCATCGGAACCGCGTCACTGGACGAGGACCCGAGCGCCACAGCGGTGATGGTCGCGATGAGCGGCTACCTGATCGCGAGCGTGCTGGGCGGCCTGGTCAGCCAGATCATCTCGACGACGTTCCCCCAGCTGGTCACGGGCCTGCTCTACGTCGACCGGCGGATCCGCACGGAGAACCTGGGCCCCGTCCTGGCCGAGGCTGCGGGCGTACCGCAGCAGGAACCGATGGCACCGCCGTACGGAGGCACCACCCCGCAGTGGTGACCCGGCCGGCCCCGACCGGTCGGCCGGCGAGCACTGCGGCCTGAGCACGCAGCACTGTCACAGCGACCCCACCATGCCTAGCACGGTGGGGTCGCTCTGCGCTCTGCGGTCTTGAACCTGTCAGACGGTCCCGAACTCGCCGTCTTTGACGCTCGCCACGAAGGAAGCGAACGAGCCGGCGGGGAAGTCCAGAACGGGACCGGTCAGGTTCTTGGAGTCACGGACGGGGACCACGCCGCGCGAAGCAACGAGGTTGGCCGCGATCTCGATGCAGTCGCCACCGTTGCTGCTGTAGGAGGACTTGAAGAACTGCGGATCGGTCACGGTGCGCCCTTTCGAAGCTGTTCGATCATGGCCACGGATTCCGCCTGCGAAGCGGCTTCGGCCTGTAGTTGATGGTAGGCCGTCAACACAGGGAGGACGACCCCGGTGTTCCGGTCCAAGTGCCCCTGCAACGCAGACTCCGCATACGTGATCATCGACCGGTCGGCAAGGGTGACCACCCTGACCGGCAGGTCAAAGGGTCGCCGCTCGGCAAGGGCATACGGAGCGATCTGGAGAACCGTGGACGGCAATTCAGCGAAGGCGAGGAGCTTGTCCAACTGGGCAGCCATGACACCCGGGCCCCCGACGCGTCGCCGGATACAGCTTTCGTCCAGCACTGCGTAGACGAACGGCGGGGGTGACCGGTCAAGGGATCCCTGCCGATTGGCGAGCAGGGTCAGCCGTTCCTCCGCCTGCTGCTCCGTGATCGCTCCCCGCCGTACGGCACCCGTGGTGATCGCCGCCGCGTACTCCGGGGTCTGGAGCAGCCCCGGCACGATCCCGAGTTCGAAGAGCCTGATTTCCGCTGCGCGCACCTCTTGCCGGACGTACTCCGGGAAACCCTCCAGAAGCGCCGTGTTCTGCAGGGCGCGCACCATGCGTTGGAACCTGTCACCCGAGCCGAAAGCCCTGTCAGCACTGAGCGCGAAGCGCCCAGTTGGAGGGCGGCGACCAGTTTCGACAGCGGAAATGTGTGTTCCGGTGCACCCCATCCGCGCGCCCAGCTCGTCCTGTGTCCAGCCGCGTTCATCCCGAAGTTGCCGTAGATGCTGGCCGAACGCTGCCCCGGGTGAGGTCTCGGGGTCCAGTTCCTTCCGGTTCACCATGCAGAGTTCCTAACTCTCCGAGCAAAGCGAGCAAGTTGAAGACAGCGCGACGGTGAGCCACGCTTTCCGCCGAGTAGCGGAACCACTACGGAGAGGAGTGGCGTGTCTGCGCAGCACGCTCCCACAGAAGGGCGGGAACCCGCCGACGTTCCCGAACTCGGCACTCTCATGGTGGACATAGGCCATGACAACCGCGTCGGAGAGTTCCGAGGGCGCACCGGCCCGTACTGGTCACTGCGGCCGATGCGCGGCGGGACCGAGTGGGACGCCGAGCCCGAACACGTGCGCCCCGCCGACCCCATAGAGCGGCTGCGAGCCGAGAACGCTCGGTGCAACGCCAGGAGCCGAGGGGAATTCCTGTGACCTCCCAGCCCCGTCCACCCGCCCGGCTCGCCCATGGTCCGCCCGAGCGGACCACACGCCACAGCCGCAACCCCGGACAACCCAGGAGGACGCATATGCGCCGCCGTACCAGAGACGAAGTGAAAGCCGCGCGGGTCGAGTTGCTGAAGCACCGGGACGACGTGGTCAAGGCGTACCGCGACGGTGCGTCCATGCAGAACTTATGCCGCACATGGGAAGTGGACTCCAAGTGGCTGGCCGCACAGTTCGACACCTGGGGCGAACACCGCAGGGACCGGTCTCAAGCCGCGATCCTTCGCGGTCCGGGTGTCCCCCCACTCGGGCCACGAAGGTGAGGCAACTGCCCTACGTAGAGCATGCGTTCCGGGCCGAACTCGATGGCGCAATCCGCTGCCCCATCCCCTCCGGGACCGGTTCACCGCTCAGCAGCGGCTTCCAGGATCGCCCGGAGCCGCGACAGGCATTCGTTGACGAAGGCGGGATAGGTGGTCCAGTAGTACGACACTCCGCTGACTCCGACGGCAATGGCCCAAGCACGAGCGCGCAGCCAGGTCACATCGTCGATGCCTGTGGCGTCCCGGTACGACTGGCGGGCGCCAGGCGGAAGGTCCCACAGAGGCGCGTGCTCGGCGTCGGGGAAGCCGACAGAGAGGGCTCCGAAGTCGATGACCGCGTGCAGCTTCCCCTGCTGTACGAGAAGGTTGCTGGGTTTGAGGTCTCCGTGGAGCCACACCTGGCGGCCGGACGGCTCGGGCAGGGCGAGCGCACTCCGCCACAGGTGTCGCAGGTGCGCGATGTCGAGGTCGAGGCCGTCGATCAGTTGGCAGTTGTCGAAGCACTCGCTGATCCACCGGTCACAAGCGTGCAGGCCACCTCCGCGGTACCAGCTGAGCTCGCCCTGACGAGTCGCTCCCATGAGGGGGATGGCGTGCAGGCTCTGCACGATCGCCGCCAGGTCGGCCCCGAAGGCAGGCCAATCGGTGACCGTTCCCACCCCGGCTTCATCGCCGTCGATCCAGCGGTACACCGACCACGCGACCGGGAATGCGGAACTCGGGGTGCCGGCGTGCACCGGCTCCGGGACGCGACAGGACAGATGGGGCGCGAGCCTCGGCAGCCAGATCTGCTCCTTCCGTAAGGCCCTCGCCTTGTCCGGGGTGCGCGGCAACCGCACGAGTAGCTGGTCGCCGAGCCGGTACATCCTGTTTTCGGTACCCTCACCGGCCGGTGAGACAGGGAGGGAGGACCATTCCGGTCGCTGCTCCCGCAGCAACGACCGGACGACCGAATCGTCCACACGGATCTCGTTCTCATGAAGTGCCACGCCGAGAGCCTGCTGCCTTGTCTTCGCCGCCGCCAGTGATTTCCTCAGGACGGTTGTCCCTTCTCACTGATCTCGCAGAAGGCGCGCTGTCCGGGGGCAGGTCAAGTGACAGGGGCCCAGGGGGTCCGGAGCCGGTCCTGCTACTGGCCGTGCAACCAGATCCGCAGAGGACCGACCGGTTCGACTCCGCGTTGTTGCGGGCGGCGGCCAGGACCAAGAGCTGCTGCGCAGTCGTCACGAGTGCGGAGCATGACGACTCCGACCCGGTCTGTCGAACCATTTCTCGCAGCCCACGAGGAGGACGTTCCACGCGGAAGCCTTGCCTCGGCCGCGTGCCCCACCCAGGACCCGGCCATCACGGATGCGGCGAACACATACGGAACGGCCCCCGGCGTCAAGCGAGACGTAGCGTCTCAAGTGATGCCGGGGGCCGTCCAGGACGTCCTGGATCAGACGTTGAAGCCGAGCGCGCGAAGCTGCTCACGGCCGTCGTCGGTGATCTTGTCCGGGCCCCACGGCGGCATCCAGACCCAGTTGATCCGCAGCTCGTTGACGATGCCGTCCGTCGCGGACTTCGCCTGGTCCTCGATGACGTCGGTCAGCGGACAGGCCGCGGACGTCAGCGTCATGTCGAGCGTCGCGATGTTCGCGTCGTCCACGTGGATGCCGTAGATCAGGCCCAGGTTGACGACGTCGATCCCCAGCTCGGGGTCGACCACGTCGTACAGTGCCTCGCGGACCTCCTCCTCGGAGGCCGGCTTGGTCGTGAGAGTCTCGTTGTCGCTCATGCGGTCTTCCCTTCGGACAGCGCCTGCGCCGTCGCGTCCTTCCACGCCATCCAGCTCAGCAGCGCGCACTTGACCCGGGCCGGGTACTTGGAGACGCCGGCGAACGCGACCGCGTCCTCCAGCACCTCCTCCATCGCGTCGTCCGGCTCCAGCTGGCCCTTCGACTGCATCAGTTCCAGGAAGGACTCCTGGATCTTCTGCGCCTCGCCGAGCTGCTTGCCGACCAGCAGATCGTTGAGCACGGAGGCGCTGGCCTGGCTGATGGAGCAGCCCTGGCCCTCGTAACTGACGTCGGCGATCGTGTCGCCGTCGTATTTCACGCGGAGCGTGATCTCGTCGCCGCACGTCGGGTTGACGTGGTGCACCTCGGCGTCGCCGTCCCGCAGGCCACGCCCGTGGGGGTGCTTGTAGTGGTCCAGGATCACTTCCTGGTACATGGAATCAAGCTTCACCAGTCAACCCTCTGCCATCTAACCGAAAAAGTTCCGCACGTGCTCAAGGCCGTCCACCAGGGCGTCGACCTCGGCGGGCGTGGAGTACAGATAGAACGACGCTCGCGTCGTCGCAGGAATTCCGTACCTCAGGCAGACCGGCCGTGCGCAGTGGTGTCCGACCCGGACGGCGATGCCCAGCTCGTCGAGTACCTGGCCCACGTCGTGGGGGTGGATGTCGCCGAGCGTGAAGGAGATCGTCGCCCCGCGGTCCTCGGCCGTCGCCGGACCGATGATCCGCAGGTCGGGAACCTCCAGGAGCCGGCGCACCGCGTACTCGGTGATGGCCTGCTCATGGCGGTGGATGTTCTCCATGCCGATGGCCGAGAGGTAGTCCACGGCCGCGCCGAGGCCGACGGCCTGCGCGATCGGGGGCGTACCCGCCTCGAACTTGTGGGGCGCGGGGGCGTACGTCGACGAGTGCATCGACACGGTCTCGATCATCTCGCCGCCGCCGAGGAACGGCGGGAGGTCCTCCAGGAGTTCCTGCCGTCCCCAGAGGACGCCGATGCCCGTCGGGCCGACCATCTTGTGGCCGGTGAAGGCCACGAAGTCGGCCTGCAGCGCCTGCACGTCGAGCACCATGTGCGGGGCCGCCTGCGAGGCGTCGATGCAGACCAGCGCGCCGACCTGCTGGGCACGGCGGATGATCTTCTCGATCGGGTTGATCGTGCCCAGGATGTTGGAGACCAGCGTGAAGGAGACGATCTTCGTCTTCTCCGTGATGATCTCGTCGATGTTCGACAGGTCCAGCCGGCCGTCGTCCGTGATGCCGAACCACTTCAGCTTCGCGCCGGTGCGCTGCGAGAGCAGCTGCCACGGCACGATGTTGGAGTGGTGCTCCATCTCGGTGGTGACGATCTCCGTGTCGCTGTCGACCCGGTACGGCTCGTCGGCCCAGCCGAGCATGTTGGCGACGAGGTTGAGCGACTCCGAGGCGTTCTTGGTGAAGATCACCTCGTTGCGGCTGGGTGCGTTGATGAAGGCGGCGACCTTGTCGCGAGCGCCTTCGTACAGCGCGGTGGCCTCCTCGGCGATCGTGTACACGCCGCGGTGGACGTTGGCGTTGTGCCGCTCGTAGTACTCGTTGAGCGCGTCGAGGACCTGGCGCGGCTTCTGCGAGGTCGCCGCACTGTCCAGGTAAACGATCTTCTTGCCGTCGTGGACCGTGCGGTCCAGGATCGGGAAGTCCTTGCGGATCGCCTCGGTGTCGAGGAGGCCGGAGAGCCCCTGTCGGGCGTCAGTCACGCGGCTGTACCTCCTGAGTTCGCTCCGCTCACGGGGCCACTCTTGGTGTAGGCCTCGTAGCCCTCGTTCTCCAGCGTGTCGGCGAGCTCGGCGCCACCGGAGGCGGCGATCCGGCCGTTGGCGAAGACGTGCACGAAGTCGGGCTTGATGTACTTGAGGATGCGCGTGTAGTGCGTGATCAGCAGGGTGCCGACCTCGCCGCTCTCGCGCACCCGGTTGACGCCTTCGGAGACCGTCTTCAGCGCGTCGACGTCGAGGCCGGAGTCGGTCTCGTCGAGGATCGCGATCTTCGGCTTGAGGAGCTCCAGCTGAAGGATCTCGTGGCGCTTCTTCTCACCGCCGGAGAAGCCCTCGTTGACGTTGCGCTCGGCGAAGGCCGGGTCCATCTGGAGTTCGGCCATCGCCTCCTTGACCTCCTTCACCCACGTCCGCAGCTTGGGGGCCTCACCGCGGACGGCGGTGGCGGAGGTGCGCAGGAAGTTGGAGACCGAGACGCCGGGGATCTCGACCGGGTACTGCATGGCGAGGAACAGGCCGGCGCGGGCCCGCTCGTCCACGGACATCTCCAGGACGTCCTCGCCGTCCAGGGTCACCGTGCCGCTCGTGATCGTGTACTTGGGGTGACCCGCGAGCGAGTACGCGAGGGTGGACTTGCCGGACCCGTTCGGGCCCATGATGGCGTGGGTCTCGCCCTGCTTCACGGTCAGGTCGACGCCCTTGAGGATCTCCTTCGTGGCGTTGTCGGCCTCGACGGAGACGTGCAGGTCGCGGATTTCAAGCGTTGCCATGGGTGACTCAGGACTCCTGGGTGACGGAGACGAGCACATCGTCCCCTTCGATCTTTACGGGGTAAACGGGGACGGGGCGCGTCGCGGGAAGACCGGACGGCTTACCGGTGCGAAGGTCGAAGCTCGATCCGTGCAGCCAGCACTCGATCGCGCAGTCCTCCACCTCGCCCTCCGAGAGGGAGACGTTCGCGTGCGAGCAGATGTCGTTGATCGCGAACACCTCGCCCTCGGTGCGGACGACGGACACCGGCGTGCCGTCGAGCTCCACCCTCTTGGGGGTGTCGTCCTCCAGCTCGCTCAGCGCACAGGCTTTGACGAAGGCCATCTCAGACCGACGCCTTCAGCTCGGTCTCGATCTTGTCGAGGAGACGGGCTTCGACGTCCGGCAGACCGATCTGCTGGACCAGCTCGGCGAAGAAGCCGCGCACGACGAGTCGGCGGGCCTCCTCGGCCGGGATACCGCGGGACTGCAGGTAGAACAGCTGCTCGTCGTCGAAGCGGCCGGTCGCCGAGGCGTGGCCGGCTCCGACGATCTCGCCGGTCTCGATCTCCAGGTTGGGCACGGAGTCGACCCGGGCACCGTCGGTGAGAACCAGGTTGCGGTTCATCTCGTAGGTGTCGGTGCCCTCGGCGGCGGCCTGGATGAGGACGTCGCCGATCCAGACGGCGTGGGCGCCGTCGCCCTGGAGCGCACCCTTGTACACCGCGTTGGACTTGCAGTGCGGGGTGTTGTGGTCGACCAGGAGGCGGTGCTCCTGGTGCTGGCCCTTGTCGGTGAAGTACAGGCCGAAGAGTTCGGCCTCGCCGCCGGGCGCCGCGTAGGCGACCCGCGGGTGGAGGCGTACGAGGTCCCCGCCGAACGTCACGATGATCGACTTGAAGGAGGCGTCGCGGCCGACCAGCGCGTTGTGCTGGCCGACGTGGACGGCCGTGTCGTCCCAGTCCTGGACGGAGACGACGGTCAGCTTCGCACCGTCGCCCAGGACGTAGTCGACGTTGGCCGCGAGCACGGCGTCACCGGTGTGGTCGATGACGACGACGGCCTCGGCGAAGGCGCCCAGCTCGATGACCTGGTGGCCGTAGGCCACACCGCCCTCACCGTGCACGGTGATCCGGACCGGCTCGCTGAGCACGGCCTCCTTGGCGACCGTGACGACCGAGGCCTGCTGGAAGGACGAGTACGCCTGGGCGGCGACCCGGTCCACCGGGGTTCCGGCCTTGCCGAGACGCGCGTCGTCGCGGCCGACGGTCTCGACCGTGACGCCCGAGGGCGCCTCGACGACGACCTTGACCCCGCCGCCGGAGGCGACCGCGGTGCCGTCGTGCAGGCCTCGCAGCCGCTCCAGCGGGGTGAAGCGCCACTCCTCCTCGCGGCCGTGCGGGACCGGGAAGTCCGCGACGTCGAAGGACGGGGGCGCACTCATGCGCGTGGCGACGGTGGACTCGGCCGCCACCGCGATGGAACCGGCGGTGGTGGAACCCACCGGGGAATTCTGAGCCTCAGCCATGGCTGTCGTAGTGCTCGCTTTCTCAGTCAAGAACTCTTCGGGACGCGGTCGGCGGACGTGCTAGCCGACCGAGCCCTCCATCTGCAGCTCGATCAGCCGGTTGAGCTCCAGGGCGTACTCCATGGGCAGCTCCTTGGCGATCGGCTCGACGAAGCCGCGCACGATCATCGCCATGGCCTCGAACTCCGTCATGCCGCGGCTCATCAGGTAGAAGAGCTGGTCCTCGGAGACCTTGGAGACGGTCGCCTCGTGACCCATCGACACGTCGTCCTCGCGGACGTCGACGTACGGGTAGGTGTCCGAGCGGGAGATGGTGTCCACGAGCAGCGCGTCGCACAGCACGTTGGACTTGGCGCCCGGCGCGCCCTCACCGATCTCGATGAGACCGCGGTAGGAGGTGCGGCCACCACCTCGCGCCACCGACTTGGAGACGATGTTGGAGGAGGTGTTCGGTGCCATGTGGACCATCTTGGCGCCGGCGTCCTGGTGCTGGCCCTCGCCCGCGAAGGCGATGGACAGGGTCTCGCCCTTGGCGTGCTCGCCCATCAGGTAGACGGCCGGGTACTTCATGGTGACCTTGGAGCCGATGTTGCCGTCGACCCACTCCATGGTCGCGCCCTCGTACGCCACGGCGCGCTTGGTGACCAGGTTGTAGACGTTGTTCGACCAGTTCTGGATGGTCGTGTAGCGGCAGCGGCCGCCCTTCTTCACGATGATCTCGACGACCGCGGAGTGCAGGGAGTCCGAGGAGTAGATCGGCGCGGTGCAGCCCTCGACGTAGTGGACGTAGGCGTCCTCGTCGACGATGATCAGCGTCCGCTCGAACTGGCCCATGTTCTCCGTGTTGATCCGGAAGTAGGCCTGGAGCGGGATCTCGACGTGCACGCCCTTCGGCACGTAGATGAAGGAGCCGCCGGACCACACGGCGGAGTTCAGCGAGGCGAACTTGTTGTCACCGACGGGGATGACGGTGCCGAAGTACTCCTTGAAGAGCTCCGGGTGCTCCTTCAGCGCGGTGTCGGTGTCCATGAAGATGACACCCTGCGCCTCCAGCTCCTCGTTGATCTGGTGGTAGACCACCTCGGACTCGTACTGAGCGGCGACACCGGCGACCAGGCGCTGCTTCTCCGCCTCCGGGATGCCGAGCTTGTCGTACGTGTTCTTGATGTCCTCGGGCAGGTCCTCCCAGGACTCCGCCTGCTTCTCCGTGGACCGCACGAAGTACTTGATGTTGTCGAAGTCGATGCCCGACAGGTCCGAGCCCCAGTTCGGCATGGGCTTCTTGCCGAACAGCTTCAGGCCCTTGAGCCGGAGGTTGAGCATCCACTCCGGCTCGTTCTTCTTCTCCGAGATGTCGCGGACGACAGCTTCGGACAGGCCGCGCTTCGCCGCCGCGCCTGCCGCGTCGGAGTCGGCCCAGCCGAATTCGTACGTGCCCAGGCCATCGAGCTCAGGGTGGGCAGTCTCCGTAGGGAGCGTCATGCGGGGTTCCTCCCGGCCGTACTTGCAGATACTGAATGGGTGGTCTGTGAAGCCTGTGGTGCTGCGGGGCTGCCGCGCGGAACGAACGTCGTGCACACACCGTCGCCGTGGGCGAGGGTGGCGAGACGCTGCACATGGGTCCCGAGCAGACTGGAGAAGAATTCCGTCTCCGCCTCGCACAGCTGCGGGAACTGCTCGGCCACGTGCGCGACCGGACAGTGGTGCTGGCAGAGCTGCTCGCCCTGCTGGGGGCCGGGCGCGCTACGAGCCGTAGCAGCGTACCCGTCGGCGGACAAGGCCTTGGCCAAGGCCTCGGTGCGCGCCTCGGGGCCGGCGGCCTCGATCACGGCGCGGTACGCCTCGGACTGGGCGGCCATCCTGGCACGGGCGAAAGCGACGAGCGCCTCGTCCCCCGCCGTGTCGGCGATCCAGCGCAGGGCGTCGGCGGCGAGCTTGTCGTAGGACTGGTCGAACGCGTCCCGCCCGCAGTCGGTGAGGGCGAAGACCTTGGCCGGGCGGCCACGGGTCCGCGCTCCGTAGACCCGCTGTTCGCGGGCCTCGACCACATCGTCGGAGACGAGGGCGTCCAGGTGGCGGCGGACCGCCGCCTGGGTCAGGCCGACGCGCTTGGCCAGGTCGGCGGCGGTGGACGGGCCGTGGTCCAGGATGGAGCGCGCGACCCGGTTGCGCGTCGAGCGCTCACCGGTCGCGAGTTCCTCCTGAGGAGCCTCGCCAACGTATTTCACAACGCCATTGTTGCGTAATTCCTTCGGGCCTGACAACCCACCCCGGAGCCGGGCGCGGTGCGCTTCATCACTTAGGCAAACCTAAGTTGACCTGCGAAAACAGTGGATCACAGCAGCCCGCCGCAGGTGGGCGGGGTACGGGCCGCCCGGTGACCGGGCCACCGGGAGCGCTCCGGTCACGTCGGGGAACCCGGCGCGCCGTACGCCCGAGCGGCCCGCCTAGACTTGCCCGCCATGAGCAGCGAGCCCGTCGTACAGGCCAGGGGCCTGGTCAAGCGGTACGGCACCAGGACGGCGGTCGACGGTCTCGACCTGGAGGTCACGGCGGGCGCGGTGACCGCGGTCCTCGGCCCCAACGGCGCCGGGAAGACCACCACCGTCGAGACCTTCGAGGGCTACCGCCGGCCGGACGAGGGCACCGTGCGGGTCCTGGGCCTCGACCCGGTGGCCGACGCCGCGGCGCTCCGCCCCCGCATCGGCGTGATGCTCCAGTCCGGCGGGGTCTACTCCGGCGCCCGCGCCGACGAGATGCTCCGCCACATGGCGAAGCTGCACGCCCATCCGCTGGACGTCGACGCGCTCGTCGAACGTCTCGGGCTCGGCAGCTGCGGCCGGACCACCTACCGCCGGCTCTCCGGCGGCCAGCAGCAGCGTCTCGCGCTGGCCATGGCCGTCGTCGGCCGCCCCGAACTTGTCTTCCTGGACGAACCCACGGCCGGCCTCGACCCGCAGGCGCGCCGCTCGACCTGGGACCTGATCCGGGAGCTGCGCGCCGACGGGGTCTCCGTCGTCCTCACCACCCACTTCATGGACGAGGCCGAGCAGCTCGCCGACGACGTCGCCGTCATCGACGCGGGCCGGGTCATCGCCCAGGGCAGCCCCGAGCAGCTGTGCCGCGGGGGCGCCGAGAACACCCTGCGCTTCACCGGCCGACCCGGCCTGGACCTCGGCTCGCTGCTGAAGGCGCTGCCCGACGGCAGCGAGGCGGCCGAACTGACCACCGGCGCGTACCGCATCACCGGGCAGATCGACCCGGAGCTGCTCGCGACCGTCACCTCCTGGTGCGCCCAGCACGGTGTGATGCCGGACGGCATCGCGGTCGAGCGGCACACCCTCGAGGACGTCTTCCTGGAACTGACCGGCAAGGAGCTGCGCGCATGAGCGCCGGTACGTACACCCCGCGCCCCGGCGCCGCCCCGCTGCCCCGCATGATCGCCGCACAGGCCGCACTGGAGACGCGGATGCTCCTGCGCAACGGTGAGCAGCTGCTGCTGACGGTGGTCATCCCGACCCTGCTGCTCGTGCTGTTCAGCGCGGTCGACATCGTCGACACCGGCGCGGGTGAGCCGGTCGACTTCCTGGCGCCCGGCGTCCTGGCGCTCGCGGTGATGTCCACGGCCTTCACGGGACAGGCCATCGCGACCGGTTTCGAACGCCGCTACGGGGTGCTCAAGCGGCTGGGAGCCTCTCCGCTCCCCCGCTGGGGCCTGATGACGGCGAAGACCCTTTCGGTGCTGGTCACCGAGGTGCTGCAGATCGCCCTGCTGACGGTGATCGCCTTCGCCCTGGGCTGGTCCCCCTCGGGCAACCCGTTCGCCGTGCTGCTGCTCCTGGTGCTGGGCACCGTGGCCTTCTCCGGGCTCGGGCTGCTGATGGCGGGGACCCTGAAGGCCGAGGCGACGCTCGCCGCGGCCAATCTGGTCTTCCTGCTGCTGCTGGTCGGCGGCGGGGTCGTCGTGCCGCTGGACGAGTTCCCGGAGGCGGCCCGGGCGGTCCTCGGCCTGCTGCCGATCTCGGCACTCTCCGACGGACTCAGGGACGTCCTGCAGGACGGCGCGGCGATGCCCTGGGGCGATGCGGGGATCCTGGCGGTCTGGGCGGTACTGGGGCTGGGAGCGGCGGCACGGTTCTTCCGCTGGGAGTGAGCGGGCGCCCGCCCACCGCCGGTGTCCCGGGCCATCCGGGAAACCGGCACCCCTCGTGAAAACATGCACAAGCCGTTGCCTACCATGGTGCGCGTGGAAACCCCCCTCTCCTACATCGCCAAGCGCTGGACACCGTCGGTGAAGACGGCCAAGCGCGCCGCACTCTCCGCGGTGGTGATGAGCGTCTTCATCATCATCACCGGCGGCGCGGTGCGGCTGACCGGTTCCGGTCTGGGCTGCGACACCTGGCCCAAGTGCACGGACGACAGCCTCTTCGCCACGCCGGAGCAGGGTCTGCACGGCGCCATCGAATTCGGCAACCGGATGCTCACCTACGTCCTGTCGGCCGCGGTCGGCTGGGCGATCATCGCGGCGCGTGCGCTGAAGCCCCGTCGCCGCGGTCTCACCCGCCTGGCGTGGTCGCAGTTCTGGCTGGTGATGGGGAACGCCGTCATCGGCGGCATCACGGTCTGGGCCGGCCTCAACCCGTGGTCGGTGGCCGGGCACTTCCTGCTCGCCAACTGCCTGCTCACGGTGGCCGTGATCACCTGGGTGCGGATCGACGAGGGCGACGGCGTCCGGCGCCCGCGCGCCCCGCGCCCGGTGCGGCAGCTGTCCTGGGCCGTCGTGGCCACCACGGTCGTCCTGATCGCGCTCGGCACCACCGTGACCGGCTCCGGCAAGCACGCCGGTGACAGCAGCGACGTACCGCGCATGCCGTGGGACTGGAGCGCCGCCGCGCACGTCCACGCCATCGCCGCCTGGGTCGTCTGCGTCCTGGCCGTCGCGATGTGGTTCGCCCTGCGTGTCGTCGACGCGCCCGTAGACACCCGGGCGCGCGCCCGGGACCTGCTGGTCGTGCTGGTGGCGCAGGGCGTCATCGGCTACGTGCAGTACTTCAACGACGTGCCGGAGATCCTGGTCGGCCTCCACATGTTCGGCTCGGCCCTGCTGCTGATCGCGGTCCTGCGCCTGCAGCTGTCGATGCGCGAGCGCCCGGCGGCCGACGCCGGCCTTCCCGCACCGGCGGCCGGGGACCTGCCGGAGCACGCCGCGGCGCGCTGAACTGAAGGCGCACATGTGTGGAGGGCCCCCGTCCGGCCGGACGGGGGCCCACCCCCCCAGTATGGGGGCAAAAAAAAAAAGCTTAAAAAACAAAGAAAAACAAAAAAAAAAAAACGGATATGGGTAAAGGT
>NZ_JBEOVL010000017.1:62369-171202 GCF_040295485.1 Streptomyces sp. NPDC002793 | reverse complement strand
CCTCCCCTCCCCGCGGTGGAGATCCCCCCCGGCATCTGGTACGAGCGCCGAGGGGGGCGCGCCCCCCGCCCGGGCGGGGCGGGCCCCCCCCCCCCGCCGCATGATCGGCACGTACGGCTTCTCCTCCATCAAGCTCAAGGGAGGTGTCTTCCCTCCCGACGAGGAGATCGCGGCGATCAGGGCTCTGCGGAAGGCCTTCCCGGACATGCCCCTGCGCCTCGATCCGAATGCCGCCTGGAGCACGGAGACTTCGCTGTACGTCGCCCGCGAGCTCGACGGGGTCCTCCAGTACCTGGAGGACCCGACCGAGGGGATCGCCGGCATGGCCTCCGTGGCCGGGCGGACGCCGACCCCGCTGGCGACCAACATGTGCGTGGTCTCCTTCGACGACCTGGCCCCGGCGGTGGCCCGGGGAGCGGTGGGCATCGTCCTGTCCGACCACCACTTCTGGGGCGGACTGCGACGTTGCGGCCAGCTCTCCGCGATCTGCGAGACCTTCGGGCTGGGCATGTCGATGCACTCCAACTCGCACCTGGGCATCAGCCTCGCGGCGATGACCCACCTGGCGGCGGCCACCCCCCGCCTGACCTACGCCTGTGACACCCACTGGCCCTGGAAGCGGCCTGACGAGGACGTGGTGGACCCGGGGGTGCTGCGGTTCAGCGAAGGGAGCCTCGCCGTACCGACGGCTCCCGGTCTCGGCGTGGAACTGGACCGGGAGGCGCTCGCCAGGCTCCATCGCCAGTACCTCGACTGCGGGCTGCGCGACCGCGACGACACCGGCTACATGCGTAGTTTTGATCCCTCGTTCTCGACCAAGACCCCCCGGTGGTGACCCTCTCGTGCGCATCATGATCGATCACCGCATACTCAGCAGGTTCCGCGAATCGCTCACGGCGCGCGCGGAGAGCGGGCACGTCTGGCTGGACGCCGGCGAATGGGACGCCGACCGGACCTCCGCAGCCCTCCCCGAGGTCGAGGTGTACATCGGATCGAAGCTCCGGCCCGAGGACGCCCGGCGGGCCGCACGTCTGCGGCTCGTGCACGTCGTCGGCGCGGGCTACGACGGCATCCCCCTCGACGCGCTGCACCCCGGGGTGACGGTCGCCACCACCCATCACCACGGCAGCTCCATCGCGGAGCACGTGCTGATGTCCGTGCTGATGCTCTCCCGCGACGTGCTGACGGCAGACCGCGCACTGCGCGCCGGGCGCTGGCGGAACGTGGCCGTCGATCCCGGCCTCCCGTTCGGGTCGACACTGCGGGGCCGGCGGGTCGGGATCATCGGCTTCGGCGAGACCGGCACCGAGGTCGCACGGCTGTGCCAGGCGGTCGGCCTCGGGGTGCGCGCCGTGCGGCGTGACCCCACCGCGCCGTTCCCCGCCGACCTGAGGCCCGAATGGGTGGGCGGCGACGACCGGTTGCCCGACCTGCTCGCCGAGTCCGACATCGTGGTGGTCACAGTCCCCCTGAGTCCCGCCACCCGGGGGCTGATCGGCCCGGACGAACTGAAGGCCATGGGGCCCGGGTCACTGCTGGTCAACGTGGCCCGGGGGCCGGTGGTGCAGGAGGAGGCGCTCTACGAGGCGCTCCGCTCCGGCGCCATCGGCGGCGCCGCCCTGGACGTGTGGTGGTCCGGCCCGCCGGAAACGCCGAGCAGGCTGCCCTTCCACGACCTCTCCAACGTGCTCATGACCCCGCATCACTCGGGCCACACCACGGACACCTTCGCCGCCCGGGCGGAGGAGATCGCCGACAACATCGGCCGGCTGGGGCGCGGCGAGCCGCTGGTGAACGTGGTGCGCGCCGGAGTCACGGACGACGGACCACGCCCCGGGGCCTGAGCAGCAGGCGGCACGCCGGGCCGGCCGGTGGCGCGGCGCGGGCCGCTCTCATTCGGAAGCGGCGGCCAGCGATGCGTAGTACGTGCCGAGCTTCCGCAGGTAGAAGAGGTCGCCCGTGTCCTGATCGCGCTCGAAGCGAGGGGCGTCCTTGATCTGCTCCTTGGTGCACCCGACCCGGATCACCCGATCGGCGCCGTCGACGGCGGTCACCAGGCCGGCGGGCACGACGACACTTCTTCCGAACTTCCAGACCCCCGCGTCGATCACCAGGTGGCCGAACCCCGGGACCGGGGAGAGCCTGATGACGGTTCCCACGCTCCCGTCCGGCGCCTCCACGCCGTACCCGATCACGTCGTCGTCCAGCGCGCGGTCCAGCTCCGCGGGGCCTGTCCAGATCGTTTCCATCGTCGCCTCCTCCTGGCAGCCGGCCGGATCCGGCCGCCGGAGCTTCCATATGCCCCCGCAGACGCGGGCGATGCGGGCCGGGCCCGGTTTCGGTGTCCGCTCGGGGCTACAGACCCATCTCGTAGGCCCCGGACAGCGCCTCGACGCGGTCCCAGACCCGCGCCGAGCGAGCCTCGTCCACGACGGGGCGCCGCACCGCGGCCAGGGCCCGGTGCTGCTGTTCCGCCGTCGCGGAGTCCTTGCCGTGCAGTTCGACGGCGTCCGCGGAGAAGTCACGGACGAGCACGGAGAACAGCTCGTCGAGGACGTCCTCGTCCAGGCCGGTGAGCCGGGCCTGCTCCAGGATCAACTGGCCGTGGACCACCAGGGCGAAGAGCCGGCCGACGGACAGCAGGAAGTCGAGGTCGCGGCTCTGCTCCTCGTCGGGCGCGGCGTCGGCCACGAACTCGCACAGTGCGTCCGCCTGCTCCCGGAACCGGGCGACGTTGGGGAGCGCGGCGTAGGCGTCGTAGGCCTGGCGCCAGTCGTGGAAGCGCACGGAGCCCAGGCCCCGGGCCGGCCCCTGCCGGAAGAGGAACGCGTCGTCCGCGGCGTCCAGACGTGTGGGCACGGCCTCGTAACCCACCGGGTCCAGCAGGTGGTTGCGCATGAACTTCAGGATGAGGGCGAGGTTGACGTGGACCGTGCCCTCCAGCTTCGGCAGGCTGCGGATCTCCACGGCCGCCTGGGCGAAGTACGTGTCCTTCTCGAAGCCCTTGGCGGCGATGACGTCCCACATCAGGTCGATGACCTTCTCGCCCTCCGTGGTCACCTTCATCTTCGTCATCGGGTTGAAGAGCAGGTAACGGCGGTCGTCAGGGCCGGCAGAGCGGAAGTAGTCGACGGCACGGTCACTGAACAGCTTCATGCCGACGAGCCGGACGTAGGCGTCGGCCAGCTCACGGCGGACGTGCGGGAAGGCGGTGACGGGGCGGCCGTAGAGGACTCGGTTCCGCGCATGGGTGACGGCCTCGTACATCGCGTGCTCGCAGATGCCGATCGAGGCGGTACAGAGGTTGAACTTGCCCACGTTGACGGTGTTGAGGGCGGCGTCGAAGGCGGCGCGGCCGGTGTGCAGGACGTCGTCGGGGCCGACCGGGTAGCCGTCGAGGCGGAACTCGCTGACGTACTTGGAGGAGTCGACGACGTTCTTCACCAGGTGGTAGGCGGAGTGGCGGCTGTCGGCCGCGAAGAAGACGTAGCCGTCCGGGCCTTCGACGTCCGTGCGGCGGCCGAAGACGGACACGAGGCCCGCGGCGTTGCCGTTGCCGATGTAGTACTTGGAGCCGGTGGCGAGGAAGCCGCCGTCGCCGTCCGGTTCCAGCAGCATGTCGGTGGAGTAGATGTCGGCGCCGTGCGCCTTCTCCGACAGGCCGAAGGCGAAGACCTCGCCCTCGGAGAGGAGCTGAGCCGCGCGGCTGCGGGCGGCGGCGTTGTCGCTCTGCCAGACCGGGCCGAGGCCGAGGATGGTCACCTGCCAGGCGTACCAGTAGTCGAGTCCGTAGAACCCGAAGATCTCGTTGAGCGCGGCGATCCGCGCGGTGTCCCAGCGCTGGTCCTCCCGCTCCGCGGCGGAGGCGGGGGTGAGGAAGGTGGCGAACAGGCCCTCCTTCGCGGCGAACTCCAGGAAGTCACCCAGCCAGGCGCGCGACCGGTAGTCCTCGGTCAGCCGACGCCTGCCACGGGCCTCGAACCAGTCGATGGTGGCGCGCAGCAGCCTGCGGGTCTCCGGGTCGAAGTGCGCCGGGTCGTAGGTACGCGGGTTGAACAGCAGCGGGTCGGCCATGGTGATACGCCTTCCGGAGGATGGGGGACGGAGGATGCGGGACCGCTCAGACACGCGGGCCGGCCGCGCCGAGCCGGTGCAGGGTGGCGAGTACGTCGTCGAGCCAGGCGACCGTCATGCGTTCGTACGCGATGCCGCCGCGCAGCACGACGTGCTGCAGCTCCTGACCCGCGTCGAGCGGGGCGGGGGCGCCGGGGCCGGTGAAGTCGCGGAGCTCTCCCGCGAGGTAGTGCGCGAGCCGGTCGCTGTGGACCCGGTGGTGCCGCTCGACCTCGTCCAGCAGCGCGGCCGGGTCGTCGAAGGCCGCGCCGCGGATCTTCACGGCGAGATCGTGACGCAGGCTCTCGGGTTCGATCGGCTCGTGCAGCCAGCCGGAGAGGGCGGCGCGGCCCGGGTCCGCGACGGAGTACTCCTTCTTGTCCGGCCGGCGCTCCTGCGGGACGTCGCGGACGTCGAGCAGGCCGTCGCCCTCCATGCGCTTGAGGACGCGGTAGATCTGCTGGTGCGTGGCGGTCCAGAAGTACCCGATGGACCGCTCGAACCGCCGGGCGAGCTCATAGCCCGAGCCCGGCTGTTCCAGCAGGGAGACGAGGATCGCGTGTTCGAGCGCCATACCCCGATGGTTCTATGCAACTGATTGCATAGCAAGCGGCAGTGGCAGGGTGAGACGTGTCTCACCCTGCCACCGCCCGCCGGACCTGAGCCCGTCCCGGGGTCCGGCCGTGCACCCGGCGGTCAGGCCGGGGCGGATCCGTGTCCGGCCGGCGCGCGGTAGAGGGCCAGCATCGCCTGGTCGTCCTGGGGTCGGCCGCCGGTGTGGCGGCGCACGTCCTGGATCAGCAGATCCAGGATCTGCCCCGGCGCCGTGCGGACGCCGGGCCGCGCCCGTCTCGCGAGCACGAGCGGCAGGCGGGCGACCGGGGCGTAGAAACGCCCGGTGGCGTTGCGGGCCTCGGTGACGCCGTCGGTGTAGCAGATGAGGGTGGAGCCGACCGGGAACGGGAAGCTGTCGACCGGGGCGGACCACGCACCGAGGTCGCTCATGCCCAGCGGAGGTGCCTCCTCCGACGCCTCCAGGAGCGTGGCGCGACCGCGCGCGTCGAGCAGCACCGGGGGCGGATGGCCTCGGTTGACCAGGCGCACGGTCCCCAGGTCCGTGGAGAACTCCGCGATGAGCGCCGTCGTGAAGCCCTCCTCCTGCTGCTGACCACCGCGTCGGCCGCCCTCGCGCAGGAGCGCCCGCTCCAGCCGGGTCACCAGCTGCGGAAGGTCCTCGGCCTCGTCCGCCGCGTACCTGAAGGCGCCGAGATCGGCGCTGACGGCGCTGACCGCCCCGAGGCCCTTCCCTCGCACGTCACCGACCATGACCCTGATTCCGTACGGGGTGCTCTGCACCACGTACAGGTCTCCACCGATCATGGCCTCGCTCTCGGCGGGCACGTACCGCGCGTCGACGTGCAGGTCCCCCAGCCGTGTCGGGGGCCTGGGCAGCACGGCCCGCTGGGCGACGGCCGCGACGTGCTGTGCGCGCCGGGCACGGGCGTCCTGCCTGCGCAGCGTGCGATGGATCAGGACGGCGAGCGTGGTGACGGCCGCGAGGGTGATCTGGTTGGCCACGCCCGCGCGCCAGCCGAAGGTGCCGTCGAACCATGCGAGGACCGCGTGGACGGCCATCGCGGTGAGTCCCACGCCGATGATGCCGCGCACGCCGAGGAGCGGGGCGGCGGCGACCGGCACCGCCATGAGGAGCGGCGCGGACGTCACATCGTGCGGGGTGACCAGGTCGACCACCACGGCCAGCACGATGAGGCCTACGGGGATCCACTGGGTTCTCAGCAGCTGCGGCACTCCCCCACGCTCCCCGCAAGCGCGGCCGTCCGCATCCCCGGGCAGACGCCGTCGGCGTACATGACACGCCCGTACGGGGAGTCCGCCTCGAGGTCGCGGGCAGGCCCGTGCCCCCGGCCGGACCATCGGGTGGACCGCCCCTGTACGTGCTCGTCGAGAACGGCCGGTACCTCGGCACACGGGAATTCCGGGAACGGTGGAACGCCTGCTGCTAGGGTTTCCCGGGATATCGATCCCTCGGCGAGGAGACCGGACATGGTGGGAGACGACGACATCTCCGGGTGACACCCGGATGTGAGCGGCCGTCGGCCGGTGCGCAACAAGCACCGTGGCCACGAGCCCTGCGTCGTTCCCGCTCCCTGTGTCCGCCCCGGGCAGAGCTCTGTCCGCCCTGTGCCGTAAGAGGTCTTTCCCATGTCCGATGCCTCCGCTCCCCTGCTCGCGCGCGACCTCGTCCGCTCCTTCGGGACCGGGCGGGTGGTCGACGGCTTCTCCCTCACCGCACCTCCCGGCCACCGCATCGGCCTGATCGGCGAGAACGGCGTCGGCAAGTCGACGTTGCTCCGCCTGCTCGCCGGGGCCGACGAACCGGACGCGGGCACCGTCACCCGCCCCGCCGACCTGGGGTTCCTGCACCAGGAGATGCCGTTCGACGCGGCCGCCACGATCGCCGATGTGCTGGACGAGGCCCTGCGCGAGGTCCGCGACGGTCTCGCCGGGCTGGAACACCTCGCGGAACAACTCGCCCGCACCCCGGAGGACTCCCCCGGTCACGCCGTACTCCTCGACACCTACGGCCGACGGCTCCAGCGCGCCCAGGAACAGGAGGCATGGGACGCCGACCGGCGCGCCGGCATCGTGCTCGAAGGCCTCGGCCTCGGCGGTATCCGGTGGGACCGGACGCTCGGCTCCCTCTCCGGCGGGCAGCGAGGGCGCCTGGCGCTGGCCTCGCTGCTGGTCCGGAGACCGTCCGCGCTGTTGCTGGACGAGCCGACCAACCACCTGGACGACCACGCGGCCGAATTCCTGGAGCAACAGGTATGGGACCTGCCCGGCGCCGTCGTCGTGGCGAGCCATGACCGGGCCTTCCTCGACGCCGTGTGCACGGCCCTGATCGACCTCGACCCTGCCATGGAAGGACCGGTCCGGTACGGCGGCGGCTACACCGCCTACCAGGCCGAGAAGCGCTCCGAGCGGGAACGCTGGGAACGTCGCTACGCCGAGGAGCAGGAGGAACGGGAGGCCCTGCACCGGTCCCTCGGCACGACCACGCATCGAGTCGCCCCGGACCGTGGACCGCGTGACAACGAGAAGATGGGCTACGGTCTCCGGGCCAACCGGGTGCAGAGCCAGATCTCGCGACGGGCGCGCAACGCCGCTCGCAGGCTCGACGAACTGGAGCGGCACCGGATCGCCGAGCCGCCGCAGCCACTGCGGTTCCGTCGCACCGCACTCGCCGGACCGTCGGCGGACGGCACCCTCGTCTCCCTGCGTGACGCGCGGGTGCGGGGCCGCCTCTCCCTCGGCCGTCTCGATGTGTCGGCGACCGAGCGCCTGCTCGTGACGGGGGACAACGGCGCGGGGAAGTCGACACTCCTCGCCGTGCTCGCCGGACGGCTCGAAGCCGATGGCGAGGTACGGCGGAAGGCTGGGCTCTCGGTGGGACTGCTGGCCCAGGACACGGTGTTCGAGCGGCCGGACCGCACCGTGCGGGACACCTACGCGCAGGAGCTCGGCGGGGAGCGCGCGGAGGCCGTACCGCTGAGTTCGCTGGGGCTGATGAGCGAGGCGGATCTGGGCAAGCAGGTCGGACGCCTGTCCGTCGGACAGCGCCGTCGGCTCGCGCTGGCCCTTCTGGTGGCGCACCCGCCCGAGTTGCTCCTGCTGGACGAGCCCACGAACCATCTCTCCCCGCGGCTCTGTGACGAACTGGAGGCGGCGATGGGGGCGGGTCCTGGAGCGATCGTCGTGGCCGGCCACGACCGCTGGCTGCGGAGGCGCTGGCAGGGGCGCGAGCTACGCCTCTGACCGTGGCCGGCGAAGAGCACCAGGCGCACACATCTTGGACATATCGTCCGCATGATGAGACGCGCTTGCGGAGGCCCTTGCCTGCGGCGTTCCATCTCGCCTGTGCAGAACGAACAGATAACCGCAGATCACATGGGATCCGACGGCAAGGCGGCGAGGCGCGCCGTCACGGTGTTCCCAGTCCTCGTGCTCGTGGCGGGCGTGGCGGGTCTCGTCACCCCCGGCACGTTCGACGGCTGGACCGAGTCGGTCCCGTACCTGCTGGGCATCGTCATGTTCTGCATGGGACTGACGATGACTCCGCTCGACTTCCAGGGCGTGGTGAGGCGTCCGTGGGCCGTGGCGATCGGCCTGGTGGCGCATTACGTGATCATGCCGGGGCTGGGCTGGGCCATCGCCCACCTGCTCGGACTGCCACCACAACTGGCGGCCGGACTCATCCTGGTCGGCTGCGCACCGAGCGGCACGGCGTCGAACGTGGTGACCTTCCTGGCCCGCGGCGATGTGGCGCTGTCGGTCTCCGTCGCCACCGTCTCCACTCTCGTCGCCCCTCTGGTCACGCCGCCGCTCACGCTGCTGCTGGCGGGGGCGTACCTGCCGGTGGACGCCGGTTCGATGATCACGGACATCCTCAAGACGGTGCTTCTCCCTGTCCTCGGCGGCCTGGTGGTGCGCCTGGTGGCGGGCAGAGCGGTCGACCGGGTGCTGGGCCTCATGCCCTGGCTGTCCTCGCTGGCCATCGCCGCGATCGTCTGCGCCGTCGTTGCGGGCAGCGCCGACACGATCAAGTCGGCCGCGGTGACCGTGCTGATCGCCGTGGTGCTGCACAACGGCCTCGGACTCGCGCTCGGTTACGGCGCGGGCAAGATCGCGGGGCTCGGCCGGCCCGCCAGCCGCGCCATGGCCTTCGAGGTCGGCATGCAGAATTCCGGGCTCGCCGCCTCGCTGGCGACGGCCCACTTCAGCCCGCTGGCCGCTCTGCCCGCCGCGGTGTTCTCCGTGTGGCACAACATCTCGGGGGCCCTGGTCGCCGCCTGGATGGCCCACCGGTCACGCCGCGAGGAGTCGGCACCGGCGGCCGCCGGTCCGGCCCCGGAGCGGGCGACGGCCGGGGACTCCTGACCGGACACCGGCTCCACCCGCCCGAAGGCGTTCGTCCGGAGTTCCGGACGAACGCCTCCTGCGTTCCCGACGGCCTCCGGGGGGAGGCTCACTCGGATTGGGCGGACATGCTCCGTATCAGGCTCTTGGGCCGCAGATCGGTCCAGTTCCGCTCCACGTAGTCGAGGCAGGCCTGGCGGGTGTCCTCCTGGTGGGCCACGGTCCAGCCGCCGGGCACCTCCGCGAAGGCGGGCCACAGCGAGTGCTGTCCCTCGTCATTGACGAGCACCAGATAGGTGCCGTTCTCGTCCTCGAAGGGGTTGGTCACCGATACTCCTCGAACTTAGGTAAGGCTACCTTCACTTATCCGTCGGTACCTTACCCATCCCACTCCCGGTTGTCGCATCGGACGTCGCCCTTTCCCGGACGCCGCTCATCCCACCGGCCGGTCCCGGCTCCACCCCGTAGCACTCAGGGAGGACCCCAGGACCAACACGGAGAGGGATTCGTGGAACCCCTTCCCGCTCCTACCGTCTTGATCAGGGACGGCGGCCGACCACCGCCGGGAACAGCGGTTCCGAGGAAGGGCGAGACAGTGAGCAGGTGGCACGGGTGACTCAGCACGACCAGCCGAAGGACAAGGCGTTCGCCCCCGAGTACCAGGGGGCCCTCGGCTCCCTGTCGGTGAACTCCTCCCTCACCGAGGTACTGGCCAAGGGCATCGATGAACTGCGGGCCGCCGAACGCGCCGGCAGCCAGGGGGAGATGGCGCGCTGCGGACTCGCCGTGGCGGAGGCGTACCGCCGGCTGGGGCGGGTGGCGGATGCCGACGCCGCCTGGAAGGCGAGTTATCGGGCGGCCCGTTCGGCGGGGGACGTCGGGGCGATGGCCTGGGCCCTGTGGAGCGGTGGCACGCTCGCCCGTCAGCGGGGTTCGCTGGCCCTGGCCTACCGACTGCTCGGGATCGCGGCCGACCTGGGTGAACGAGGGGGTGACGTGGTGGTACGCGGCTACTCGCTCGCCGGCCTCGCGGAGACCGGACGCATCCAGGGCGACTACCAGGCCGTCGGCGAACTGCACGAACAACTGCTCGCCGAGGCCCGCAGGCGGGGCGAGGCCCGGCACACGGTGTGGGCGCTGGAGGGCATAGCGCAGATGCACCGGAACACCGGCTCGTACGACAGGGCGCTCGCCCTCTTCGAGGAGGCGGCCGAGACCGCGGGCCGGGCCGATGACCGACGGGGCCGGGCATGGGCGCTGCGCGGCATAGCCGACGTGGTGTCCGTACGTGACGGTGACGTGGAGCGTGCGCTGGCGCTGCTCACCGAGGCCGAATCCGCCTGCCGCGAGATGAAGTTGTCCAGCGCGCTGGCGTACAACCACAAGATGCGGGGCAATGTGCACTACCGGGCCGGGCAGTACGTACAGGCCCGGGACACCTACACGCAGGCACTCGCGGAGTTCCAGGAGATGAACGAGCCGCGGGGCACCGCGCTGTCCCGGCTCGGGCTCGCCAAGTCGCTGGCCCGGCTCGGGCGGAACCCGGCGGAAACGGTCGTGGAACTGGCCGACCTCTGCAGGACGCTGGACCGGATCGGCCTGCGGCATGCCCGGGACATGGTCGACAAGGCGACGGCGGAGCTGGGAGTGGGCCCACTGCCCGACGTGGGCCACCGGGCCGAGGCGGCGGCGACGCGATGACCACCCCCACGACCGTTTCCGCCGGCACGGTACGCGACTCCGGTCCCTCAGGGTCGTACCCGCCGCCCCAGGCCGAGGACGACGTTCACCGCGTGCTCGCCCGCTGCCGCGACCTGGTGCGGCCCTCCCTCTCCGCCGCGATAGGCCGGCTCCATCCCTGGCCTGGCGAGATGGCGGCGTTCTCACTCGGCTGGTGCGAGGTCGGCGGTGCGCCAGCCGACGGATCCTCCGAGGGCAAGGGGGTGCGCCAGGCTCTCGCGGTCCTGTGCGCCGAGGCGGCCGGCGCCCCGGGAGAGAGCGCCGTGGCCGGGGCGGTGGCCGTCGAGCTGGTCCACACCTTCTCGCTGCTGCACGACGACATCATGGACGGGGACGGAACCCGGAGGCAGCGGGAGACGGTGTGGAAGGCCTACGGCACCGGGCCCGCCGTACTCGCGGGCGACGCGCTGTTCGCCCTCGCGGTGCAGACCCTCGCCGAAGCCCCGGGACCCCATACGCCGGCGGCGGTCGGCCGCCTGTCCGAGACGCTCAGCGGCCTCGTGCGCGGCCAGGCGGAGGACCTGCTCTTCGCCGCCCGCCCCTGGACCGGGCCGGAGGCCGTCCGGACCGATGAGTACCGGGCCATGGCGGAACTCAAGACCGGCACGCTGCTGGGCTGCGCGGCGGCGCTCGGAGCCCTCCTGGGCGGGGCTCCCGCCGGGACGGTCAGCGCGCTGGACCGGGCCGGGCGCCACCTGGGGGTGGCGTTCCAGGCCGTCGACGACCTGCTCGGCATCTGGGGCGACCCGGCGGTGACGGGCAAACCCGTGCACAGCGACCTACGGCAGCAGAAGAAGACCTACCCGGTGCTGGCGGCCCTCGCCGGCGACGGCCCGCCCGCCCGGGAACTGGCCGCACTCCTCGGCTCCCCGCTCCCCCTCGACGACGCGGGTACGGCGCGCGTGGCCGCACTCGTCGAAACGTGCGGCGGCCGCGTCGCCACCCTGGACGAGGCCCGCCACCACCTCGACGCGGCCCGCGCCTGCCTGCGGAGCGTGCCGCTCGCCCCGGGCGCGGCGCGCGAGATCGAGGCGCTGCTCGGGTTCCTGCTGCACCGAAGGATGTGAGACCTGCCGCGGCGGGCGGTGTTCGCACGACGGGGCGAACACCGCCCGCCGCTACGGACTCCCGGACGCGGCCGTCCCGGCCCGCGTGGCGTCCGTGCCCCAGCTCGCGAGCAGGCGCAACGCCTCCGCCGACGCCGAGTCCGGCTCCGCGTGATACGCGACGACCGACTGCTCGGCGTCGTCGGGCAGAGCGAACGTCTCGAAGGAGAGTGACAGCTCGCCGACCAGGGGGTGGTGCAGCCGCTTGACGCCGTGGCTCTTCTCCTTGACGTCGTGCCGGGCCCAGAGCCGCCGGAACTCGTCGCTCTTGACGGACAGTTCACCGACGAGCGCGGAGAGACGGGGGTCGTCGGGGTGGCAGCCCGCGTCCATCCGCAGATAGCTGACGATGTCCGACGCCTTCTGGTCCCACTCCACGAACAGCTCGCGGTACTCCGGCTTCAGGAACACCAGCCGCGCCCAGTTCCGCTCCTGCGGCGGCAACTGGGACCAGTCGCCGAAGACCGCCGCGGCCATCCGGTTCCACGCCAGGATCTCCGCTCGCCGCCCCGTCACGTACGCCGGAACACCATCCATGGTGTCGAGGAGCCCGCAGAGGGACCCGCGTACCCGCTGCTGCCGGGTCGACGGCTTCTTCCTGTGCTCCTTGGGCTTCGCCAGATGGGTGAGGTGTGCCTGTTCGGCGTCCGTCAGTCTCAGCGCGGCCGCGATGGCACTCAGGACCTCCGCGGACACGTTCTGTCCGTTGCCCTGCTCGAGACGCGTGTAGTACGCCACGGACACTCCGGCCAGTTGGGCGAGCTCCTCCCGGCGCAGCCCCGGGACCCGGCGGTGCCGCCCGAAGTCGCGCAGCCCCACGTCCTCCGGCTTCAGCCTGGCACGCCGGCTGCGCAGGAACTCGCTGAGCTCGGCACGCCGGCCGAGGGCATGAGGGCCACCGCCACCGGGCCCGGGGCCGTCGGCGTCCCGCCGCTCGCGTACAGGCTGCTCGTCCATGGGTTCCAGTATCCACCGTCGTACGCACACCATCCTGTCCCCGCCGGTAGTAGGACCACTGGACGTACGTACATCCGGGACCTGGGTGGATGTGCGCAGGTGGGGCACGCTGGAGTGCGTGCCCGGACCGAAAGCTGCCGGGCGCAGGACCACTCCTTAGGAGAACTCCGCATGACCACTGTCGCCGCGTACGCCGCACCCTCCGCCAAGGCTCCGCTGGAGCGCACCACCATCGAGCGTCGTGCGGTCGGTGAGTTCGACGTCCTGATCGACATCAAGTTCGCCGGTATCTGCCACTCGGACATCCACCAGGCCCGCGACGGCTGGGGCGAGGGCATATTCCCGATGGTGCCCGGCCACGAGATCGCCGGCATCGTCACCGAGGCCGGCCCCGGCGTCACCCGGTTCGCCGTGGGTGACCGCGTGGGCGTGGGCTGCATGGTCGACTCCTGCCGCGAGTGCGACAACTGCAAGGCCGGTCTCGAGCAGTACTGCGCCAAGGGGAACATCGGCACGTACAACGCCCTCGACAAGAACGGCGACCCCACCTACGGCGGCTACTCCACGCACATCGTCGTGGACGAGAACTACACCGTCCGCATCCCCGACGGCCTGGCACTGGACGAGGCCGCGCCGCTGCTCTGCGCGGGAATCACCACGTACTCCCCGCTGCGGCGGTGGAACGCCGGTCCCGGCAAGAAGGTCGCCGTCCTCGGTATGGGCGGCCTCGGCCACGTGGGCGTCAAGATCGCGCACGCGCTCGGGGCGGAGGTGACCGTCCTCTCCCAGTCCCTGCGCAAGCGGGACGACGGGCTGAAGCTCGGCGCCGACCACTACTACGCCACCAGCGACCCGAAAACCTTCGAGGAGCTGGCGGGCACGTTCGACATCATCCTGTCCACGGTGTCCGCGCCGCTGGACTTCGGCGCCTACCTCTCCCTCCTCAAGACGGACGGTGCGCTGGTGAACGTCGGCGCCCCCGAGGAGCCCGTCTCGGTCAACCTCTTCTCCCTGATCGGCGGCCGCAAGTCCCTCTCCGGCTCCGCGATCGGCGGCATCCAGGAGACCCAGGAGATGCTGGACTTCTGCGCCGAGCACGGATTCGGCGCGGAGATCGAACTGATCGGCGCGGCCGAGATCAACGAGGCGTACGAGCGCGTGCTGAACAGCGACGTGCGGTACCGGTTCGTGATCGACACGGCGACGATCTGAGGTTCCGTTCCCGCTGAGGACCGCGCCCCGGTGCTCAGCGGGTGACGTGAACGCACCCCCTGTGGCACGGACGGACGCGGCTGCGGGGGGTGCGGTCGGCTCGGCTCCGCCGTGCGCCGGGCCTGTCAGACGCCGGGGGTCCGCGCGAACCAGGTGGGGGCGTCCGTGAGGGACTGCTTGATCCGGAACAGCGCGAACTCGCTCAGCGGCGGCAGCGCGTCGATGTCGAACCAGGCGACTTCCAGCGACTCGTCGTCGTTCACCCGTGCCTCGCCGCCCGTGGCCCGGCAGCGGAAGGTGATGTCGACATACTGACACCGGTCGCCGTTGGCGTACTGCACCGGCTTCAGGGCCTGGGTGAGCACGACCCGCTCCGCGACGCAGTGCACCGCCGTCTCCTCGTACACCTCGCGCTCCGCCGTCGCCGCGGGCTCTTCCCCGGGCTCCCCGATGCCGCCGATGACCGCCCACCTGCCGGTGTCCGTCCGCCGGCCGAGCAGCACCCGGCCCTCGTCGTCGAAGACGACAGCGGTGACTCCCGGCAGCAGGAGCAGCTGGTGCCCGGCGGTGGCGCGGATCTCACGGATGAAGTCTGGAGTAGCCATGCGAGGAGCCTATGCGAAAGGGATCATGCGGCGGCGGGGGCGTTCTCCTGCCCGGCCGCCCGGTCCTTCCGCGTCCTCCTCGCCCGCACCGCCGTGGCTGCCGCCCAGCCGAGACCGGCCAGGGCGAGCAGTGCCAGGGCGCCCTCCGGCAGGGTTCCGAGCCGGGTGGCGGGCGTGAGCGAGGACCGCAGGGGCACCTCGTCGACCAGGGCGTCCGGGGTGAACATCTTCGTCTTCTCCACGATCGTGCCGTCCGGCCGGATCACCGCGCTGACACCGCTGGTGACGGGCACGACGACGGACCGCCCGTGCTCGACCGCCCGCACCTGGCTCATGGCCAGCTGCTGGTAGGTCATCTCGCTGCGCCCGAAGGTCGCGTTGTTGCTCGGTACGGCGATCAGCTGCCCGCCGTCCTTGACGGTGTCGCGTACGGCGTCGTCGAAGGCGGCCTCGTAACAGGTGACGAGCCCGACCTTCGTTCCCGCCAGGTCGAACACGCCGACCTTGCTGCCGGGGCCGAAGTCCCGCTGTACCCGGTCGACGTCCTCGCTGAAGATCCGTGCGACGGACCGCATCGGCATGTACTCGCCGAACGGCTGGATGTGCCGCTTGTCGTAGGTGTCCACGGGACCGCTCTCGGGGTCCCACTCGATCAGGGTGTTGCGGAGAGGGCCGGTGTCGGGGGTGAGGACGGCGCCGATGACGGTGGGGACGCCGATGGCGCGTACGGCCCGGTCGATGGCCTCCCGGGCGTCGGCGTTGCGGTACGGATCGAGGTCGGAGGAGTTCTCAGGCCACAGGACGAAGTCGGGCTGGGGCGCCTTCCCCGCCTTCACGTCCCGCGCGAGCTGTTCCGTGCGCTCCGCGTGGTTGTCCAGGACGGCCCGGCGCTGGGAGTTGAAGTCGAGGCCCAGCCGCGGCACGTTGCCCTGGATCGCGGCGACCGTGGCGGTGCCGTCCTCGGGTGAGTCGTCGACGAGCGGGAGGGCCGCCAGCGCGGCGACGACCGGCGCGGCGACGGTGACGGCCGCCGCGACGACGGCGGAGCGGGGCACGGTGCCGACGGCCCGGTGACGGCGGACCTGCCGGGCGGCCTCCAGGAGGCCGAAGCCGCACAGCACGACGGCGAACGAGAGCAGCGGGGTGCCGCCGAGAGCGGCGAGGGGCAGGAACGCGCTGTCGGCCTGTCCGAAGGCCATCTTGCCCCAGGGGAAGCCGCCGAACGGGACCCGGGACCGGAGCGCCTCGTCGAGGGTCCACACCGCCGCTGCCCAGACGGGCCAGTACGGGAGCCGCGAGACCGCGGCGATCCCGACGCAGCCGACGGCGACGAACAGCGCCTCGAGGAACGCGAGGGCCAGCCACGGTACCGGGCCGACCTCCTCGCCCGTCCAGTGCAGCAGCGGCATCATGAAGCCGAGGCCCGCGAGGAGGCCGAGGCCCAGCGCCGCGCGCGGCCCGCGCGCGGTCAGGACCCAGCCCAGCAGGGCGAAGCCGGGCAGCACCAGCCACCACAGGGGTCGGGGCGGGAAGCTCGCGTAGAGCAGCGCACCGGACAGCACGGCTGCGGCAGGCCGGACGAGCCGCGGCCACAGCTTCCTGCTGCGGGACACGGGGGCGGGCGGCGGTTCGACGGTGGTGACGGTGGCGCTCACCTGCCGGAGTCTACGGTGGCCGCCCGTGCGGGCGGCAGCCGCTCCGGCCACCCGGGCCCCGACGTCGGAGTCAGGTGCCCGGGGGCTTCCCGGTCGCCGCAAGGTGCAGCCGGTCCCGGATGAACCGTACGGCGGCCTCCGCGTCGTCCACCGTGACGGTGAAGCTCCGGCCGTCCCCCAGCCGGAGCACGAGTCCCTCCCCGCGGCGCACGACCACGGCCGTGCCCTGCTCGGGGCGCCAGCGGTAGCCCCATCCGCCCCAGTGGCGTGGGGTCACCTTGGGGGCGAAGTCCGCGCCCACCACATGGGTGAGCAGGATCCGCCGCCTGGGCAGCCCGGCGTGACCGCAGCGCACCTCGAGGGCGTCACCGTCGACCTTGACGGCCACGTGCACGAAGGCGAGGGTCCCGAAGAGGATGAGGAGTCCTGCGGCGACACAGCCGATGACGGACATGAGCAGCGGGGCGAACCCACCGCTCCAGGCCGAGTCGACAGCGAGTTCGATACCGAGTGCCAAGCAGCCTGCCCCCGCGGCCGCGAGCAGCCACTGGAAGCGATTGGTGGCCCGTCCCGTCCAGACCGTGCCCGGGGCCTGGCTCGAACCGTGCCGCGTGTTGCCGGGGTGGTCCGTCATGCCAAGCAGCGTACCCACGTTCCGCGCGGTGAGGAGGGGTGCGCGGCCTCGGCGAGGCGCCGCCCGCGGTCAGACCGCGGGGGTGACGGCCTTGAGCAGCAGGCCCTCGGCGTAGGCCAGAGCGGGTTCGGTGAGGTCAGCGGCCTCCCCGCCGAGGAGCACGGTGAGGGTGCCGACGGGTTCGGCCGACGGAGCGGGTGCCGCCCCGATACGGCGCAGCGCCTGGGCTGCCACCGCTTCGGCGGAGCCGTGGAGCACGAGCGGCGCGCGGCCCGGCCGGCCGGCTTCCACCGCGGCACGGATGCGTTCGGCGACCAGCTCGTAGTGGGTGCAGCCCAGGACGACGTCCGTCACCTCGGCCGGGGTCGAGGCGGCCGCGGCGGCGACCGCGCGGTCGATCGCGTCCTCGTCGGCGTGCTCCACGGCGTCTGCGAGCCCCGGGCAGGGTACTGCCGTCACGTCCGCGGAGCGGGCGAAGTCGTGGATCAGTCCGCGCTGGTAGGGGCTCCCCGTGGTCGCCGGTGTGGCCCAGATGGCGAAGGGGCCGCCGCCCGCGGCGGCCGGCTTGATCGCGGGCACCGTCCCGATGACCGGCAGCCCGGGCTCCAGCTCGGCCCGCAGGGCGGGCAGGGCGTGGACGGAGGCGGTGTTGCAGGCGACGATCAGCGCGTCCGGGCGGCGGGCCGCCGCCGCACGTGCCACGGCGAGGGCACGCCGGATCACGTCATCCGGCGTACGGGGCCCCCAAGGCATCGAGCCGGGGTCGGACGACAGCACCAGGTCGGCGTCGGGCCGTAGCCTGCGTACGGCGGCGGCTGCCGCGAGGAGGCCGATTCCCGAGTCCATGAGTGCGATCTTCACCCGGTCACCATAGTCGACAGCCCTTGCGGTACCGCCGGAGTGGGGCACACTTCGACGGATGAGCGCCGTTGCCTGGATCGCCGTGGGTTCACTGATCGTGTGGGTATGGCTGCTGTTCGGCCAGGGCTTCTTCTGGCGGACCGACCAACGGTTGCCCGTGCGCGGGGACGATCCCGCGCGCTGGCCCTCGGTGGCGGTGGTCGTCCCCGCGAGGGACGAGGCCGAGGTCCTGCCGGTGAGCCTGCCGTCGCTGCTCGCGCAGGACTACCCGGGTGACGCGGAGATCTACCTGGTCGACGACAACAGCGGCGACGGCACCGGCGAGCTCGCCCGGGAGCTGTCCGAGCGGTGCGGCGGGCTGCCGCTCACGGTGGTGACGCCCGGTGACCCGGAGCCCGGATGGACGGGCAAACTGTGGGCGCTGCGGCACGGGATGGCACTGGCCCGGCAGCGGAAGCCCGAGTTCCTCCTCCTGACGGACGCCGACATCGCGCATGAGCCGGACAGCCTGCGGGAACTCGTGGCCGCGGCCGGGAGCGGTGGGGCGGACCGGTTCGACCTGGTCTCGCAGATGGCCAGACTGCGGGTGGCGAGTACCTGGGAGCGGCTGGTCGTGCCCGCCTTCGTCTACTTCTTCGGGCAGCTCTACCCGTTCCGCTGGGTGAACGGGAAGGGATCGCGGACGGCCGCGGCGGCGGGCGGCTGTGTGCTGCTGCGGGCCGGGGCCGCCGAGCGGGCGCGGATCCCGGAGTCCATCCGCCAGGCGGTGATCGACGACGTGTCGCTGGCGCGGGCGGTCCGGCGCAGCGGCGGCCGGATCTGGCTGGGGCTGGCGGACCGGGTGGACAGCGTGCGCCCTTACCCGCGGCTGGTGGACCTGTGGCGGATGGTCGCGCGGAGCGCGTACGCGCAGTTGCGGCACAGTCCGACGCTGCTGGTCGGCACGGTCCTCGGTCTGGGCCTGGTGTACGTCGCGCCGCCCGTCACGCTGGGCGTCGGTCTTCTGGCGGGCGATCCGGTGACCGCGGTGGCGGGTGGGGCGGCGTGGGCGGTGATGGCGGGGACCTACATGCCCATGCTCGGGTACTACCGCCAGTCGCTCTGGCTGGCCCCGCTGCTGCCCTTCACCGCGGTCCTCTACGTCCTGATGACGGTGAGCTCCGCGGTGCAGCACTACCGGGGCCTCGGTGCGGCGTGGAAGGGGCGTACGTACGCCCGTCCCGAGGCCGCGCCGGAGCCCTGAGCCCCGGCGGGCGTCCCGGCGACTCCTCCCGGGTCACTTGCGCCCCGGGGTCCAGTTCATGCCCCACCCGTAGGCGGCGTCGATGGTCCGCTGCGGACTGACCCCGCGCTCGGGGACGAGATAGCGGGCCTCTCGCCGCACGGTGAGGTCTCCCCCTTCACTGGTGAGCAGTGCGAGCGCGCACACGGTGGACGGCACGGTGCACTCGTCGAGGGAGAAGTCGATCGCCGCGCCGTTCTGCGGCTGGAGCGTGACCGTGGCGTGCAGATCGGCGAAGCTGCGGGCGCCTTCGTAGACGGTGACGAAGATCAGCACACGGCGCAGCCTGTCCTTGTGGTCGAGGTTGACCGTGAGGTTCTCACCGCTGGACAGCGCGCCGGTGCGGTCGTCGCCGTCGAGGTGGACGTAGGGCGGCTGCCGGAGCGACCCGAAGGCGTTTCCGAGCGCCTGCACCACTCCCTTGCTGCCGTCGGTGAGCTCGTAGAGCGCGCAGAGGTCGAGATCCAGATCGCCGTGCATGGCGACCGCCCTGCCGAGTTTCGCGCCCCAGCCCTTGAACTGCTTGCGCACCTCCCAGTTGAGATTGACCCGCAGCGCTCCGGACGTGCCGCCCTGCTTCGACAGCGATACCGACGGCGCTTCCTTCGTGAGCGTGACCTTGGTCAGCCTCACGGGCTGCGCGACGGGGGGCGCGGGGGCGGCCGGGGGCGCGGGTGGCCGGGGAGCACGACGCTGCTGCGGGGGTGGCGGCGCCTGCTGCGGCTCGTCGACGGAGATGCCGAAGTCCGTCGCGAGGCCCGCGAGTCCGGTGTCGTACCCCTGTCCTACGGCCCTGAATTTCCAGGCACCCTGGCGCAGGTAGAGCTCGCCGAGGATGAAGGCGGTCTCGACGGTCGCGTCCGCGCTCTCGAAGCGCGCGATCTCGGAGCCGTTCGCCGGGTCCACGATCCTGACGTAGAGGCCGTTCACCCGTCCGAACGTGCCGCCGTCCGCGGAGGCGACGACGACGACGCGGTCGATCGCCGGCTCCATCCGGGCGAAGTCGACCGTGAGGCTGTCCGTCACGGCACCCCCTTCCGCCCGCTTGCCTTCGTGGCGCACCGCACCGGACGCGTGCGCCGCCTGGTTGTAGAAGACGAAGTCGGCGTCGCCGCGCACCTTGCCCGACACGAGCAGGAGCGCCGAGGCATCCACGTCAGGTGTCCCGGGGGTGGTACACCAGCCCAGTTCGACCCGCACGGTCCGAGCCGGCACCGCGACGTTCGTTCCCTTTTGCATGGTCATGCTCGCCCCCATCACGAGTCCGGCTGCCCGGAGAGTTTCCGCCAACCTACCCATGGCCGCGGGAATCCACGGACGTCAGCCGGCGGTTCGGCCGTGGTCACCGCGGATCAGGTCGGTGTGGCGGGTGACGGCACCGACCCGGGCGGCCAGGTCGGGGTGGCCTGCCTCGAGATGGGTGCGGGTGTCCGAGAGCGGGTTGATGAGGTTGGCCGCGTCGTTGTCGGCGAGGGCTTCCGCGAGGCGGGCCAGAGGCGGGCGGGCGGGGCCGGAGAGGTCGGTCAGGGCGGTGATCTGACCGGCGAGCTGGCGTAGGTCGGCGGCGTTGGCCCTCGCCCAGGCCGAGACGGTGCGATCCGCGGCGCGGCGGCTGCGGGTGGCCTCCACACGCTGTTCGCCGGTGGCTCCGGGGGCTCCGGGACGTACACGGAGATAGCGCCGCTCGGCGGCCTGACGGCTGGAGACACCCAGCGGATGGGCGAGGTCCGCCCAGCTGGAGCCCGCCTCCCGGGCTGCCTCGATCAGGGCCGGTTCCCATCCTGCGAGCTGATCGCGCAGTTCGCGCAGGAGGAGGAGTGCGGCCAGGGCCTGATCCGCGCCGACTTGGCCGCCCTCCCCGTGTGTGCCGCTCCTGGCGGTGCGGATGGCGTCGTCGATCGCGTTCAGCGCTGCCTCGGCCGCGAGGAACGGGGTGGGATCGCGGGGGCTCGGACGAAGCCGGCATAGGAACCCTTCCGGGCACAGGCAGATCAACGGCTGAGGCTCCGGCCCCCTCCGCCACCGAACCCGAGCGCGGCCCCGACGGAACGGCGGGCGGGCTCCTCGCCCGCCGCTCCCTGCTGCTCTCCTGTGGCACGACCGGCCTTCTCGCCGGCCGCCCCGGGGTGACTGCGTCCGGACGAGCGTGACCGCACACAGAGACGATCGAGAAAGGCAACCCCCCTGCGATGCCTCCGCAGCACGAGCATGCCCGGCCCGGCATGACGTTCCGACAGATGGTGGAGAGAATTCGGTACGAAGGCGCGTACCCCACCCGGGAGCGGGCCGAGAACGTCACACGGACGGTGCTGGCAGCCCTGGGCCGTCAGCTCACCGGCGACGAACGCGTCGATCTCGCCGCCCGGCTCCCGGTCGAGGCCGCGCTCGCCCTCACCGGGGAGGCCCCGGACCACCGACCGCTCACAGGCTGGGGGTTCGTCAAGGATCTGGCCACCCGCACGGGCGGCACCCCCGCCACCACCCGCTGGGACACCGGAGCCGTCCTCACCGTCGTACGCCACCTGGCCGGACCCGGCCTCCTGGACCGGATCCTCGACCAGCTCCCGCCCGGGTACGCCCTGCTGTTCGGCGGCGCGGAGCTCACCCGGGCCGCATGAACACTCCCCCTCCCCTCAGGGCAGCCCGCTCAGATCGAGCAGCCGGTGCAGGCGTTCCGCGGGCAGTCCGGGGTTGGCCGCGGCCCCTTCGGCGTGCTCCGGGGTGTCGAGGAGTGAGGAGAGCAGGCCGAGAGGGAGGAGCGGGTTGGCAGCCGCCGCTCGGCGCACGCGCGGCTCAGGATCGCCGAGCAGGTGGAGCGGCGGCCGGGCGAGGCCGGCATCGGCGGCGGCCAGCGCGCGGACAGCGGGATCCCCGTGGCCGAGCAGGTGCCGCAGCCCGGTGCGGGGCAGGCGGGGCGACGTGAGCAGGTAGGGGCGTTGGCGCGGCGCGGCGACGAAGGCGTCCAGGACGACCGCGGGCGGAGCGAGCGGGTGGTTGCAGGCGAGCAGGTGCCTCACATCGGCGTCGGGATCGTCCGCCAAGCGGCGCACGAGCTCCTCGGGCAGCCGGGCGCAGCTCGCGGCGACGCGGCGCAGCACGGGATGAGTGGAGGCGGCACACGCCTCGTACCATCCGGTCGGCGGTTCGATCAGCATCTCCTCGACGGCACCGATGTCCTCGGCCGTGCGGCCGATGATCCGGTCGATGGCGGCCCGCTCGGGCCAGGTGCGCGGCAGCGGCTGGAGCGATGCCCGGGCCCGCACGGTGGCGTCCGGGTCCTGGGCCAGTTCCGCCAGGAGCGCCGGATCGAGGTCGGCCCGGGCGGCCACCCGTTCACGGACGTCGGGGTCGGGGTCGCGTGCGAGGCGGGCGACGGAGTCACGGGGCGTGTGAGGGTTGCGGGCGAGCGCCGACAGATCACGCCGGTCCGCGAGGCACCGCGCGGCCACGGCCGGAGAGACCGCGTAGTTGACGAGCAGGAACGACCGGTGGTGACAGTCGACTTCCGGCAGTTCCTCCTCCGTCACCGCCGGGTCAAGTCTCCGACTGCTCCGGAGAGCCGCCTCGCGCACCGCGTGCTCCGGGTCGCCCAGGAGAGCCTCGCGCTGCACAGGCGTGAGCCACAGCCACAGTCCGGTTGCCTGGTAACGGAGTTCGGGGTTCGGGTGGTCCGGCATCCTACGGCGGAACGACGGTGGGATCTGTCCGGAAACCACCAGCTCCTGCCTGATGTCGTCACCTGTCAGCACGCGGCCCTCCCCATCGCCGTCCCGCACCGTCAACAGGCGCTCCAGGACACCGTCGGACAGCGCCTCGACCCTGCCCAACCGGGGGCGCGGGCCCGAGGCAAGGGCCGCGCGGACGAGATCGTCCACGTCGTCGGCCAATCGGCCGCGCTGCTCGGCGGACGCGTACCGGTTGCGGGCGAAGCGGCGGCGGACATCGCGCTCCGGGTGCGCGACCACCGCCTCCACGACGACCGCGGGAAGTTGGCGCTCCTCGCAGAGGAGTGTCCGGACGGCGCGAGCCTGATCGCTCAGCAGGCGGAGAAGGACCTCGGACGGCGCGGCGGAGTTGACCGCGACACCTCGGAGCCACCGTTCCGCGAGAGGGGAGGACATCAGGACATCGTCTCGCGTCGCGGTGACGTCAGGAGCGTGGCCTCACGGTCCGACGCCCGCCCCGCCGAGATCTTCCGGTCCACGGCGGTCCGGATCGACGGCGCGCACACCCCGGTACGCTGCGGCGCCCTCCTCGGGGAGGTCTTGGATGTGCCGCCGCGACTCCCGCGCCCCGCCCTCCGGCGAGAAGAGCGGGGCCGCCGCACGGACGGGCCTCGCCCTCCTCGTCCGCGAGGGCGCCTCCCGGTTACTCCGCCGCCGCGAGAACCGCGAGGGCCTGCGCCCACCGGGCGTACTTCAGTTCGGCCAGGTCCGAGACGGTCTTGACTCCGAACGCCTCGCGCAGCAGTTCCCCGTCCCGGTCGGAAACCCCCTTCAACGCCCCCACCGGGGCGCCCATGATCTCCGGCAGACTCTTGTCCGCCCACGCCTTGTCCAGGACCTTGTCCAGATCGATCGTTGCCATGTGTTCCGTCTCCCAGGGGTGTGTGGCCCGCCACGGGCCTTCTTCTACATGCGTGTAGAAGCATAGAGTTGTCCCGGAGGACCGGGAGTACGCTCCGGGCCCTCTCGCCGGGAAAGGCCGAAATACGCTCCCGCGCGGCCGGAGATGCCCCTGCCGTCGGAGGCCGTCCCCGGTGGCGCACCGGTGCGGACCAGGGCAGGACGCCCACGCCGGACCGGTGCGCGAAGTGGCCGGGAACCCTGTTCCGGTCGGAATCGTTTTGTGTTTGCGCACACCTAGATGAGGAGCCAGCACTTGTCCGCCAGATCGACGGACCCGTCGGGGCACAGTCCCCGGCCTTCCCGCCCCGTATGTCCTGGGCACGGCACGCGGCGGGGTGGTGCGGAATGAGTGCCCTGGAAGCCTGGCTCGGCGTACTGGCCGTGTTCGTGCTGACCGCGGGTACCGGCTATTTCGTCGCCCAGGAGTTCGCTTACGTCTCCGCCGACCGGCTCGCCCTCGCACGCGAGGCCAAGGCCGGGGACCCCAGGGCCGCCCGGGCCCTGAAGGTACTGGAGCGTCTGTCGTTCATGCTCTCGGGCGCCCAGCTCGGCATCACCGTGACCGGCCTGGTCGTCGGTTTCATCGCCGAACCTTCGGTCTCCACACTGCTCAGGCCGGCGCTGTCCGCCCTCGGCATCCCCGAGGGCGCCGTCACCGGCATCTCCGTCGTGCTCGCCTTCACCCTGGCCACCGTCGTGCAGATGGTGCTGGGCGAACTGGCCCCCAAGAACCTCGCCATCGCCGTCCCGGAACGACTGGCGAAGTCACTCGCCGCCTCCACCCTGGCCTACCTGCGCGTCGTCGGCCCGGTGGTCCGGATCTTCGACGGCGCGGCGAACGGTCTGCTGCGCAAGGTCGGTATCGAGCCGGTCGAGGAGCTGCACCACGGCGCCACTCTGGAGGAGCTGGGACACCTGATCGGCGAGTCCCACGAGCAGGGTCAGCTGCCGCGCGGGACCGCAGACCTGCTCGACCACGCCTTGGAGTTCTCCGAGCGGACACTGCACGAGGTGATGGTTCCGCGCGTCGACGCGGTCTTCGTCCGCAAGGACGCCACCGCCGCCGAGACCGTCGACCTCATCGGCAGACACGGCCACTCCCACTACCCCGTACTCGGCGACCACCCGGACGACGTCGTCGGCGTCCTGGGTGTGCGGGAGCTCATGAGGCTGCCCTCCGGCAGGCTCACCGCCGCCACGGCAGGCGCGGTGGCCCGGAGGCCGCTGCTGCTGCCGGACACCCTGGCTCTGCCGGACGCCGTCGAACGGATGCGTGAGAGGGACGACGAGTTCGCCGTGGTCCTCGACGAACACGGCGGTGTGGCGGGCCTCGTCACCTATGAGGACATCGCCGAGGAGCTCGTCGGTGACATCGCCGACGAGTCGGACACCGTCACCGACGTCGCGGTCGCGGATGACGGAGGCTGGCTGGTGGACGCCGGGCGACGTCTGGACGAGGTCTCCGACGCCACCGGCGTCGAACTGCCCGAAGGAGGGGACTACGACACCGTGGCCGGCCTGATCGTCGACCGGCTCGGCCGTTTCCCCGCCATCGGCGACCACCTCACCCTCACGCTGCCCGACGGCGGCGGTGTGGTGATCGACGTACGCACCCTCGACCGGCACGTGCCGGAGCGGGTACGGATCGAGCGGCTGTCCCGGAAGACGGTGGACCAGGCATGACTTTCCCGATGGCACTCCTCGTCACCGTCCTGCTGCTCGTCGGCAGCGGTTTCTTCGTCGCGGCCGAGTTCGCGCTGGTCGCCGCCAGACGCCACCGCTTGGAGAAGGCCGCGGCCGAAGGGCGACGCGGCGCCGGAGCGGCCTTGGCCGGCATGCGTGAGCTCTCGCTGATGCTGGCCGGCGCCCAACTCGGCATCACCGTGTGCACACTGGGCCTCGGCTCCGTGTCCAAACCCGCGATCTCTCACGAACTGGATCCCCTGCTGCACAAGCTGGGCCTGCCCGCCGCGCTCAGTTACGGCGTGGCATTCGCGGTGGCGATGCTCGTGGTCGTGTTCCTCCACATGGTCCTCGGCGAGATGGCGCCCAAGTCGTGGGCCATCGCTCACCCCGAGCGCTCCGCGATGCTGCTCTCCCCGCCCTTCCGGGGCGTCGTGAAGGTCGTACGCCCCCTCATCCGGATCCTGAACAGGGTGAGCAACGGTCTGGTCCGGCTGTGCCGTGTCACCCCGCGCGACGAGCTGGTCTCCGTCCACAACAGGGAACAGCTCACCCATCTGGTGGAGGAGTCCGAGCGGCTCGGTCTGATCAGCGAGACGGATTCCGACCTGCTGACCCGCTCACTGACCGAGCCGGAGACCCCGGTGCGCGACCTCCGGATCCCGGCGGCTGACATCACCTCGATCGACGGCCGGGCCGACGCGGAGCAGATCCTTCGCCGGGCCGCCGACAGCGACCGCACCAGACTCCTGGTCCGGGAGGGCGGGGAGGTCCTCGGCTCGGTGCACGCGCGTGACGTCCTGGTGGCCCGGGCCCAGGGGCGGGCCACCAGCGCGCGCGCCCTGGCACGCCCCGTGCCCGAGCTGGCCGAGTCCACCACGGTCGCCGACGCGATCGAGGTGCTGCGCCGCCGCCGGGCCACACTCGCGGTGGTGCGCGACGAGACCGGCATGCTCACCGGCATGGTGAGCCTTGACGACCTGCTGGCCCGCTACCTCCAGCCCAGGGAGGCGTGACCGCCCACCCTCCGGTGAGCGCCCCGGTCCCCCGGGGCGCTCACCGGCGTGCTCAGGACATCGTCACCGCTGTGCGGACGAGGCGAGCATCGGCAGCGAAACGGTGTCGGCCAGAACCTGCTGACCGGCGATGTTCACGTGGACACCGTCCCCGGTGTCGTAGGGCGGGTTGATGGAGTTCGGCTTCAGCGGGTCCTTGAGTACCTGGTCGAACCCCATGACGCCGTCACAGGTGCCGCTGCAGTTGTTCCACTTCGAGACGAACGAGTTGACCGTGTGGCGCACCCTGTTGTGCTCGTCGGTATAGCCCGGGCGAGGGGTCACCGGAGTGACGTACACCTTGATCCCGGCCGCGTGCAGGCGGCGGAAGACGTCACGGTAGCTCGCCAGCACCTGTTGTGCGTCGCAGCCCGCGGGCAGGTCGTTGGTGCCGTAGTAGTAGAGGACTCCGGTGACTCCGTGGAGGGCCAGGACGTCTCTCTGCAGGCGTGCCCGCGCGTCGAGACCGCGGACCGACTCGGCGAGGTGCGGGCAGTCGGGGGCGCTGGTGGTGCCGTTGACACCTGCGTTGGCGACGGCGAACTGGCGGGTGGGAGGGAGCTCCGAGGTGATCCGCCGGGCGAGGACGTCGGCCCATCGGCGGTCGGCACCGAATTGTGTGCAGCCGGGCCCGCAGTCGGTGGACCCGACTCCGTCGACCACCGAGCTGCCGTAGGCGACGAGGCTGCCCTTCAGCCGCGGGTTGTGCACGTCCACCGCGGTGACCAGATAGGTGGACTCGGTCGTCTCCGTGTACGCGGCGGCGCTCGTGTCCCGGGTGTGGTCGCCGGCGCCGGGCGCCGTCAGGTAGTTGGTGCGGAAGGCGGTCCTGTGAAGGCCCGGGACCACGGTGCCCGAGACGGACAGGGAGACCGCGACATCACTCCCGGCACGGGTCGACAGGACGGTGGCATCACTCCAGAGCTCGCCGCCGGCCGGTACGACGGCCTCGTGCCGGCCGGTGAAGGTGACGGGTTCGGGGCGCTCCTGAGTGGCAGCGCTCTTTCCATCGGTGAGTGCCACCGTGGCGGCGTCCACGACGAGGGGGGTCGTGCCGAACGTGTTCTGGATCCGGATGCGCAGTGCGTCACCCCCCTGGCTGAGGTGGCTGATCATGCGGACGCTCTGGTCGCGTAACGGGGTGGGGGCGAGGTCGTGCTGGGCGCCGGCCCAGGACGTGAACCAGCCGCGGGTGGCGGTGCGCTGTCCGGACGCGGTGTCACCCGCGGCATCCGTGGTCAGGGCCGGGACGGCAAGTGCGGCCACGGTCGAAAGGGCGGCCAAGGTGATCGAGATGCGTCCGGCCGGCAGCGACCGGGCGCGGCGGGCTCCGGCGAAGGGTGAACTGATCAAGGACTTGCCTTTCCTTGGGGAGAAGGGAGGTTCCTCAGCTCGTCCGTGCCGGGACCTCACACCCGCAGGGCCCGTTTCATGATCTTGCCGAGGTCGTTGCAAGGCAGCTCGGACAGGTAACGCACAGTTCGCGGCCGACGATCCGGACGTGACCGTCCTGTTCACGGACCGCCATGTCTCCTGAGCGGAACCAACCGTCCTCGGTGAACGCCTCGGCGGTGGCGTAGGGACGGTTGAGGTACTCGGTGAAAAGGTGCGGACCGCGCACCCGGGCCCACGCCGCGAGTTCGGCGTAGGACAGTGTCCGGTCCCCGAATCGCAGGGCGGGCCGCGAACTGCCGCGGGCCGGTGCGGGGAACAGTTCCGTGGTGCGATTCACGCGTCGTACTCCCATCGACGGACCGGCAGGAGAGGGAAAGCCGTAGCCACGGGGTTCCTGGTGGTCACCCGAACCCCGGAACAACCAGGGCGAGCCATGCGATGCCGGGCACCGCCGCGACCACGACCCCGCCGTAGACCATCAGCTGCCTGAAGAAACGATCGCGGTCGACGTCGGGGGCCGCGGCGAGAACCAGCGCGCCGTTGGTCGAGAAGGGGCTGACGTCCACCACGGTCGCCGACACCGCCAGCGCCGCGATCATTCCGACCGCCCCGATCTCCCCCTGTGCGAGGAATGGCACAGCCAGCGGGATCAGCGCACCCATGATGCCGACCGACGAGGCGAACGCCGACACGATCGCGCCGATGTAGCACAGCAGCAGGGCCGCGAGCAGCGGAACGCCGATGCCGCCGACGCCCTCCCCCGCCCACGTGATCGTGCCCATCTCCTCGAGTACGCCGACATAGGTCAGCACACCGCAGATGAGCAGCACCGTGGGCCAGGCGATCGAACCGACCGCCTTACGGCTGGTGTCCGGCCACACGGCACTGATCAGCACCGCCAGCGTGATGGCGGTCAGACCCGCGTCCAGATCGAAGCCGAGTACGGCGACGACCAGAGCGAGGAGCGCGAGAAGGGTGGCCGTGCGGGGCGCGTCCAGCCGGACGCGCCCCTCCTCCGCGGGAGAACCGGGCGAGCCCTCGTCACTCTCCACCGTGCGGTGCCGGGCAAGCTTCATCCCGCCGAACAGCACGAACACCACCCCGGCGATCAGCAGGTTGGCGGCCAACGAGGTGAGGAACAGCGCGATCTCGTTGCCCGGCAGGTTCTCGCGCTCCACGATGCCGTTGACGATCGAGCCGTAGATGCTGATCGGGGAGAAGCCGCCGCCCTGCGCTCCGTGCACCACCATCGCACCCATCAGGAGCGGGCTGATGCCGTAACGGACGGCGAAGCTCAGGGCGATCGGCGCGACGATCGCCACCGCGGCCGGACTGACCGCACCGATCGCGGTCAGCGCTCCGGTGATCACGAACATCACCCAGGGGATGAGAGCGATACGCCCGCCGACGAGGCGTATGGACGCGTGCACCAGCCAGTCCGTGGTGCCGTTCGCCCGGGCGATCGCGAACAGGTAGGTGACTCCGACCAGGACGACGAAGAGGTCTCCGGGAAACCCGGCGAAGATCCCGTCCGCGTCCAGGCCTGCGGCCAGCTCACCCACCGCGAACGCGGCGGCGAAGGCGAGCGCGCCCATGTTGATGGAGCGGGTGGTGGCAATCACGAAGACGACCACGAGTACGAGGATGGAGATGAGTTCCGCGGACATGTGCGGGCTCCCGTCCTGGGCCGACCCTGATTGGTCTGGTGGATGAGCCACTTGGCCTGTTGACGGCACTCAGAGTCGGCGGAGCGGATACAACCGTCAAGGGGTTGCGCAGAATTGGTTCAGCCACTGGACCGCCCGGCGCTGCTAGGCTTCCGGTGCCACGAGGGCGCGGGGGCCTTCCGGAACAGGGGCAGGGGATGTCCGACGCACTGCGGCCCGTGGGCCGTACACGACTGTACGAGCAGGTGCTCGACCGGTTGCGCTCCTACGCCTCCGAGAGCGCTCTGGCCGTTGGCGACAGACTCCCGCCGGAGCGCGACCTGGCTCAGCGCCTGGGAGTCTCGCGGGCCTCGGTGAAACAGGCCATCGTGGTCCTCGAAGTGCAGGGTCTCGTCGAGGTGCGCCACGGAGGAGGCACCTACCTCCTGGGAAACGGACTGGACGCCGAACCCGTCGAGCGTCTCGTAGAGCGCCGGCGCAGGCTGCCCGACGTGCTCGAGGCACGCGAGGCGTTGGAGACGAAGCTCGCCGAACTCGCGGCCGAGCGGCGCACCGAGCGGGACCTGATCACGCTGCGGGCCTCACTGGCCCACATGGCCGCGGAGATCGCGGACGGCGGCCACGGCGTCGAGGGTGACCGGCGCTTCCACGCCGCGGTGACCGCTGCGGCCCGCAGCACCCTGCTCGCCGAGTTCATGCGGTCCATCGCCGACCAGATCACGGAGAGCAGGCACGAGTCCCTGCGCCAGCCGCGCCGGCCCGGCCGTTCCCTGATCCAGCATCAGGCCGTCCTCGACGCGATCGAGGGACAGCGCGGCAAGGCGGCGGCCGCTGCGATGCGTCGCCATGTCCGGACGGTCGCGAAAGTGCGGCTCCTGGACTGGAACCCCGAACCGGACAGCACCGACGGGGCCTCCTGACCGCGGTCGCGCACACCGGTCCGATCCCTGGCGCCCGGCCGACACCCCTCTTCCCAACTTCTACAGTGCTGTAGATTCAAGGGACTGGTCATCACCAGACCCGCTTCTCGATCCGGGGTGCGGTGCGCGCAGACGCGAAGGGAACAGCACCATGGGTGTCAGCCTGGCCAAGGGCGGCAACGTCTCGCTCAGCAAGGAGGCCCCGGGCCTGACCGCCGTCCTCGTCGGACTCGGCTGGGACGCCCGCAGCACCACCGGCACCGACTACGACCTGGACGCCAGCGCGCTGCTGGTGGACAGCAACGGGAAGGTGCTCTCCGACCAGCACTTCGTCTTCTACAACAACCTGAAGAGCCCGGACGGTTCCGTCGAGCACACCGGGGACAACCTCACCGGTGAGGGCGAGGGCGACGACGAGTCCCTCAAGGTCAATCTGACCACCGTCCCCGCCGAGGTCACGAAGATCGTCTTCCCCGTCTCCATCCACGATGCCGCCAACCGGGGCCACAGCTTCGGCCAGGTCCGTAACGCGTTCATCCGTGTGGTCAACCAGTCCGGCGGCGCCGAACTCGCCCGCTACGACTTGTCCGAGGACGCGGCGACCGAGACGGCCATGGTCTTCGGCGAGCTCTACCGGCACGGCGAGGAGTGGAAGTTCCGCGCCGTCGGCCAGGGATACGCCTCCGGACTCGCCGGAATCGCCGCCGACTACGGCGTCGGAGTCTGAGCCGTCACCACCTCCGGCCGGCGGCCGTACAGGCCGTCCGGCCGCCGGCCCCGGGCGCCGTTCGCCTCCGAGGCGCCGACACCGAGCCCAGGCCACGGCACGAACACCTGCCGCTCCATGGGCAGTTACGAACGGGGATACCTCTCATGCATGCGCCCGGCCGGCTCGAGGCGGAACACAGAGCCGACTTCGAACAGGTATTGGACCGCGCCCTGGACATGCCCGAGATCCGGGCCGCGCTGCGGCACCGGGACACCGAGAGCGACGCCGAGCGTCTGCGCACCCAGGCATTGGCCGCCGCCGAGGCCATCGCGGCCGAGGCCACGGCCGAGTACCGCCGCTACCTCGGCCTGCGGACCCGCGCCGGCGACCAGGCGGCCCACCGGCGGGGTGCGGACGACACGGCGGGCAGCGGACTGCTGAGCGCGATCGCCGTACTCACACTGCTGCTGTCCGCCGCCGCGGCGGCGATATTCCTCCTCCTCGGCTACGGCCTCCGGCTCGTCGGCACCCAACAGCAACTCGGGGCCGCCCTCGTGGGAACCGGGTGGATCACCGCGGCTCTGGCCGCACTCACGGCACTCGCCTCAGCGATCGCCCTCGTCGTCACGGCCGCCCGGCACCGCTTCACCCCGGGCCGCCCCCCGCACCAGGTCACCCCGTCCGTCGCCGCGGCTCACCAGGCGTGGCGGCAGTCGCTGCTGGAACGCGGCATCCTGCCCTTCCTGCACGAGCAACTGACCGGTCAGGGCAACAGCGCCGCGAAGCAGTCACCGCTCCGCCGGTCCGCCGTCGAGCCGCCCCCGGAGGACCGCGGCCGTCCGGGCTGGACCAGCCCCGACTTCCGGAGCCCGGGCTTCACCGGCCCTGCGACGCGCTCGCGGAACTGACAGGCGCGGGGTCCGGGCGACGGAGTTCTGCCCGACCCCCCGCGCCCTGAATGGAAGCAAGGCAACCTCATGGGAATCATCAGCTGGAGGATCGCGTACCGCGTTCTCTTCGGCAGGTCCCGCGACCGACTCAGGAGACGGGACCGCGCCGGACCGTCCGCCGACCGGCCCACAGCCCCCGACGGTCCGATGGCGCCACGGACGCGCCACCGTGGTCCCACGTACGGGACCACCACACCGCGCGCTCCCACCCGGCCGCAGGCCTTTCGGGCACGGGACGTGGGCGCCCCGGCACCGCCGACCGGCGGCCGGCTTTCCGTACCTCGCCGCCTGCGGGCACTTGGAGCGAGTTGCCGTATGCGCACCGTGACCCGCACCATGGAGTTCTCGTCCGGAGGCTGACCCATCCGGCTCATCCGGTCCCGTGCCGGGGACGAAAGGGGTGCCACCCATGGCCAGGTACTTCGACAACGGGTCCGGTGAACTGGCTTCCGACGCCCTGTCCGGCTTCGCCCGCGCGCACGCGGACCTCGTGGAGTACAACGCCGCCGACGGGTACGTCGCGGCTCTGCACACCGCGCCCACTCGGCTGGTGGGCCTCCTCTCGGGCGGCGGCTCAGGACACGAACCCCTGCACATCGGCTACGTCGGGGCAGGCATGCTCGACGCCGCCTGCCCCGGAAGGATCTTCGCGTCCCCGCACAACCGGCAGATCTACCGGGCGTCCCTCGCGGTGGCGAGGCCCGAAGGCGTGCTGCACGTGGTCAAGAACTACACCGGGGACCGGATCAACTTCGGAATCGCCGCCGAGCGGCTCTCGGACGCGGGCGTCCCCTGCGCCCGCGTCCTCGTCGACGACGATCTCGCCTCCGACTCCGCCGAGATCGCCGCCGGGCGCCGTGGCACCGGTGCCACGGTGCTGGTGGAGAAGGTCCTGGGTGGCGCCGCCGACAGCGGATGGGGACTCGCCGGGCTGACCGAGCTCGGCACCACGCTGGCAGGCCGGTGCCGGACGCTCGCAGCCGCCTCCGCCGCTCACCACGCGCCGGCCGACGGCGAGCCGGCCTTCGCGCTGCCGCCCGGCGAACTGGAGTACGGCGTCGGAATCCACGGTGAGCGCGCGGGCCGGACACGGAGCCAGGGCCGTGTGGGTGCGCTGGTGGAGGAAATGACGGGCGCACTGCTGGACGCGTTGCGCCCTGGCCCCGAAGATTCGGTCGTCGCTCTGGTCAACGGCCTGGGTGCGGTCACCCCTCTCGAGCTGTACGGCATATTCGGGGAACTGGGCCGGGTTCTCGACGCCCGGCGGATGCGGCTCGCCCGGCACCTCGTGGGCGACTACGTCACCGCCCTCGACATGCGGGGCTTCTCGCTCACCCTCATGCTCGCCGACCGGGCCGTGCTGGATTTCTATGATGCGCCGGTCCGCACTCCGGCCCTGCGATGGTGAACGGCGGACCTGCCGTGGGGCTCCGGACAGGTCCGGACAGACGGAGGAGGACGACGCCATGACGCCCACCGCTTTCGACGCCGCGCAGACCCGCTCCTGGGTTCACGGCTTCACCGAATCGGTGTACGCCACCGAGCCCGAACTGACCGCACTCGACCAGCGGACGGGGGACGGCGACTTCGGAGCGAATCTCGCGGCCGGGGTCCGGGCCGCCGGTCTGCTGCTCGACCGGATGGAGGCACCGGCCGGCCCTGCGGAGACCCTGGACACCCTGGCCCACGCCTTTCTCGACGAGATCGGCGGCACCAGCGGCCCCTTGTTCGGCCTGCTGTTCCAGGCCTTGAGCAGGGCCGCCGCAGACTCCGGCCCCGGCCTGACGACTGCCGCGCTCGCCGAAGGCACCGCCCGAGGGCTGGCCGCCATCCGCCGTGTGGGTGATGCCTCGCCCGGCGACAAGACACTGGTCGACGCGCTCACTCCGGCCACCGCCGCGCTGAGGACGGCGCAGGACGCGCCGCCCGCTGCGGCCTTGGCCTCGGCGGCGGATGCAGCGTGGCAGGGGGTCCGGGACACCGCGTCCCTGACCGCACGCATGGGCCGGGCGAGCTACCTGGGTGAGCGGGCGACCGGCATCCCGGATCCCGGCGCGGTGGGCGTCGCCCTGTTCTTCGCCTCCGCCGCCACGCCCGTGCGCACCCTGGCACCTCATCTGCCCGCGGACTGAACGTCCGGGCACACCGGGTCCGGGCCCGGGTCGCCCCGATACCGGCGGTATCGGGGCGACCCCGACAACGCGGCGAGCGTGCGTGCCAGGCGTCGCCAGGCAGGCGGGACTTTCGAAACGCGCCCTAGATGCCCAGCTGGCTCGTGGCCCACTCCACCAGCTCACGGTGGGCCAGGCTCGGGACCCACAGGTCGGCCTTCTCCAACTCGGGACCCGGCGGGCACGGTCCGATTCCGATCACGCGAAGACCCGCCCGGCGTGCCGACTCCATCCCGGTCAGCGAGTCCTCCACGGCCAGGGCTTCCTCGGGCGGTACGCCGCACAGACGGGCTGCCACGCTGTAGACGTCGGGCTCCGGCTTCGGCCGCACCTCCTCGCCGGCGACCACGACATGGTCGAAGCAGCCCAGGAGCCCGGCCCTGCCGAGGCATGACTCCACCATCTCCCGGGGGCAGTTGCTCGCCACCGCGAGAGGGCGTCGGCCGGCGACCCGCCGGACCAGTGCCGCAGCACCGGGCATGGTGACGGGGTCCTGCTCGACCAGGGCGGTGAAGGTCGTGAGCAGCGTGCCGGCCAAGTCGTCCGCCAGGTCCGGCTTCCCCGTCTCCTCGGCCATGAGCGCCCCGCACTCGGTGAAATGGACGCCCTTGGCCCGGTCCGCGAACCCGACCGGCGGTTTGAGGCCGAACGCTCGGAATGTGGCGTTCCGGGCCTCCTGCCAGTGTCGTTCCGTGTCCATCAGGGTCCCGTCGCAGTCGAAAACGATCGCGGAAGGGGACCAGGAAAGAATGGGATGAGCTGTCATGTGACTACCGTTCTTCAGGGCCGCGTCGACCGGTTCGGCGCGCGGGCACAGACTGATGCCGGGATGCGATTGCTCCATCCGGTGAATGAGGTGGGCATTGCGCGCGGCACATCACAGCCGCACCACGCGATATCGCCATGCGTCTCACAAGGACGCGACCGCCCTTTTCGACCGAGGGCGAAACATCGTAGCCATTACGTTAATTTAGGCCTTCACGCTCCGCAATCACCATTTCGGGTGACGGAAATACCCGTGGCGACGATGAACGCACCCCCGGAGCAAGATCGGGACACCACTGCCGCAGGCGATCGAATCGCCTGGTGGGCAGTCATTTCACGAGTCACTCACCGCCGGCCGGACGGATGTCCTCACGCCGCAAGGAAACGATTCTGCGCCGTAGGTAAAAAGATTGACCCCAAGCCGGAAGCGAGCATGCCCGGATAATAATAGGATCTTCCGTGCGCCGCACTCACCCCCTCCGGGCGGAGATCCGTGCCCACGCGCGCGGACATATCGAGAACCCTTGAACGAAGGTAGAACTGTTGTGCAGGACAGGGCCCGCGAAACCCGCAAAGTACTGCTCGAATCAGCAGCACATCTATTTGTCGAACGGGGATATACGGGAACGAGTGTCAATGACATAAGTGATCACTCCGGAAAAACCAGTGGGGCGATCTATTTCCATTACTCCAGCAAGGAGGAGTTGGCACTGGCCGTGGTCCGCGAGCAGTTCTCCACATGGCCACAACTCGCCGCCCCCTACGCCGCGTCCGGCATTCCCCCACTGGAGAAGCTGGTCGGCCTCAGCTTCGCTGTCGCGCGATTCCTCAGCGAGGACGTGCTGGCCCGCGCGGGAGCGCGCCTTTGGGCGGAACGCCGTGCCATCAACACCTCCGTGCCCACGCCGTTCGACGGCTGGGCACTGGCCGTCACCCGGCTTCTCGCCCAGGCCCGCACGAGAGGCGAACTGGCGGAAGGAGTGGAACCGTCGACCGCGGCCGTGACGCTCGTGTGCTCCTTCTTCGGGCTCTGCCTGCTGACCGACGAGGTACCGGGCACGCGGAACTGGAGGACACGGCTGGACCAGTGGTGGCTGCTCATGCTGAAGTCCCTCCAGGCGGACCCGGATCCGGGCGCTCTGCTCGCCCGCGCACGGGAGCGGATCCCCGCGTCACCGAAGAGCCCGGCTCCGCGCCGAACCTGACGGACACCCGCCCGGGACGGACGCGCCCCGCGGCAGCGCGCCCGACTCCTCGCCACCGAGGCGAAGGACGAGAGGGAGACGGCCGTGACAGCGGACGGGTTCCGCCGCACCCGCGGTCGGCGGCCCCCGTGGGCCGGTGGCGCCGGGGCCTGCCGCCGACGGCGACGGGGAGCGGGCCGGCATTGCCGCCGACGGCCTCCCGGCACCCGTGAGGTGCGGGCACTCACGGTTGGAGCCATACATCCGGACGGGTGTGACCCGGGCGTCGCCCTTTGTAGTCCGACCGCCACTTCTCGTCAGCTCAGGAGGCCCTCCGACAGAAAAGCCCCCTGTTGTTTACGTAGGCTTTAACGGTGCCTCGGCAGGTCGAGCCGACAAAAGCAGCGTAAAACGGATAACCCCAAGATTGGGACTCCCCAATCGGCACATCGTGGGCTTAACTTATGTGTCATGACCTCCCCCCGCTCCACCTACGGCAGCGGCTACTACGCCGCGCCGTCGTTCCCCGACACCCCGATCTACGACTCCCTGGTCGCCGAGCGGGGGACCCCTCAGATCGCGCCGATCCGGGTCCCTGCCGCGTACGACACCGCGAACAGCTACCTGCCGGCCCTGCCGTCCGCGCTCCCTGCCCTGCCCGCGGCCCCGTCGCAGCACACCGGGTCCCACGGCTACCCGCAGCAGGGGCAGCAACCGCAGTACCAGAACGCGCAGATGCAGCAGGCGCCGATGATGCAGCCCGCGCAACTGCAGAACGCGCCGGCGCCGTACATCCCGCAGCAGCCGTCGGCGCCCCGCGGCTACCAGCAGCCGCAACAGCCGCAGCGGCCCGGGACGGGCTACGAGGCGATGCGTCCCGCGTCGCCTCGGCCCGCGCCCGCGCCCGCTCAGTCACCGTACGAGGATCCGTACAACCGCCCGTACCAGGGCAGGGGATACTGACAGATTCTGCCGACCACTGTCGGTGGCGGCTGGCAGGATGACGTCATGCTTTCGCCCGCACTCGGTGCCCTGCGCATCCATCCGGTCAAGTCCCTGGGGGCATGTCCGTCCGACGAGGCCGTCGTCGAGCCATGGGGACTCGCCGGCGACCGCCGCTGGATGCTGATCGACAGCGGAAGCAGAGTGGTCACACAGCGTCAGCAGCCCCGCATGGCGGTGCTGTCCGCCGAGCTCCTGCCCGGCGGCGGACTGGCCCTGTCCGCGCCCGGAAGCCCGTCGCTGACCGTGGGGGTGCCCGATCCGGCCCGCACCGTCACCGCCGCACTGCACCGGAGCACGGTAGAGCTGGTGCCGGCCGCGGACGCCGCTCACGCCTGGTTCAGCGCTCGGCTCGGTGCGGAGGTCCGGCTCGTCCATCTCGACGCGCCGTCGCATCGCAGACCGGTCGATCCGGAGTTCGGGCGGCCCGGCGAGACCGTGTCGCTGGCGGACGGCTTCCCGCTGCTCCTCACCGCACGCGCCTCGTTGGACGCGCTCAACTCGTGGGTGGCACAGGGGGACCATCCGGCGGAGGGGCCGCTTCCGATGAGCCGGTTCCGGCCGAACGTCGTCGTGGACGGCACAGCACCCTGGGCCGAGGACGGATGGGAGCGGATCGCGATCGGGGAGGTCGCGTTCCGTGTGGTCAAGGCGTGCGGGCGGTGCGTCATCACCACCACCGACCAGTCGACGTCGGTACGGGGCAGGGAGCCGTTGCGTACGCTCGCCCGGCACCGCCGGGAAGGCCGGCATGTTCTTTTCGGCCGGCACATGATCCCGGAGGGCACCGGGGTGATCCGGGTCGGAGACCCGGTACGCGTCCTGGACCGGTCCCCCGGCACGTGACCTCACCGGAACTCGGTGGGACGGGAGGGGTGTTGGCGGCGTGAGGTTGCTCTCTCTTCGCCGTCCTCGGACGCGATCACGGTCCTGTCGGGTTATCACGGACAGGGAAGGGGGTGCATGACTGTGCGAGCGGTTCTGGGATTCGGGCGGTGGCGGCACAATCCCGTGTGCCGGGCCACCGACCGCCACGAGGCCGGTGTGGCGCTGGTCGCGCTGCTGCTGATGCTGCTGGCGGCACCGGCTCTCGGTTGGAAGGCCGGTTCGCTCACGGACGACGCGCTTCGACATGTGGTGCGGACCCAGCACGAACAACGCCATCTCACGGCGGCCGTCGTGGTCCGCGCGTCCTCGGGCACATCGCGCATCGCCCAGGACCCCGAAGCGGCCGTCGCCGAGGACTCGATGCGTAGGTCCGTGGTCGCCCGCTGGCGTGCCCCGGACGGCACGACGCGTACGGGCACCGTGTCGACGGCGTCCACGGAGACCGCTCCGGGCTCCCGGATCCGGATCTGGGCGGACGACCGGGGTCACCCCGTGATGCGTCCCATGGACACCTCCACGGCACACACCCACGCGGTGCTCGCAGGCCTGGGTGCGGCGTTGCTCGCGGCAGGCCTGACGGAAATCGCCCGTCGACTCGTCGTATGGCGCATGATGCAACAGAGGTACGCCCGGCTCGACCGCGACTGGGCCGAAGTCGGCCCCGACTGGGGCAGAACGGGTACGGGCAGCTGACCCCCCAGGGGGTGCCGGCCCCCCGTGCGCGGATGAGCCGGACTCCACAGCAGGCGGCACGTCAACTCGCGCCCGCCGCGCGCGCTACGGTGGACCGGACCGCCCGACTCCTCGGCAGGCGGGCCGGAAGGCTGCCGGCGAAAAGGCGGCATCCGCGGACAGGCACGAGGCGGCGCACACGGCACGAGGTGGGGGCACAGCAGCACCATGGCACAGGGCACGGTCCAGGTGACGCACACCGGCACATCCCGATGGCGACGCCGTACGGGCGAATACGCTTCCCTCAACGCCGCTCTGGAGGCCGCAGCCGACGGTGACGTCCTCACCATCGCCCCGGGCACCTACCGGGAGAATCTCGTCATCGACCGCGCGGTGACGCTGCGGGGCACAGAGGGCTCCGCCGGCTCCGTGCGGATCGCACCGGCCGACGGGGTCCCGCTGACCGTCCGCGCCTCCGCCGTCGTCCAGGACCTCCACGTGGAGGGCCAGGACTCGGCCGCCCCCGCACTGCTCGTCGAGGAGGGCTCTCCCGAGCTGTCGGATCTGCGCGTCGTGACCAGGTCCGCGGCCGGTCTGGAGGTACGGGGCTCGGCCAGGCCCACCGTGCGCCGCTGCACGGTCGACAACCCGGCCGGTGTGGGCATCGCCGTACTCGACGGTGCCGGCGGCGTGTTCGAGGACTGCGAGGTCGTCTCGGCCGGGCAGTCCGGTGTCTCGGTGCGTGACGGCGCACACCCGAGGCTCGTGCGCTGCCGGGTGCACCACGCGTCGGGCGCGGGGCTGAGCGTGACCGGGGAGGGCAGCGGCCTGGAGGCCGTGGGCTGCGAGGTGTACGAGATCAAGGGCAGCGGGGTGCAGGTCACCTCGCGGGGATCCGCGCACCTCACGGACTGCACCGTGCACCGCACGTCGGCCGACGGGATCACCCTGGACACCGACGCGGTCCTCACGCTCGCGGACTGCGACATCCACGACATCCCGGAGAACGCCGTCGACCTGCGGTCCCGTTCGGTACTCACCCTGACCCGCTCCACCGTCCGCAGGTTCGGCCGCAACGGCCTCTCGGTCTGGGATCCGGGCACCCGTGTCGACGCCAACCAGTGCGAGATCCACGACAGCACGGGCGACTACCCGGCGGTGTGGGTCAGCGACGGGGCCACGGTGATACTCGACTCGTGCCGCGTCCACAACGTGCCGGACGCCCTCTTCGTCCTCGACCGGGGCTCACGCGCGGACGTCGTGGACAGTGACCTGTCCCAGATCCGCAACACCGCGGTGTCGGTGAGCGACGGAGCCACGGCCCAGCTCGACGACTGCCGGATCCGTGAGGCGTCCACCGGAGCGTGGTTCCGCGACCACGGCAGCGGCGGCACGCTGAACAACTGCACCATCGACGCGGCCCAGACCGGGGTCATCGTGACCAAGGGCGCCGACCCGACCATCGAGAGGTGCACGGTCACCTCGCCGACGGAGGCCGGTTTCTACGTCTCCGCCGAGGGCCGCGGCACCTTCGACAGCTGCCGGGTCACCGGGAGCGAGGGCTACGGCTTCCACGTGATGGACGGCTGCCGGTCCACCCTGACCCGGTGCCGGACAGAACGGTGCGCACGCGGCGGCTACGAATTCGCCGACGGCTCCGGCGGTGACGGCCATGCCGGCGGTCCGGTGACGCAGGACTGCACCAGCGACGAGAGCGGACTCCGGGGCGCCACTCCCCCGTCCCCCGCGGTCCTGACGGCGACGCAGACCACACCCGGGCTGCTCAGCGCGCTGCCGGGGCAGCGGGCCACCGAGCCCGCGGCCGCCCCGCCGGTCCCCACCGAGCCGGTGCGCGACTCGGGCGCCGTGCTCGGTGAGCTCGACGCCCTGGTGGGCCTGGAGAGCGTCAAGCGCGAGGTGCGGGCGCTGACCGACATGATCGAGGTGGGCCGCCGCCGCCGGCTGGCCGGTCTGAAGGCGGCGTCGGTGCGTCGGCACCTGGTCTTCACCGGATCCCCCGGCACAGGCAAGACGACCGTGGCCCGGCTGTACGGGGAGATCCTGGCCTCGCTCGGTGTCCTGGAGCACGGCCATCTCGTCGAGGTGTCCCGCGTCGACCTGGTCGGCGAACACATCGGGTCCACGGCCATCCGCACCCAGGAGGCCTTCGACCGGGCGCGCGGCGGGGTCCTGTTCGTCGACGAGGCCTACGCCCTCTCGCCGGAGGACTCCGGCCGCGACTTCGGACGCGAGGCCATCGACACACTGGTGAAGCTGATGGAGGACCACCGCGACGCCGTGGTGGTGATCGTGGCCGGGTACACGCACGAGATGGCGCGCTTCCTCACCGTCAACCCCGGTGTGGCGTCCCGGTTCTCACGGACCATCACCTTCAGCGACTACGAGCCCGACGAGCTGCTGCGGATCGTGCAGCAGCAGAGCGACGAGCACGAGTACAGCCTGGCGGAGGGCACAGGTGAAGCGCTGCTGAAGTACTTCACAGCGCTGCCCAAGGGCCCCGCTTTCGGCAACGGCCGAACGGCCCGTCAGACCTTCGAGTCGATGGTGGAGCGGCATGCGGGCCGGGTCGCCCAGCTCGCCGAGCCGAGTACGGACGATCTGACCATGCTCTATCCGGAGGACCTACCGGCGCTGCCCTGAGCGGCACCGCCCCGGTCCTCCGCCTCCGCCCCCGCCTGCTGGGGGACGACAGGCCCGAGCCGTTCCAGGAGCACGGCCCGCTCGGCTGCGAACACGGGATCGGCCTGGTAGTCCGAATGCCCCAGGATCGGTTCCGGCAACGGGTACTCGGCGGTGCGGCCGTACACCAGCGGGTCCTTCAGCGGGCCCCGGTCCACCTCATGGCCCTCGCTCTCGTCGATCCGGACCGGGCCGCCGATCGGGTCCGTCGCACGCCAGAGATTGCGCCAGCAGTGCACGGACCGCTGCAGCCCTTCGAGGGGGACCCTGCCGAAGTAGGCCGGGAACCAGCGGCCGTACAGACGCTCGATCGGGGAGCCGTACGTGAGCAGGGCCACCCGGTGGCGGACCGGGTCGGGGAGCTGCCAGACCGCCGCCGCGGCGAGCACACTGCCCTGGGAGTGGCCGGAGATGACGAGCCTGCCGCGGGTGCGGCCGGTCCAGGCGCACATCCGGGACGAGAGGTCCGGTACGGCCCGCTCGGCGTAGCAGGGCGGCGCGAAGGGATGGGCCGCGCGCGGCCAGAACGTACCCACGTCCCAGAGGATGCCGATGGTGCGCCGGGCGGAGACGTCCCGGTAGGCACGACGGCCGAAGGTGACGAAGAGTATGACCCCGAATCCGGTCAGCCAGGAGCCGGTCGACTGGGCCGTCTCGGCGAGCGATTCGACGAGCGGGCCCGTGCCGTCCATCGCCAGGCCGGGAACCTCGCCGGTGAGCCAGGAACCGGTCACCGCTCCCGCCCCGAGCAGCAGGGTGGCGGCGGACAGCAGTCCGAGGATCCCCGGTGCGGAGTCGGTGAGCGCCGCGGTGGCCCGGGTACGCGCGATCCGCCGGGTGCGTCCGGGCTCGGGGTGCTTCTCCTCGTACTCCGCCTCGACCGCGGGGCCCAGCCGGCGGGCGCGGCGCACCGTGCGGACCATCAGCCAGATGACGGGCGGGAGCAGGAGCAGCAGCAGGACGGGGATGACCGAGGCCTGCCAGCTGAGGAGCACGGGCGGGCCCACGATGTCGGCGTCCGCCCCCATGCCGGGGGTTCCGGGGCCGTCGAGCCAGTCGGCGACGCGCTGGGCGATTCCGCCGGTCATGACACCACCGAGGGCGCAGGCGAGCATGGCCACCGTGGGCCCGCCGAGGCCGCGAAGGGTGGTGCGCGGCTCGGGGGCGCTGCGGTAGAGGATCAGGGCCACCGCGGCGAGTGCGACGACGAGGAGGCCCTGGCCGAGCGCCAGTGCCCGGAAGGCCACCTCTCCGGGGAGGGCGCCCGACGACGCCCAGCCGGGACGCGACCAGCCGGCGTAGGCCACCGCGCAGAGCAGCAGTGCGAGGGCGGCACCGGGCAGGAAGGTGATGACGGCCCGGTCGAGCCGATGGTCCAGGCGTCGCTCGCCGCGCCCGCGGCGGCACACCACCGCGACGACGACGAGTGCGCACAGGACGAGCCCGACCTCGAACAGGATGCCGATCCCGTCGGGTACGGGGCTGCCGGATGTCCGGTCGTACCGGGCGGCCGCGCCGCCGACCGCGGCCGCGACGGTGAGGAATCCGGCCGCGGTGTGCGCCGCGCGCAGCCGGGCCACCAGCCTGCGTCCGTACCAGAAGCCGGGCCTGCCGAGGGCCGGGCGGACCAGGGGCGCGCCGGACGGCGCGGCCGCGTCCGTGACCGGTTCCGTCGCCGCGCCGTCCGGTTCGTCCCAGGTCAGGGGGCGCTGTGCTTCGTAGGCACTCCAGGTGCGGTGGGACAGGTACCAGAGCAGTCCCACCAGGGCTGCGGGCACGAGTGCGGCGACGGCGAGCCGGCGTCCGGGCTGGGCGAACCACCCGTCCTGCCGTGTGGACAGGAAGCCGAGCCAGGAGCGCTGCGCGGCGCACTCGGGAGTTCCCGCGCACTGCCAGGCCACCAGGTCGAGGGCGACCTCGCAGGCCGCGGCCGTCAGCAGCACCGTGAGGCTGAGGGCGACGAGCCGCACCAGGAGCCCGTAGAGCCGGACCGTCCGGATGCGCCCCCGCGCGGTCGGACGCATCCAGTGGGCGAGGTTGACCACCATGAAGGGGAGCAGCAGCAGCCAGAGGGCCCTGGAGCCGTTGCCCGAGGTGAGGTTGGACCAGCAGTAGGCCTCGGCGATCGGCCCGTCCCGGTGGCGCTCGGGATGCCGTTCGGCTCCGACGTCCTCGGTGCGCCGGTGGACGGCGGCCGTGGCGTCACCGGTGATCCTCGTCGTACGCGGGTCACCGAGCATCTCCTGCGGGGTGGTCCCGCCGACTCCGTGGACGAGCAGTTCGAGTGCGGCGCCGCTGCTCTGCGCGGGCTCGGACCGGGGTGCAGGGGACAATGTCGGTGGCTCGCTCTCTGGTCCGTCCGGCTCGCGGCCGGCGGGAAGGGACGGCTGGGACCTGAGCTGATGTGCAGTCACCACCATCGCGGACGGAGGGTACTCGCCGCACCGTCTCTCACCGAATCTCCCCAGTGGGACGGGCCGTGGGCGTGCGTGGCAGGATGAGGGCGTCCCGCAGGACCGCTGCCGGACCGTGCGGACAGAGCGAAGGACCGGGGCCCGGCGTTGAGCGAGAACCAGAATCTGCTCGCGGAACAGCGACGTGCGCTCATCCTCGACGATGTACGCAAGCGCGGTGGGGTCAGGGTCAACGAGCTGACCCGCAAGCTGAGCGTCTCCGACATGACCATCCGCCGGGATCTGGACGCGTTGGCACGCCAGGGCGTGATCGAGAAGGTGCACGGCGGAGCCGTTCCCGTCGTCGAGGCGAGCACGCACGAGCCCGGCTTCGAGGCCAAATCGACGCTGGAGCTGAGCGCCAAGGAGGACATCGCGCGCGCGGCGGCCACGATGGCGGTGCCCGGCAGTGCGATCGCGCTCTCCGGTGGCACGACCACGTTCGCGCTGGCCCGGCACCTTCTGGAGGTGCCGGGACTGACGGTGGTGACGAATTCGGTGCGGGTGGCCGATGTGTTCCACGGCGCGCAGCGCCCGTCGACGGGTGGGGCGCGGACCGGGGCTGCCACGGTCGTCCTGACCGGTGGGGTGCGTACGCCTTCGGACTCACTCGTCGGACCGGTCGCGGACCGCGCGATCGGTTCTCTCCACTTCGACGTCCTCTTCCTCGGTGTGCACGGGATCTCGGTCGAGGCGGGTCTTTCGACGCCCAATCTCGCGGAGGCCGAGACGAACCGTCGTTTCGTGCGGGCGGCCAGGCGGGTCGTCGTGGTCGCGGACCACACCAAGTGGGGCACGGTGGGGCTGAGTTCGTTCGCGGCGCTCGACGAGGTCGACACCTTCGTGACGGACGCGGGCCTGCCGGACGACACCAGGCAGGAGATCGAGGAGCGGTTGCCGGGCCTGGTGGTGGCGGGCGGGCCGTCGGACGGATAGCGGGCGACGCGCCCTCCGTCACGGGGCCCGGCGTCGACGGACGTCCTAGGATCGGCCCGTGGCCGTATTCCGCATCGAGCGTTTCACTCCCCTCCCCGCAGCCGAGGCGTGGCGACGGGTGACCGACTGGGAGCGGCACGGCGGGACCGTTCCGCTCACCACCGTCACCGCTCCGGCGGGCCTGCCCACCCGGACCGGAACGGTCTTCGTGGCCCGTACCGGCGTGGGGCCGCTGGGGTTCGACGACCCGATGGAAGTGGTGCGGTGGACCCCTCCGGCCTCCGGCCGGGCGGGGCTGTGCCGGCTGGAGAAGCGGGGGTCCGTGGTCCGTGGCCGGGCATCGATCGACGTCTGCCCGACCGGTTCGGGCTCGCACGTGATCTGGGTCGAGGAGCTGCGGGTGAGACTGGTGCCCCGCTGGGCCGATCCGTTGCTGGCGGGCGTCGGCCGGCGGGTCTTCGCCCGTGAGCTCGGTGTACTGCTGGGGGACTGACGGCGCGCGTGTCCGGGGTCAGGCGGGCCAGGAACCGGTGGCCAGGAAGTGGTCGATCGTCCGCGTGTACGGCCGGATGTCCAGGCCCTGCTCGGTCAGCCAGCCGTCCGAGTAGTACTTGTCGAGGTAACGGTCGCCCGGGTCGCAGAACAGCGTGACGACACTTCCGGTGCTTCCTTCGCCCACCATCTCGGCCACGAGCTTGAAGGCGCTCCACAGCCCGGTCCCGGTCGAGCCACCCGCCTTGCGCCCGATGGTGCGCTCCAGCACCCGGACCGCGGCGACGCTGGCCGCGTCGGGGACCTTCATCATCCGGTCGATGGCTCCGGGCACGAAGCTCGGTTCCATCCGAGGTCTGCCGATTCCTTCGATGCGGGAGCCGCAGTCGCTGGTCGCCAGCTGATCGTGCCGGGTCCATCCGTCGAAGAAACAGGAGTTCTCCGGGTCCGGCACACAGATCCGTGTGTCGTGCTGCATGTAGCGGACGTAGCGCCCGATGGTCGCGGAGGTCCCGCCGGTTCCGGCGGTGGCGACGATCCAGGCCGGCTCGGGGTACCGCTCCAGCCTCAGCTGCTGGTAGATGGACTCGGCGATGTTGTTGTTGCCGCGCCAGTCGGTGGCACGCTCGGCGTAGGTGAACTGGTCCATGTAGTGTCCGCCCGTCTCGGCCGCGAGGGCCGCCGACTCCTCGTACAGGCGGCGGGAGTCGTCGACGAAGTGGCACTGACCGCCGTGGAATTCGATCAGGCGGCACTTCTCGGGGCTGGTGGTCCGCGGCATCACCGCGACGAAGGGCACGCCGATCAGCTTCGCGAAGTACGCCTCCGAGACGGCCGTCGAACCGCTGGAGGCCTCGATGACCGGCTTGCCGCGGCGGATCCAGCCGTTGCACAGCCCGTAGAGGAAGAGCGATCGGGCCAGCCGGTGCTTGAGACTGCCCGTCGGATGCGTCGACTCGTCCTTGAGGTAGAGGTCGATGCCCCACTGCTCAGGCAGCGGGAAACGCAGGAGATGGGTGTCCGCCGAACGGTTGGCGTCCGCCTGTACCTTGCGTACCGCTTCCTTCAGCCAGGTTCTGTAGTCCGGATCGCTCCGGTCGATGTCCACGGTCTCCATGACGCCACCGTCCGGTGTGTGCTCACTGGTGCCCATCAGCGGTCTCCTTCGGGTGACGGCGGTACTCGCTGGGACCCAGAGTATTCCCCCTACCTGCACAAACGTTTCCTTTGGCAGCCCATAGCCGTCCCTTGGCCCGGCGCCCCCGGGATCCTCCGCCCCGGCGCGCCCGAACCCGGATCCGGAGCGGAAATCGGTGGTGATGAGGCCTGGTGCACGGGCCCTGTTCGCGGGCAGACTTGCAGAAGCCTGTACAAGGGGGGGCGAAGTCGCCATGGCCGAGACAGAGTTCAGCGCTGCGGATTTCGGCGCACCGGAGTTCGGCGCGGTGGAGTTCCGCGCGAGCGATGTCAGGATCCAGCGTTGGGCACGGTCACTGACCAGGGCCGGCCAAGTGATCGTCAAGGACGGCCGGATAGTAATGCTGACCAGTAACGGGCGTGAGATCGCCAGCGCCCCGCTGACGGCGGTGAGGGCCGGGAGGCCCTGGTTCCCGGCCGCCGACTCCGCGATCGCCCGCATCAACGGGGTGCGGTACCGGCTGACCATGGGCCAGCGCAACCGCAGGCCGGGCGGGTCCGCGCCGGTCCGCAGGTTCCTGGCAGCACTGCGGGCGCCGCGGGTCGGGGGATCTGACGCTACGGCCCGGTACGGACACCGCGAGTTGCGGAGCCCAACCCCCTGAGTCACGCTGGTCACACGTCACTGATGGTGCACCGGCGGTGACAGCGCAAGCCGCTCCGCCGGGAGCCATCAGGACGGACCACGCACGACCATGAACAGCAGCAAACCATCTGCTGGATCCGTTCCTTCGTCTTCTTCCGGACCTATTTCGGGGAGTCGCAGCCGTGATCAGCGAGCCAAGCAGGCACTGCGCGGTGGAGCTCAAGGCTCTGCCGTCGCGGATCGGTCAGGTCCGCAGAATCATTTCGGCGCAACTGCGCTACTGGCATCTCGATCCCTTGATCGACCCGGCAGCGCTCGGCGTCACCGAACTGCTGACCAATGTCCACCGGCACGCACAGCCGGACAAGTCATGCACCGTCGAGATCGAGCTGCTGCTCGACCGGCTGACGGTCTCCGTCCACGACCACGACCCCCGGCTGCCGACCATGTGCGATGCCGATGCGTCCGCCACCTCCGGGCGCGGGCTGGCGATGATCGCCGCGGTCAGCGAGAGCTGGGGCGTACGGCCGAGCGATGACACGGGGAAGGTCATCTGGTTCACCTTGCCCGCACCGTCCCTCACCACCGCTCTGCCTCCTCTCCCGGTATACGGGTCGACGACCGACGGCCCGTTCGGCCCGGACCTCGCGGGGCTCATGGAGTCGACGGCAGCACGGACGCGGACCCGGTCGGCCGTCGTCGGCTGAAGGGAGCGAGTCGGCGCACCATACACAGCACGCGCAGGAGCGCGTCGGCCCGTCGGGACCGGCGCGCTCCGTTCCCTTCCCGTCCGGAGTCACCCGTCATCCGTCATCCGCACCCATGCCGCTCCTCCGGCGAACTGTGCGCTCGGCGGCTCCCCGCGGGGGCTCACCCCGGCCGTGGGCGGCGGCGGGGTAAAGCGCTTCACCCTGAGGCTTCCGCGCCCTTACGGTGGTGCGATGGTGCGCGTGCGGGAGATGGATGCAGCCGACATAGAGGCCGTTTCGACGATCAGGGTCCGAGGATGGCAGGCGGCGTACACCGGCGTCGTTCCCCGGACCTATCTGGACGCCATGACGGTGGAGGGTGACGCCAGACAACGGGAGCAGTGGTTCTCCCGAGCCGGACGCACGTCACGAGATCTCGTGGCGCTCGGTGACCGTGGCCCGGTGGGGTGGATCTGCTTCGGGCCGTGTCGAAGCGAGGTGCCCGGTCCGGGACCGGTCGGCGAGGTCCACGCCCTGTACGTCTCGCCGGATCTGACGGGCCGGGGCATCGGCCGGGTTCTCCTGGATGAAGCTCATGCCCGGATGAGGAGCCAGGGCTTCGAGGTGTCGGCTCTGTGGGTTCTGCGCGACAACCATCCAGCCCAGTGCTTCTACGGACGGGCCGGCTATCTGGCCGACGGCGCGGCTCAGGACGACGTCTACGACGGGATCACGCTCACGGAGCTCCGCTACCAGCGCGTGCTCTGAGCCGAGCGGCGCTTGGCGCGACACCGGAATGACGCCCGGCCGCACCCGCCGCACGCGCAATGTACCTACTGGTATGTACATTACGTTCATGAGTACTCCGGACCGATTGATCGAGGCCACCCAGGAGCTCCTGTGGGAGCGCGGCTACGTGGGCACCAGCCCCAAGGCGATCCAACAGCGCGCCGGGGCGGGCCAGGGCAGCATGTACCACCACTTCGCGGGCAAGCCCGATCTGGCACTGGCCGCCGTGCTCCGCACGGCCGCCGAACTACGGGCGACGGCAGGCCACCTGCTGGACGGGCCGGGCCCGGCCTACGAACGGATCTCGGCCTACCTGCTGCGCGAACGCGAGGTCCTGCGGGGCTGCCCGGTGGGCCGGCTGACGATGGATCCCGACGTGGTGGCAAGCGACGCACTGCGCGCCCCGGTGGACGAGACGATCGGCTGGCTGCGGGGGCGGCTGGCCGAGATCGTCCAGGAGGGCCTGGACGCGGGCGAGTTCTCCCCCGGCATCGCACCCGAGCAAGTGGCGGCGGCCGTCGTGGCCACGGTCCAGGGCGGTTACGTCCTGGCCCGCGCCTCCGGATCGGCGGCCGCCTTCGAATCGGCGGTCCAGGGGCTGCTCTCCCTGCTCTCCCCGCACGTCACGTCGGACCGCCCCGCCTGAGGAGCACACGATGCACGCCATGCAGTACGAGATCACCCTGCCCGCCGACTACGAGATGGGGATCATCCGCGAACGGGTCGCGACCAGGGGGCATCTCCTCGACGCCTTCCCCGGCCTGGGCCTCAAGGCCTTCCTGATCCGCGAACGCGGTGCCACCTCACCGGTCAACCAGTACGCCCCGCTCTATCTGTGGTCCGCTCCCGAGGGCATGAACACCTTCCTCCGCGGTCCCGGCTTCCAGGGCATCGTCGACGACTTCGGGCGCCCCGAGGTACAGCACTGGTCCGGGCTCTCCTACCGGGAGGGGACAGCGTCCGGGGAACTCCCCCGCACCGCGGTCCGCCGTCTCGCGCGGATCCCGGACACCGTCGCTCCGGCTGCCGCGATGGAGGCCGCGTCGGAGGAGAGCCGACGGCTCGCCGAGGCCCCGGGGGCCGTCGCCACGGCGCTGGCCGTCGACCCGCGCCACTGGGAACTGCTCCACTTCTCTCTCTGGGAGAACGAGCCACCGAAGATACCGGGCGACCGCTACGAGGTGCTGCACCTGTCGATGCCGGAGCGCGACCGACTGGGACAGAGGGAACAGGGGTGACCCGGGGCGGCCCGGTCCGAGGGGGTGTTTCGAAAGTCCCGCCTGCCTGGCGGCGTCTGGCACGCACGCTCGCCGCGTTGTCGGGATCACCCCGATACATCCAGTATCGGGGCGACCCTCCGCCTTGCGATCGCACGCACCAGACGCCGCCAGGCCCGCCCTTCGGGCGGACGGCGCTACTTTCGAAACACCCCCTCGGGGACGTCCCTGCCGGGGAACTCGGCGTGCGACACCCACGCCGCTCCGCGGTCCCGCGCCGCCCGGGCAGGAGCCGGCCGGCGCGGTCGCTCGGCGAGGGGCCGCCGGGGAAGGTGCCCTGTGCCGGTCCGACGCGGGCGCCCACCCGCCACGGCCTGAGCGGGGCCGGTCAGGTCAGGGCGGCCAAGGGGTCGTCGAGTACGGGCTGCCAGGCCAGTTCGGCCGCACCCACCAGGCTGTTGTGGTCCAGCGTGCAGGAGAGGATCGGCACACTGCCGCTGCGGCCCCACAGGCTGCGGTCGGCGACCACGGCCCGCAGCCGTTCGGGGTCGGCCTCCAGGAGGTCGCGGTGCAGTCCGCCCAGGATGATGCGGTCCGGGTTGAGGATGTTGACCAACCCTGCGAGCCCGAGACCCAGCCGGTCGATCAGCTCCTCGGCGGCTGCCCGCACATCGGGGTCGTCGTACTCCGTGCGCAGCAGGTCGCCGGACTGCTTGAGCAGCGATTCCTCGGGGCCGGGATCCCGGCGTGCGGCGGTGAGGAAGGCGAGGGGATCCGTCTCGACGTCGAGGCAGCCTCGTCCGCCGCAGTAGCAGGGGCGGCCCTCGGGGTTAACGGTGAGATGCCCCACCTCCAGGGCCAGTCCCGAACTCCCGCTGTGCAGACGCCCGTCCAGGACGAGGGCGCCTCCCACCCCCCGGTGTCCGGTGGCGACGCAGAGCAGGTGCTGGGCACCGCGTCCGGCGCCGTGCCGGTGCTCCGCGAGGGCGGCGAGGTTGACGTCGTTGGCGGTGAACGCGGGACCGGCGATTCCCGCGTCGCGTACGCAGGCGGAGAAGATGTCGCGTACCGGGGCGCCGGCCGGCCAGGCGATGTGCAGCGGGTTGAGTGCCGTCCCGTCGGGTTCGGCCACGGCGGAGGGCACGGCGAGCCCCGCACCGACACAGCGCAGCCCGCTCTCGCGCAGGAGTCGGGCCCCCGCCTCGACGACTTCGCCGAGGACCTGGGCAGGGTCGGCGGTGACGGCGACGCAGCCGGGCGCGGTGGCCACGATCCTTCCTCCGAGCCCCACGAGTGCGGCGCGGAAGCCGTCGGAGTGCACCTGGGCGGCAAGGGCCACGGGGCCGCCACCGAGGACGGACAGGCGGTGCGAGGGACGGCCCTGCGAACCGGCGGCGGAGCCGGGGCTGGAGTCGACCTTGATGAGCCCCAGCGCCTCCAGCTCCGCGGCCACCGCGCCGGCCGTCGCACGGGTGACACCGAGTTCGGAGGTCAGCACGGCGCGCGTGGGTGCGCGTCCGGTGTGCACGAGCTCCAGGGCGGGCCCGAGCGCGCTGCGGCCCCTCTCCAACTTCGTCCGCGTGGTGGTCGGCTTGCCGTTCATGGGGGCGAGTCTCCCATGATCCGGAGCCGCTGCCGACGCTCCGGCATCCCGCCCCGTTCACCGGCCGGTCACCGGGGCAGCGCTCTTGCGTACGCCGTCGGACCGCACCTATGCTGCACTTTGTGCCGAACGTAAACAAACTGCGGGCGGCCTTGGCGGGGGGACTCGGCGGGGACTCCGTACCGTTCGCGTCAACCCGCCTCCGTACCGCGCTGACCGTCTTCTTCGCCCTCGACGGGTTCCTCTTCGCCGGCTGGGTGGTCCGCATCCCGGCGATCAAGGACCGGACCGGGGCCACCGCCTCCACCCTCGGGCTCGCTCTGCTCGGCGTCTCCGCCGGTGCCGTGATCACCATGATGCTCACCGGCAGGCTCTGCCGGCGCTACGGAAGTCACGCGGTCACCGTGGTCTGCGGCGTACTGCTGTCACTGAGCATCGCCCTGCCGGCACAGACGGGTTCGGCCCTCGCCCTCGGTCTCGTCCTCCTGCTCTTCGGCGCCGCGTACGGCGGGATGAACGTGGCGATGAACAGCGCGGCCGTCGATCTGGTCACCGCGTTGCGCCGGCCCGTGATGCCGGGCTTCCACGCAGCGTTCAGCTTCGGTGGCATGGCGGGCGCGGGGCTCGGCGGACTGGTCGCGGGCAGCCTTTCACCCGCGACGCATCTCTTCGCCCTCACCGGCTGGGGACTTCTCGTCACCGCCGTGACCGGCCCGGTGCTCCTGCGCTGCCGGCCCGCCGCAACGCCGGTGGATCAGGCGGAGGTGCACCACTCCGGGCAACCGAAGACGGGCGTCCACGCGCGCCGGATCGTGATCCTGTTCGGCGTCATCGCCCTCTGCACGGCGTACGGCGAGGGTGCACTGGCCGAGTGGGGCGCGCTGCACCTCAGTCAGGACCTGGGTGCCACCCCCGGGCTCGCCGCCGCCGGATACTCCTTGTTCGCCCTGACGATGGCGGTCGGCAGGCTGTCCGGCACCGCTCTCCTCGATCGGTTCGGGCAGACCCGGACACTGGTGGTGGGCGGGGTGACGGCCGCGGCGGGGATGCTGTTGGGGGCACTGGCTCCGGCTGTCTGGTCGGCTCTGCTCGGCTTCGCCGTGGCCGGTCTCGGTCTGGCCAACATATTTCCCGTGGCGGTCGGCCGGGCGGGCGCCCTGGCCGGCCCCAGCGGGGTGGCCGCCGCGTCGACCCTCGGCTACGGCGGAATGCTCCTGGGGCCTCCGGTGATCGGCTTCCTGGCCGACGCGTACTCCCTCCCGGTCGCCCTCACGACGGTGACGCTGCTCGCCGCTGCGGCAGCCGTCCTGGGCTATGCAGCCCGCAACGCGGCGAACACCTGAACGATTGAGTAGTCGTACTCAGGCGTCGGCGGCCCATCCGGCGCACGATGGAGACATCAACGATTCACGGGGAGCGGAACATGCGTCACCAGACGACGAACCAACGGCTCAGCGCGCTCGCACGGCTCACCTTCGGCAACACGGTCTCGCGGATATACCTCGGCCTCGTACTGGCGACCGTGGTGTTCGTCGCGGTGGACACCCTGTTCGTGACGCATGAGGATGCCTCGTTCTCCGGCGTCTGGCTCTTCTTCCTCGCCGCACCGACCGTCTTCGTCTTCCTCCTCGGCGGCTCGATGACCGGTGCGGAATCCGGTGGGCCCGCCTGGTTCACCTACGTCGCCCTGATCGTGTCGGTGCTCGTACAGGCCTGTGCCCTGGGCTGGTTCTCCCGGTTGCTCCGCGGCCCCCGCCGTGGTCGCCCGGCACACCCCCAGGGCGCCTGAGGTTCTGGCACAATCCTCGGCGTGGAGATGTCCGAGCACCTGAGCGCCCTCGCCGCGGACGGCCACGCCCTCGCCGTCGCAGCGCGGGCAGCGGGGACGCGGGCACTCGTCCCGAGCTGCCCGGGCTGGCGCATACGCGACCTCCTGGAACACACCTGCATGGTGCACCGCTGGGCGACCGCGATCGTCGTCGAGGGTCGACGGTCGTACCGTCCGGCGGAGGAGGAGCCCGGTCTGGACGGCGACGCGCTGTTCGACCGATTCACCGAGGGCCACGGCCTGCTGGTGGAGGCGCTCCGGACCGCACCGGCCGGCCTGGAGTGCTGGACCCTGTTCTCCGCGCCGTCCCCGCTCGCCTTCTGGGCGCGTCGGCAGGCACACGAGACCAGGATCCACCGGGTGGACGCCGAGTCGGCCCGGGGTGGCCCGCTGACTCCGGTGACACCGCGGCACGCGGTGGACGGGATCGACGAACTGCTGGCCGGCTTCCACGCCCGTGCCAAGAGCCGGGTGCGCACGGATTCCCCGCGCACCCTCCGGGTACGGGCCGTGGACATCGACGCGGTGTGGACCGTGCGGCTGTCGGCCGAACCGCCGCTCACGGTGCGCGGGAACGCCGCCGCGGAGACGCCAGCCGACTGCACCCTGAGCGGCACCGCCGAGGAGCTCTACCTGGGACTGTGGAACCGCGGGCCGATCCCGCCCGCCGGCCTGTCGGGAGACCGCGAGGTCGCCCGGCTGTGGAAGGAGAACGCGGCGGTCGTCTGGTCGTGACCGGAGCGGGCTCAGCCGCCTGCCCGGTTCAACATCCGCGTAAGCACCGCCCGCTGGAGCGGCCGGGCCTGCGCGTGGAGCGCCCGGCCCTCATCCGTCAGCTCGACGCGCACACCGCGTCGGTCCTCTTCGCACATCGCCCTGCGTACGAGGCAGCCCTTCTCCAGCCGCGCCACGAGCCGCGACAGCGCGCTCTGGCTGAGATGGACCCGCGAGCCGATCTCCTGAACGCGCAAACACGCGTCCCCGCCCTGCGCGGCCTCCGCCAGGACGTCCAGAACCTCGAAGTCGCTGGCTCCCAGGCCGTGCCGGGCCAGTGCTCTGTCGAGCTCGCCCAGCGTCCTGGCGTGTAGCGCGAGCAGTTCGCGCCACTCGTCGACGAGCGCCTGCTCGGACTTCTCCACTGCCATGACCGCACGCTAGCAGAGGAGCGAGCTGTAGATGTACGCGCAATACATGCACACGCATACCAGCTTTCCGGCTCCGCCGCGCAGCAGTGGAGAAAGCGGCCTTGCCGTGGGCCACCGCCCCTGTGACACTGCGTGCATGGCTCGACGCACTCAGGCGGAGCGGGACGCGATGACCGTGGAGATCGGCTACGCCCTGGTCAGCGGAGTGATGGTGGCCGCGGCCACCTTCACCGGGGTCTACCTGCTCCCCGCCCTCGTCCTCCAGCTGCCGGGCGGCACCGAAGGCGTACTGTTCCGCGTCGGGGCGGCACTCGGCGCAGTCGTGTTCGCCGTCCGGGTCGTACATGTGCTCCGGCGTTTTCCCCGCCCGGCGGAGGAACTTCGGCTGCCGCCCGTCGAGCCGAAGCGGCCGGGGCGCACCAGCCCCGGTTCCTAGGGCGCCCCGATACTGGATGTATCGGAGTGATCCCGACAACGCGGCGAGCGTGCGTGCCAGGCGTCGGCAGGCAGGCGGGACTTCCGAAACACGCCCTGGGCGAGTTGCGACCTGTTCGAGCCCGACGCCGCCTCGGCGTGGCTTCCGCCACGCCTCTCCGGCCTCCGGATCACGGTCGCGAGCCTACCTGGTCCTTTCCCTGACGGTCCATCACGTGCAGGGCCCGCTGTGCCAGCGGATGCGAGCGGACCAGTTCGGCCAGCGACGTCGTCCCCCGGGTGATCCCCGCGAACGCGCTCCAGGCGGGGCGGAAGCCTGTCAGGACCGCGTGCAGCAGCCCGGGGCGCCGCTCGAACAGCCTGAGCATGCGGCGTCCGACGCTCATCTCCACGCCCAGCCCCGCCTTGATGGCGAACGCGTAGTTGAGTGCCTGGCGCCGGGCGTCGACCGCGTCGTGCGACTCCGCGATGCGCACCGCCCACTCACCGGCGAGCCGCCCGGACCGCAGGGCGAAGGAAATACCTTCCCTGGTCCAGGGTTCCAGCAGCCCGGCCGCGTCGCCGCAGACCACCACCCGTCCGCGGGAGAGTGGGGAGTCGTCGCTGCGGCACCGGGTCAGATGGCCGGAGGAGACCGACGGCTCGAACCCGGCCAGGCCCAGCCGGCCGACGAAGTCCTCCAGATAGCGCTTGGTCCCCGCACCGTCACCGCGCGCCGAGATCACGCCGACGGTCAGCGTGTCGCCCTTGGGGAACACCCAGCCGTAACTCCCGGGCATCGGACCCCAGTCGATGAGCACCCGGCCCGCCCAGTCCTCGGCGACCGTCTCCGGAACGGGGATCTCAGCCTCGAGCCCGAGGTCGACCTGGTCGAGCTTCACGCCGACATGAGCCCCTATGCGGCCCGCGCTGCCGTCCGCGCCGACGACGGCCCTGGCGAGCAACGTCTCGCCGCCGGAGAGCACCACGGCGACCGTGCGCCGGTCGGGCACGGCGGTGCCGTGCTGCTCCACCCGCGTCACCGTCGCGCCCGTGCGCAGCTCGGCGCCCGCCTTCTGCGCCTCTTCAACCAGCCCGGCATCGAACTCCGGCCGGTTGATCAGACCGAAGAGCATGCGCCTGGACCTGCGGGTGCGCGACAGCTTCCCGTTGAGCGAGAAGGTGACGGCGTGGATCCGGTCCTTCAGAGGCAGTTCGAAGCCGGGGGGCAGGGAGTCCCTCGAGAACCCGATGATCCCACCGCCGCACGTCTTGTAGCGGGGGATCTCCGCCTTCTCCAGCAACAGCACCCGACGGCCTGCGACGGCCGCCGCATACGCCGCGGAGGCTCCGGCCGGGCCCGCGCCGACCACGACGACATCCCATACCGAGGAATCCCGCGGTACCGACGACGACGACTCATCCGGCTCACGTCCGGCGTCTGCGTTCTCGCTGCTCACGATGTGCTTCTGCTCCCGATCCGACCAGTGGCCCCAGCTGCTCACGGCATCCTACGGCGCGCCGCGGCCGAACTCCGCTGTGGGAGGATCGGCGATGAATTCGTTGTACACGCGACGCCGCATCCATGGCGTCGCCGCCGGCCGCGTACCCACCGCGCCATAGTCCTAACGTCGCACCCACCAGGAGCGTGCCCATGACCGCCCGTCCGATTTCCGAGACCGTTGCCTCGCTGATGCCCCGTGCGCAGGCGGAGCTCGCCGAGCTGGTGGCCTTCCGGTCGGTGGCGGACCCTGCTCAGTTCCCCAGGAGCGAGTGCGAGGCGGCCGCCGACTGGGTCGCCGACGCCCTGCGTGCCGAGGACTTCCAGGACGTCGCCCTGCTCGACACCCCGGACGGGACCCAGTCGGTGTACGGCTACCTGCCCGGCCCGGCCGGCGCGCCCACCGTGCTGCTCTACGCGCACTACGACGTGCAGCCGCCGCTGGACGAGTCCGCCTGGCTCTCCCCGCCGTTCGAGCTGACCGAGCGCGACGGACGCTGGTTCGGCCGGGGCGCAGCGGACTGCAAGGGCGGCTTCATCATGCACCTGCTCGCGCTGCGCGCCCTCAAGGCGAACGGCGGCGTCCCGGTCTCCGTCAAGGTGATCGCGGAGGGCTCCGAGGAGCAGGGGACGGGCGGTCTCGAACAGTACGCCGAGGCACACCCTGAGTTGCTGGCCGCCGACACGATCGTCATCGGTGACACCGGGAACTTCCGCGTCGGGCTGCCGACCGTCACCGCCACGCTGCGGGGCATGACCATGCTGCGGGTGCGGCTGGAGACCCTCGAAGGGAACCTGCACTCCGGGCAGTTCGGCGGCGCGGCCCCGGACGCGCTGGCCGCGATGATCCAGCTGCTGGCGTCCCTGCGGTCCGCGGACGGCACGACGACGGTCGACGGGCTCACGACCGCCGCGGAGTGGGACGGACTGCAGTACCCGGAGGGCGAGTTCCGCAAGGACGCCAAGGTGCTCGACGGCGTGGGGCTGATCGGCACGGGCACGGTCGCCGACCGCGTCTGGGCGCGGCCCGCGGTCACGGTCATCGGCATCGACTGCCCGCCGGTGGTCGGAGCGACCCCGTCGCTGCAGGCGAGCGCGCGGGCGCAGATCAGTCTGCGGGTCCCGCCGGGCCAGGACGCCGGGGAGGCGACGAAGCTGCTGACCGCCCACCTCGAGGCGCACGCTCCGTGGGGTGCGCGGGTCTCCGTCGAACAGGTCGGCCAGGGGCAGCCGTTCCGGGCCGACGTCACCAGCCCCGCCTACACGTCCATGGCCGAGGCCATGCGGCTCGCCTACCCGGGTGAGGAGATGCAGTCCTCCGGCATGGGCGGCTCCATTCCGCTCTGCAACACCCTGGCCGCGCTGTACCCGCAGGCGGAGATCCTGCTCATCGGGCTGAGCGAGCCGGAGGCCCAGATCCACGCGGTGAACGAGAGCGTGTCTCCCGAGGAGCTCGAGCGGCTCTCGGTCGCCGAGGCTCTCTTCCTGCGCAACTACGCCGAGTCCAAGCAGGTCTGAGGGCCCGCCCGTCCAGGGGTACGCGTCGGGCGGAGTCGCCCGGAGCGGATTTCCGGCCGCCGGGACATCGAGGACGGTGTACGCGGGCTCGGACCGGATCCGGGCGGGGATCGGCGGATCGTGCTCACCCACGGCCACCGCGACCACCGCAGGGCCGCCAAAGGACTCGCGGACGCGCACGGCGCCCTGGCGCACCGGCTGGAGGCCCCGGCTGTCCGGGGGCGAGGAGCCCGTGCCCGATCCCGCGGAGTGAGCGGCGCACCGTGGGCGGCTATCGGCCGCCCACGGGCACCCCGGCCTCCAGATTCAGCACGACGGACCGCTCCCGGGCGCGCAGGGCCCATCGGAGCCGCTCGAAGCGGGTCGGTGGGAGCATGCCGGCCGCCTCGTCCTCGGTGGCGAACCGCCAGCCGCGCAGTTCCGATCCCGGCAGCAGCAGCCGCGCGGCCTGCTCGCCACGCAGACGCCCGCCGTCGAACAGGAAGCGGAGTCCTCCGTACGCGGGCGGCTTCGGCGCCTCCCAGTCCACCACCAGGAGTTCGGGCATCACGTCCAGACAGAGCCCGAGCTCCTCGGCGACCTCCCGTATCCCTGCCTGCGCCGGAGCCTCTCCGGGCTCCACGACACCACCGGGGAACTCCCAGCCGGGCTTGTAGGTGGGGTCGACGAGCAGCACCCGGTCGTGCTCGTCGAAGAGCAGCACCCCGGACGCCACCGTCTCGGCTCTCGGCTCGGGGGTCTGGACTATCCCGCACTCCCCGGCCGCACCGGTGCGCAGTGCTTCGGCGATCCGCTCGGCCGTCTCGTACGGGGTGAGCGCGCTGGTGTCGATCGTGTGGGCGTCCTCGGTGATCCATCCGAGCGCCGCCCGGTAGGGCTCGATGTGCTCGTACGCCCACTGCCGGACCCGCTCACTGTGCTCGGGGTCGTCGGCGCATTCCTCGCGCTCGGCTATCCGCTTGCGCAGGATCGTTTCCTCAGGTGAGAGCAGCACATGACGCACCGGTATGCGACGGGCGGCGAGCCCTCCGAAGATCTCGTCACGGTAGTCCTGCCTCAGCAGTGTCATCGGCACCACCAGCACCCCGGAGAGTTCGGCGAGCAGCGCGGCCGCCGTGTCGACCACCAGGCGCCGCCATATCGGCAGGTCCTGGAAGTCGGTCACTTCGGCGAGCTTCTTCTGGGGCAGCAGCCTGCTCAGTCCCCCGCCGGTCAGCTCGGGGTCGTAGAAGGTGCTGTTCGGGATCAGATCGATCAGTTCGCACGCGGCGCTGGTCTTGCCCGCACTGAACGCACCGTTGATCCAGACGATCACGGGTCCCCCTCTTCCGTAGCCCCCTGTGGCTTGCCCGCATCACCCCGCTCCGGAAACCCCACCGGGGTGACGCGGTTGCGCGGACGCTCCTCGGGGACGGCGCATCAGGGGGCGGCTACGGCCCGCACGCCGTTCGATCCGATGGCACCGGGCAGGGCCGTCGCGGCGGCCGCCGCGGCACCTACCAGGCCCGCGTCGGTGCCCATCACCGCGGAGGTCACGGTGAGGTCCTGGACGAAGGAGAGCGTGGCGTAGTCGCGCAGCGACCTGCGCAGCGGCGCGAAGAGGACCTCCCCCGCGCCCGCCACCCCTCCGCCGATCACGGCGATGTCGATGTCGGTCAGGGTGGCCGTGGCGGCGATACCCGCGGCGAGCGCCTGGGCGGCGCGCTCGAAGGACGCGGCCGCCACCGGGTCGCCCGCCCGGGCGGCAGTGGCCACCGCGGCGGCCGTCGCGTCCCCGTCGGGGCCGGGGCTCCAGCCGTTTTCCAGGGCCCGCCGGGCGATGTTCGGCCCGCTGGCGATCCGCTCCACGCAGCCGCGCGCGCCGCAGGGGCAGAGGTCGCCGTCCAGGTCGACGCTGATGTGACCGATGTGACCGGCGTTGCCCGAGGGACCAGGATGCAGCTTTCCGCCGAGTACGAGTCCCCCGCCGACACCGGTGGAGACGACCAGGCACAGCGCGTTGTCGTAGCCCCGGGCGGCGCCCAGCCAGTGTTCGGCCGCCGTCATCGCGACCCCGTCGCCGACCAGCGTGACCGGCAGCCCGTCGACGGCCGCGGCCACCCTGTCCACCAGCGGAAAGCCGCGCCAGCCCGGTACGTTGACCGGGCTGACCGTGCCGGCCGAGGCGTCCACGGGCCCCGCGCTGCCGATGCCGACCGCGCGCGCACGGCGCCACAGCGGGGATGTCGTCAGCTCCGTCAGGACGTCGCTCACCGCACCCATCACGGCCTCGGCGCCCTCACGGGCGGGTGTCGGGCGCTGCGCCCGCACGAGTAGGGTTCCGCCGCCGTCGACCAGCGCCCCGGCGATCTTGGTACCGCCGATGTCGAGCGCGGCGACGAGGTCGGTATGCATCGGTGTGGACTCTCCGGAGGGTGAGGGGCAGGACCTGCGACTTCAATCGGATGGCCGACCCAGTCTCCATTCTCTTGACAACGTTGTCCAGGGCCTATGCTCGACGCCACAGCATCCGGCCCGCCCCCGGCATCACCGGTGAAGGCCGGAAGCAACCCGCTCCCGACGACAGGACAGCGCACCGTGGCCGAGACCGCCCGCCCCTCCGAGTCCCGCTACGGCAACAGGCCGACCATGAAGGACGTGGCGGCACGAGCCGGGGTGGGCCTCAAGACGGTCTCACGCGTGGTGAACACCGAGCCCGGTGTCACCCCCGACACCGAGCGCCGCGTCCAGGAGGCCATCGAGGCCCTCGGGTTCCGCCGCAACGACAGCGCGCGCGTCCTGCGCAAGGGCAGGACCGCCTCCATCGGCCTCGTGCTGGAGGACCTCGCGGACCCCTTCTACGGCCCGCTGAGCCGCGCTGTGGAGGAAGTGGCCCGCGCGCACGGCGCCCTGCTGATCAACGGCTCCAGCGCCGAGGACCCGGAGCGCGAGCAGGAGCTCGTCCTCGCCCTCTGCGCCCGCCGGGTGGACGGTCTCATCGTGATCCCGGCCGGCGACGACCACCGCTATCTGGAGCCCGAGATGAAGGCGGGCATCGCCACCGTCTTCGTCGACCGACCGGCGGGCCGGGTGGACGCCGACACGGTCCTCTCGGACAGCTTCGGCGGAGCACGAGCGGGCGTCGCCCACCTGGTCGCGCACGGCCACCGCCGGATCGGCTTCATCGGCGACCATCCGCGCATCCACACCGCGAAGGAACGGCTGCGCGGCTACCACGCGGCCCTGACCGACTCCGGGGTGGAGGTCCAGGACGCCTGGGTCTCCCTCGGCCCGACCGACCCGGACCGGGTCAGGGCCGCCGCCGAGGCCATGCTCAGCGGCCCGGAGCCGGTGACCGCGCTCTTCGCGGGCAACAACCGGGTGACGGTCACCGCCGTCCGCGTCCTCGCCGAGTGCGACCGCCGGATCGCCCTGGTCGGCTTCGACGACATCGAACTCGCCGATCTGCTCGGCATCACGGTGATCTCGCAGGATGCCGCAACGGTCGGCCGCACGGCGGCGGAGCACCTGTTCCGCCGCCTCGACGGCGCCGCGCACGCCCCGGCCAGGGTCGAGCTCCCCACCCGGCTCATCGCGCGCGGCTCGGGCGAACTCCCGCCCGCCTGAGCCCTGCTGTTCCCCCGAAGGGGCTTACCACGGCTGCGCTCCGGCGAGTTGCCGACCGCAGCCCTTGTCAGCATGGGGCTGCGCAGCAGGCTCACCCGGCGGGCCAGGCGGATCCGGGGCACGGTGCGGCGGTGAGGTGCCGCACCGTCCGCGCCGCGCTCGCCGCACCGGCTCACACCGTCGGGCCGCCCCGGCCCGGCGCGGCGAGGGCGTCCAGCTCCGGACGGCCGAGGCCGGTGAGCCCGGTGACCTCCGCCGTGTCCAGTGCGCCGCAGTCGATGCCACGGAGCAGGTAACCGCTGAGCGCCTTGGCGGTGGCGGGCTCGTCCATGACGTCACCGCCGGCCTTGGCCACGTAGGCGGCGAGCCTGGCCGCCGCCTGGCCGAGGCCCTCGCGGTAGAACGTGTAGACGGCCGCGTACCGGGTGGGCAGATGGCCCGGGTGCATGTCCCAGCCCTGGTAGTAGGCGCGGGCCAGCGCGCGGCGGGTGAGGCCGTGGTGCAGGCGCCAGGCGTCGTGGACCTGCTGGGCGGGGCCGACCGGCAGCACGTTCGTGGAGCCGTCGCAGACCCGCACGCCGGTACCGGCCGCCGCGACCTGCATGACGGCCTTGGCGTGGTCGGCGGCGGGATGGTCACTGGCCTGGTAGGCGGGGCTGACGCCCACGCAGGCGCTGTAGTCGAAGGTTCCGTAGTGCAGACCGCTCGCCCTGCCCCGGGCGGCGTCGATCATGCGGGCCACGGCGGCGGTGCCGTCCGCCGCCAGGATGGACTGGCTGGTCTCGATCTGGATCTCGAACCCGAGGCGCCCGGCGGGCAGTGCGTGGGCCTCCTCGAAGGCCTCGAGCAGGCGCACGAAAGCCGTGACCTGTTCGGGGTAGGTCACCTTGGGCAGCGTCAGGACGAGCCCGTCGGGCAGGCCACCGGCCCGCATCAGGCCGGTGAGGAAGATGTCCGTGGTGCGGATGCCCCGGTCACGTACGGCGGACTCCATGCACTTCATCCGGATGCCCATGTACGGAGCCGCGGTCCCGTCGGCGTACGCCTCTGCGACCAGACGCGCCGCGCGGGCGGCCGCCTCGTCCTCCTCGGCGTCGGGGCGGGGCCCGTAGCCGTCCTCGAAGTCGATGCGCAGGTCCTCGACCGGCTCGCGCTCCAGCTTGGCGCGTACGCGGTCGTGGACGGGCCCGGCGAGTTCCTGCGGGATGCCGAGGACCGTGGCGAGCGAGACGGCGTCGGGTGCGTGCTCGTCGAGCGCTGCCAGCGCCTGGTCACCCCAGGTGCGGACGGTCGTGGGGGTGAAGGAGTCCGCGGGCACGTAGACGGTGTGGACGGGCTGGCGCGTACCGGGGTCCCCTGGGTAACGGCGGGCGAGTTCGGCGTCCACCGATGCGAGGGAGGCGCCGATCTCCGCGCCGACCGTGCCGGTGAGGCTCGTCGCCACCTTCTCCTGCTGACCCATGGCCGTACCCTCCACTTGTTCAGGAATTCCGCTGACCGGAATGATTCATCCGCATGGTGAAGTTATAAGCCTCCCTGTTCCGCGTCAATGGTGATCGGAAACGGCCCGGGGCCGCGCGGTGCGAACACCACGCGGCCCCGGGCCGTCACACGGACAGAACTCCTGCGGGGTCAGCCCTTACGGGACTTGACCTCCTCGGTGAGCTGCGGGACGACGGCGAAGAGGTCACCGACGACGCCGTAGTCGACGAGGTCGAAGATCGGCGCCTCGGCGTCCTTGTTGACCGCGACGATGGTCTTCGAGGTCTGCATGCCGGCCCGGTGCTGGATCGCACCGGAGATGCCCGAGGCGATGTACAGCTGCGGGGACACGCTCTTGCCGGTCTGACCGACCTGGCTGGTGTGCGGGTACCAGCCGGCGTCGACCGCGGCACGCGAGGCACCGACAGCCGCACCGAGGGAGTCGGCGAGCGCCTCGATGATCGCGAAGTTCTCCGCGCCGTTGACACCACGGCCGCCGGAGACGACGATCGCGGCCTCGGTCAGCTCCGGACGCCCGGTCGACTCACGCGGAGTGCGCGAGAGGACCTTGGTGCCGGTGGCCGTGGCGGAGAAGGAGACCGTGAGGGCCTCGACGGCGCCCGCGGCCGGGGCGGCCTCGACGGCCACCGAGTTCGGCTTGACCGTGATGACCGGAGTGCCCTTGGAGACACGGGACTTGGTCGTGTACGAGGCGGCGAACGCCGACTGCGTGGCGACCGGACCCTCGGCGCCGGCCTCGACGTCGACGGCGTCGGTGATGATGCCGGAGCCGATGCGGAGCGCCAGGCGGGCCGCGATCTCCTTGGCCTCGGCCGAGGAGGGCAGCAGCACGGCAGCCGGGGACACGGCGTCGTAGGCGGCCTGGAGGGCATCCACCTTCGGTACGACGAGGTAGTCGGCGAACTCCGGCGCGTCGGCGGTCAGGACCTTGACCGCGCCGTGCTCGGCGAGTGCGGCGGCGGTGTCGGCGGCCCCGTTGCCGAGGGCGACGGCGACGGGCTCGCCGATGCGGCGGGCGAGCGTCAGCAGCTCCAGGGTGGGCTTGCGGACGGCACCGTCCACGTGGTCGACATAGACGAGAACTTCAGCCATGGGACTTCAATCTCCTGCGTGCGAGGGAGGGCGGGACGGGTGAGGGAGCAGCCGGGGCGCAGACGAACGTCTGGCCCGCAGGGCTGTGTCTAGATGAACTTCTGCTCCGCGAGGAAGGCGGCCAGCTGCTTGCCGCCCTCGCCCTCGTCCTTGACGATCGTGCCCGCCGTGCGGGCGGGACGCTCGGCCGCGGAGTCGACCGCGGTCCAGGAGCCACCCAGGCCGACCTCGTCCGCCTCGATCTCCAGGTCCTCCAGGTCCAGCGACTCCACCGGCTTCTTCTTCGCCGCCATGATGCCCTTGAACGACGGGTAGCGAGCCTCGCCCGACTGGTCGGTCACGGAGACCACGGCCGGCAGGGAGGCCTCGAGCTGCTCGCTCGCGGAGTCGCCGTCGCGACGTCCCTTCACGGTGTCGCCGTCGACCGAGACCTCGGAGAGCAGGGTGACCTGCGGGACGCCCAGGCGCTCCGCGAGCAGCGCCGGGAGCACACCCATGGTGCCGTCGGTCGACGCCATGCCGCAGATGACCAGGTCGTAACCGGTCTTCTCGACCGCCTTGGCCAGGACCAGGGAGGTGCCGATGACGTCGGTGCCGTGCAGGTCGTCGTCCTCGACGTGGACGGCCTTGTCGGCACCCATCGACAGCGCCTTGCGCAGCGCGTCCTTGGCGTCCTCGGGGCCCACCGTGAGCACGGTGATCTCCGCGTCGTCCGCCTCGTCGGCGATCTGCAGCGCCTGCTCGACCGCGTACTCGTCGAGCTCCGACAGCAGACCGTCGACGTCGTCACGGTCCAGGGTCAGGTCATCGGCGAAGTGCCGGTCGCCGGTGGCGTCGGGCACGTACTTCACACAGACAACGATCCTCAAGCTCACGCCGGCTCTCCTACTGCATCGTCATTTCTGGGCTGCCTTGTTGCACGCAGCATAGGCGCCTTATCGGGCGGATTCCGGTCGGGGGCGACCCGGCTCCCGGCGAAATATTACTCGCCAGTACACCCAGTACGTTACCCATAAGCAAGCGCTTGGAACTGTGACGTGGACAACCATGTCCGTTCCGTTGCCGCCCTGCTCCCGCTCAGTCTCGCAGAGCCGTGAAACCGCCCTGGTGGTAGACCAGCGGCCGACCGCCTCCCGAGGGGTCCCCGGCCACGACCTCGGCGATCACGATGCGGTGGTCCCCCGCCGGAACCCGGGCCACCACACGGCACACCAGCCACGCCACCACTCCCCCGAGCAGGGGCACACCCTCGGGCCCCGCACGCCAGTCGGTGGACGGCCCGAACCGGTCGGCGCCGCTGCGGGCGAACCTCGCGGCCAGCTCCCGCTGCCCCTCGCCGAGTATGTGGACACCGACGTGCTCCGCCTCCGAGACCACGGGCCAGCTGGAGGACGACGTGCCCACCCCGAAGGAGATGAGCGGCGGCTCGGCGGCGACGGAGTTGAGCGAGGTCGCGGTGAAACCGACGGGAGCCGCTCCGGCGGCGGTGATCACGGCGACTCCGGCGGCATGCTGCCGGAAGACGGAGCGGAGAAGTCCGGGAGCAGCCGTCCGGGAAGTACCGAGGTCGGGCGAGGCCGTCATGGGAAGATCCTTCTGCGAAGAGGCGTACGGGTCCGCTGGTTCGTCACGCACCCTGACAGCACGCGCTCGCGTGACGCGCGAGGTCGATGTGGACCCGGCCGAAGAGAAGGAGTGCTGGCGGCATAGCGTCAGAATGACGATGCGTGGTGTACACAGTCAAGTGCGTCCAGTCATGTGGGAGATGTGTCACGGCCCGTCACATCGCCTGCCCCAGCGCCGCTACGACATCCGCCGTGCGCGGCTGTCCCGCCGCCCGACGGATGATGCGGCCCGCCGCGTCGAGCACCAGCACCGTGGGGGTCCGGCTGATACCGAGGCTGCGCACGAGCGCCAGATGCTCCTCGGCGTCGATCTCGACGTGGGCCACGCCCTCGACCATGCCCGCCACCTCGGCGAGGGTGCGCCGGGTCGCACGACACGGCTGGCAGAACGCGGTGGAGAACTGGACCAGAGTGGCCCGATCCCCCAGTTCCACGCCGAGTTGGGCCGCGCCCAAAGTGCCGACGGCCGCCCGTCCATCCATCCGGTCCTCCCTCTCAGAGCTCTGCGCAAAGGGTCAGCGTCCTGCGACGGCATTACATTCCCGGAGGATTCACGTGACGAGAATCTCTCGTCCTGGGGCCTTTGGGGCTGGCCACGGCGTCGCGCATGGGGCACGATCGCCACAATGCCGAAAACCTACGGCTGCGTAACTTCCGCCGGGAGAACCCTCCCCAGGCATTGAAGAAGGGTCTTCATCCAGATGGCAGAACTCGTCTATCGGCCGGTCATCGGCGCCGCTCGCACGCTGTTCAAGGCGCTCGACCTGAAGATCGACACCCAGGGTTCGGAGCACATCCCGAAGACCGGTGGCGCGGTTCTGGTCAGCAATCACATCAGCTATCTGGACTTCATCTTCACCGGACTCGGCGCCCTGCCCCAGAAGCGGCTCGTCCGCTTCATGGCGAAGGAGTCGGTGTTCCGCCACAAGGTGTCCGGACCCCTGATGCGCGGCATGAAGCACATCCCCGTGGACCGCAACCAGGGCGAGGACGCCTACGCGCACGCGCTGGCGTCACTGCGCGCCGGCGAGATCGTGGGCGTGTTCCCCGAGGCGACCATCTCGCAGTCCTTCACCCTGAAGAGCTTCAAGTCGGGCGCCGCGCGACTGGCCCAGGAGGCCGGCGTACCGCTGATCCCGATGGCGCTCTGGGGCACCCAGCGACTGTGGACCAAGGGACGGCCGCGCAACTTCCGGCGCAGCCACACCCCGATCACCATCCGGGTGGGAGAGGCCGTGGAGGCCCCGGCCGACCAGTACGCGGGGGCGATCACCCGTCGGCTCCGTGAGCGCGTCCAGGAGCTCCTCGAGGCGGCACAGCGCGCCTATCCGGTGCGCCCCAGGGACGCGGCCGACACCTGGTGGGTCCCGTCCCACCTCGGCGGTACGGCCCCGACGCCCGCGGAGGCACGCGAGCTCGGCTGATCCGTCGTGGAGCGGAAGTGACGTCCCGCCGCCCGCCGCTCCGCGGCGGGCGGCGGCTTCACAGTGCGGACGGCAGGTTCCTGCCCAGTTCCGCTCCGTCGCGGTAGCTCCGCAGCGCGCGGAGAACGGTCGGGTGCGGTGCGGCGTAGACCTCCGGGTAGTCCATCTCGTCGAGCTCCGGCCGCGCCACCCAGGCCGGCCGTTCCGCACCCGCCGAGAACCGGGCATCGATCCCGCCCACGTTCCCCCGTGGATCCTGCCGGATCCACCTGTCCCACGCGGGGAGCCGTACCGCGACCAGGCCGTGCACGACGAGGCCCGTGCCGTCGCCCGCGGTCAGCCGCTGGTAACAGAGGCCGGCGTGGATGCCCGCTGCCCGCAGCAGGGCGGTCAGCGCATGGGCCTTGGCGTAGCAGATGCCGGTGCGCTCGGCGAGGACGTCGGAGGCGCGCCAGGTGACTCTCGGGTCCCCCACGTCCATCGAGTGAGGGATGGTGTCACGCACATATGTAAAGGCATCGGACGCGTATGTATATGCGTCAGCCGTTCCGGAGCCGAGGCGCTCGGCTGCCTCCCGCACGAGCGGGTGGTGATGGTCGATGACCTCGTCAGCGGCGAGGTAGGCCGAGAGTGCGGGGGCATGCTGGATCGGATTCATACCCACGGAGCGTAGCCAGGCGGCCGACCAGAGGCAATAGATTTCCGATCGACCGCATAGCCATGCACACCGTCACTCCCTGGCCATCTCCTCCTTGAGCGCCAGCACGAAGGCGTCCACGTCGTCCTCGCGGGTGTCGAACGCGCACATCCAGCGGACGTCTCCGGCCTTCTCGTCCCAGAAGTAGAACCGGAACCGCTTCTGCAGCCGCTCGGTCACCTCGTGCGGCAGCCGTGCGAAGACCGCGTTGGCCTGGACCGGGTGAAGGATCTCCACGCCGTCCACCGCGCGGACCCCGTCGGCGAGCCGCTGGGCCATGGCATTGGCATGGCGCGCGTTGCGCAGCCAGAGGTCACGTGCGAGCAGCGCCTCCAGCTGTACCGAGACGAAGCGCATTTTGGAGGCGAGTTGCATGGACAGCTTGCGCAGGTGCTTCATGGCCCGGACGGAATCCGGGTTCAGGACGACGACCGCCTCGCCGAACAACGCACCGTTCTTGGTGCCCCCGAACGAGAGGACGTCGACCCCGACCGTGTTGGTGAACGTACGCATGGGCACGTCCAGCGACGCGGCGGCGTTGGCGATCCGCGCCCCGTCCAGGTGGACCTTCATGCCCCGCTCGTGGGCGTGCTCGCAGATCGCGCGGATCTCGCCGGGGGTGTAGACCGTGCCCAGTTCGGTGTTCTGGGTGATCGACACGACCTGCGGCATCGCCCGGTGCTCGTCGTCCCAGCCGTACGCCTCGCGGTCGATGAGCTCCGGCGTGAGCTTGCCGTCCGGTGTCGGGACGGTGAGCAGTTTCAGTCCGCCCATCCGCTCCGGCGCGCCGCCCTCGTCCACGTTGATGTGGGCGGACTCGGCGCAGATCACCGCGCCCCAGCGGTCGGTCAGCGCCTGGAGGGCGACGACGTTGGCTCCGGTGCCGTTGAAGACCGGGAATGCCTCAGCGGTGGGACCGAAGTGGCTGTGCATGATCCGCTGGAGGTGTCCGGTGTAGTCGTCCTCGCCGTAGGCGACCTGGTGGCCGCCGTTGGCGAGGGCGAGCGCCGCGAGAACCTCGGGGTGCGCACCCGCGTAGTTGTCACTGGCGAAACCGCGTACCTGCGGGTCGTGATGACGTCGCGCATCGGTCCTTACGGTTGCGGGGTCAGCCACAGACGCTTTCCGTTCACTTCTCCGGCGGGCTCGTCCCAGACTCCGGCGATGGCCTCGGCCAGCTCCGTGACATCCGTGAAGCCCGCGAACTTCGCATTCGGGCGCTCGGCGCGCATCGCGTCGTGCACCAATGCCTTGACGACCAGGATCGCAGCCGCGGAAGTCGGTCCCGCGTCGCCCCCCGCCTTGCGGAAGGCGTCGGCCAGGGCGAGTGTCCAGGCCTCGGCCGCCGCCTTCGACGCGGAGTAGGCCGCGTTTCCGGCGGTGGGCCTGCTGGCACCGGCCGCACTGATCAGCACGTACCGGCCGCGGTCGCTGCGCTGGAGAACGTCCTGGAACGCGAGCGACGTCGACTGGACGGTACGGATCAGCAGCTTCTCCAGGAAGTCCCAGTCGGCGAGGCTGGTGTCCGCGAATCCGGAACCACCGCGCCAGCCGCCCACGAGGTGGACGAGGCCGTCGACGCGGCCGAATTCCTTCTCCGTCTTGGCGACCCAGTCCCGGGTGGCCGCCAGGTCGAGCAGATCGACCGTGTCCCCGGTGACCGTCGCCCCGCCGTGTGCGTACCGCGCGGCGTCGACGGCCTCCGCGAGACGCTCGGGATTGGCGTCGGAGGCGACCACGGTCGCGCCCGCCTCGGCGAGCCGGAGCAAGGTGGCGCGGCCCGCCGGCCCCGCCGCTCCGGCCACCGCGACCACCGCGCCCTCGAGCGCACCGCTGTCGGTCCTGCCTGTTCCGTTCATCGCCACCGTCTCCTCAGAACCCGCGCTCACGCTGCTGCCCGCCCGGCGTCCGCCGCGGTGATCCCCCGGGTCGAGGCGATCACATGCTTCAGCTTCTTCGACAGCGCCTCATAGAACATGCTCAGGGGAAACTCGTCCGGAAGCACGTCGTCGACGAGCTTCCGGGGCGGCTGAGTCACGTCCAGGGCGTCCGGACCCTTGGCCCAGCGGGATCCCGGGTGGGGGGCGAGATACGTCGCGACCAGGTCGTACGCCGCGAACCAGTGCACGAGCTTGGGGCGGTCGATGCCGTCACGGTAGAGCTTCTCGATCTCTCCGCAGAGCTGGTTGGTGACCTGCGGAGCACGGTCCCAGTCGATCTTCAGCGTGTTGTCGGTCCAACGGACCACGTCGTGCTTGTGGAGGTAGGCGAAGAGCAGCTGGCCACCGAGGCCGTCGTAGTTGCGCACGCGCTCGCCGGTGACGGGGAAACGGAACATCCGGTCGAAGAGCACCGCGAACTGGACGTCACGGCCCTGGCCGAAGCCGTCGGCCTCCAGCTTCACGGCCTCCTTGAAGGCTGTGAGGTCGCAGCGCAGCTCCTCCAGCCCGTACATCCAGAACGGCTGGCGCTGCTTGATCATGAAGGGGTCGAACGGGAGGTCACCGTGACTGTGGGTGCGGTCGTGGACCATGTCCCAGAGCACGAAGGCCTGCTCACAGCGCTTCTGGTCACCGATCATCTCGCGGATGTCGTCGGGCAGCTCCACGCCCAGCAGGTCGACGGACGCCTCGGTCACACGGCGGAAGCGCGCGGCCTCCCGGTCGCAGAAGATGCCGCCCCAGCTGAAGCGCTCCGGAGCCTCACGTACGGCGATGGTCTCGGGGAAGAGCACCGCGGAGTTGGTGTCGTAGCCCGCGGTGAAGTCCTCGAAGGTGATGCCGCAGAACAGCGGGTTGTCGTACCGCGTGGCCTCGAGGTCGGCGAGCCAATCGGGCCAGACCATGCGCAGCACGACGGCTTCGAGATTGCGGTCCGGATTGCCGTTCTGGGTGTACATCGCGAAGACCACCAGGTGCTGCAGGCCGTCCACGCGGTCCTTCGCCGGCTGGAAGGCGAGCAGGGAGTCGAGGAAGTCCGGGACTCCGAAGCCGTCCGCGGCCCAGCGGCGCAGGTCGGCGACGAGCGCGCGGTGGTAGACGTCGTCGTGCGGGAGCAGCGGGGAGAGCTGCTCGACCGCCGCGATCACACGTTCGATGACGGTTCCGGCCGTCTCGACGGAGGGCGCCCCGTCGGCCTCGAAGTCGATGGAGCCGTCCTTGGACTGCCAGGGACGGAGCTCTTCCACGGCACTCTTGAGCGCGGGCCAGGCCGGGTGCTCCACGACCCGCTGGGAAGCAGCTATCGCGCCGGTGGCGGTGGCATGCTCAAGAATTTCCGTCATAACACTTCCTTCACGGGAGAACCTCGCGTCAAGCAACCGTATCCATGTGCGGTTCCTGCGGACAAGTGGAGAGATGAAAATTATCCTGCCACCCCTCATCTTCACCGCTATTTTTCCTGCCACACATCCATGCGACAACTCCTTCCACCGGAGTCGACAGGCGGTGACCGTTCGGCGTGCGAGAACTGGTTCCCTGGTGCGGAAGCCGCACGGGGCGGACACGACGGACGGAAGCGGGAGTGCCTTGACTTTTCTCACCATCGGTCATCGCGGGGTCATGGGTGTCGAACCGGAGAACACGCTGCGCTCGTTCGCGCACGCGGAGCAGGCCGGCATGGACGCCGTCGAGCTGGATCTCCATCTGAGCAAGGACGGCGCACTCGCCGTGATGCATGACCCCGCCGTGGACCGCACGACGGACGGGCGGGGTCTGATCGCCGAGAAGACCATGGCGGAGCTCCGAGAGCTCGACGCCGGCCAGGGCGAACGGGTGCCCGTCTTCGAGGAGGTGCTCGACGCGATCGGCTCCCCGGTACAGGCCGAGATCAAGGACGTGGCGGCCGCGAGGGCACTGGCCGAGGTGATGCTGCGACGTGATCTGGCCGGCCGTGTCGAGGTGTCCTCGTTCCACGACGAGGCGGTCGCCGAGATCGCGCAGCTGGTCCCTGGCGTGCGGACGGTGCTCATCGCCAGCCGTTGGGAAGGTGACGTGGTGGAACGGGCGAAGGCCGTGGGTGCGGCGACGCTCGCGCTGAACATCCGCCGCCTCACCCTCGAGGTGGTCGAGCAGGCGCATGCGGAGGGCCTGAGGGTGATCGGCTGGGTGGTGAACACCCAGGACCATCTGCGCCTCGTCCGCGCGCTGGGGCTCGACGGCGCGACGACCGACTATCCGGAGATCCGGCGCGCGGGCCGCTTCACCGCCTGACCGCCGGATTCCGCCGGCCTGTCCCACCTGCGGGCTACAGCGCCTTGACCAGCAGCTCGAACGTGAGGTCGTCACGCTGCGGGATACCGAAGCGCTCGTCGCCGTACGGAAAGGGTGTCAGCTCTCCCGTACGGCGGTACCCCCGGCGCTCGTACCAGGCGATCAGCTCCTCGCGGACGGAGATCACCGTCATGTGCATCTCGCTCACGCCCCAGCTGTCGCGGGCCGTGCGCTCCGCCTCCGCGATGATCACTTTGCCGAGGCCCGCGCCCTGCAGATCCGGTCTGACCGCGAACATGCCGAAGTACGCGGCCTTCCCGCGGTGTTCGAGCTGGCAGCACGCGACCGGATCATCGCCCCGCTCGACGAGGAGGACCCGGCCGTGGGGGGCCGCGAGCACCTCGCGGACCCCGTCGGCGTCGGTGCGCTGCCCCTGGAGGATGTCCGCCTCCGTGGTCCATCCGGCACGGCTGGCGTCGCCCCGGTAGGCGGACTCGACGAGTCGCACCAGCACCGGCACATCGCCCTCCGTCGCGTCGCGGAAGGTCAGTTCTGCCCGTGCCGTGGCCGGTGCGATGTCCATGTGGCGTCTCCGGTGGTGCGCTGTCGACTGTGCTTTCCCGAGACTAACCCGGCCCCGACCAGCCTCCGCAGGCCCCCGGCGCGCTCCCCCCAGTACTCCAATGCGCCCCGGTAGGGGCGACAGGAACGGGGCATCGATGGGACGACACCGGCGTGATCCCAGGGGGGAGGTGCACCGTGCACGGACCGGCGCTGTCCGGCTGGCTGCTCATGGTGCTGTGCGGGGCCACGGGTGCCTACTGCCTGTTGCGGGCGCGCGACAGCACGGCGCGGGAACGCGGATCGGCGCGCGCCGAGGCTCTGATGGGGTTCGGGATGGCCGCGATGGCGATGCCCGCCGCCCTGTTCACACTCCCGGAACGGACGTGGGCGGTGTACGCGGCGGTATTCGGCGCCGCCTCGCTGCACGCCGTGGTGTGCGCCAGGCGTGGCGGCCATCATCTGCACCACCTGGTGGGTTCGCTGGCCATGGTCTACATGGCCGTGGCCATGGCGCCGGGGGGCGGCCACCCGGGCCACGGCGCGGGGGCCGCCGGATCCGGAGGCATCCCTGTGATCACGGGGGCCCTGCTCATCTACTACGCGCTCTACGTCCTGGGCTCGGCGGGGCAGCTCATACCTGCTCCCGCGCCGGCCGGCGGTGGCCTGACGGCCCCGGCCTGGGGTGCGCGGCCGGAGCTGGCCCTGGCGTGCAGGCTGACCATGGGCATAGCCATGTTCGCCATGCTGCTCACCCTGTGAGGCAGGGCCCTGCGGCCCGTGTCGTACGTCACTTGACGTGCGCGGCCATACCCCTGGACACCGCGGCACTCATAGGCTGACGCCCATGTTGGTCTCCCTCGCGCTCCTGCTGCTCGGTGCACTGGCCGCCGTCGTGGCCCCGGGCCTGATGGCCAGGGCCCGATGGCCTGAGCGTGAGCCCGTCGTGGCCCTGTGGGTGTGGCAGTGCGTGGTCGCGGGCGTCCTGTTGTCGTTCGGGCTCTCCATGACCTTCAGCGCGGCCGCCGCCTGGCAGGCGGTCCGCGGCCATGTCTTCGCACCCGCCCCGCACGCCGTGGTCGAGGCGTACGCCTTGGGCGCGTACGGCCCGTGGTCGGCGGTCATCGCGGTCCTGCTGGCACTCGGCGGCGTATGGACCGCCGCCATGCTCGTACGGGAGATCCACCGGGCCCGGGCCCGTCGCAGGCGGCGGCGCACCGAACTGCTGGTCCGTTCCCCGCTGATGCCCGGAGAGGAACCCGGCAGCGGACGCCTCGTCGTACTGGAGGGCGAACGGCCGGACGCGTGGTGGATGTCGGGGACGGCACCCCAACTGGTCATCACCACCGCGGCTCTCAACCGGCTGAAGGGCCGTCAGCTCGATGCCGTGCTGGCGCACGAGCAGGGCCACGCGCAGGCCCGCCACGACTGGCTCCTGCACTGCTCGGACGCACTCGCGACCGGGTTCCCCCAGGTACCAGTGTTCGCCGCGTTCCGCGACGAGATGCACCGTCTCGTCGAACTCGCCGCGGACGATGTGGCGTCACGGCGCTTCGGACGCCTCACGACCGCCCTCGCCCTGGTCGAACTCAACGAGGACCGCGGGGTGTTCGGTCCCGCACCGACCTCGGGCGCGCAGATGCCGCTGAGGGTGAACCGCCTTCTCACGCCGGTGGAACGGCTCACGGCCGGCCGCCGGCTGCGGCTGACCGCAGCCGCAGCGCTGGTGCCCGTGGTCCCCCTGCTGGTGGCCTTCGTACCGGGTCTGAGGGCACTGGGATAGCTTCTCGCACGGATCGTGCACGAGTATCGACCCCATGCACTCCCCTCCTTTCCCTCCCCGCACCCGAGTCCCCTTCCTGACCACCGGCCTCGTCTGCGCCGCCTTGTCCCTCGTCGTCCTCGTGCTGGTCGCGGTCCGCTGGCCGCCGCTGATCTCGCTGGACACCACGGTGGCCGACGGTCTGCACCGCAGGGCGGTGGACGAGCCGGGACTGGTCCGGGCCAGCCGGGTGCTGACGGACTGGGTGTGGGATCCCTGGACGATGCGCGTCCTGACCGCCGTGGTCGTGATCACGCTGTGGCGGCGAGGTGCGCGCCTGCTCGCGGGTTGGGTGGCGGCGACCAGCCTGGTCGGCACCCTGCTGCAGCAGGGGCTGAAGTGGGCCGTGGGCCGGGAACGCCCGCAGTGGCCCGACCCGGTGGACTCGGCGCACTACGCGGCCTTCCCCTCGGGACACGCCATGAGCGCGGCGGTGGCCTGCGGGCTCCTGATGTGGCTGCTACGCCTGCACGGCGTGGAGCCATCGGTGTGGTGGGGGTCACTGGCACTGGCCGCCGTCTCCGTGGCCGGTGTGTCCCTCACACGCGTCTACCTGGGTGTGCACTGGATGAGTGACGTACTGGGCGGGGTGCTGTCGGGGGCCGCCCTGGTCGCGTTGTCCGTAGCCGGATACACCACGTACACGGAACGGCGGGAAGCCGCCGGGCCCACCCACCGCGTTCCGTGAAGGATTCCGGCAGGGGGTGTGAGGGATATCCCTGTCCACGAAGGGGGCCGGGAGCCCGAAGGGGGTTTAGCTTGGTGGACATGTCCCCGTATCCGAACACGTCCGTCGCCGTGCGCCCCGCCTCTGTCGTCAACGCCGAGATCCGTGACCTGTGGCAGCGCTCGGGCGGACTGCTGTCCGCCGAGGACGAGACGGAGTACCAGCACCTGCTGGTGGAGTGGGCCACCGCCTCGGGTACCAGCGTCCGGCCGGCCGCCTGAGCGACCGGGCGGCACGTGACCCCGCGGCCTGATTCCGGCGATCCCCCGCATCGCCGGAACCAGGGGTCAAGCATGTCCCGGTGCCGCTCATGGGTCAATGAGATATGCGTGCCGCGCCGGGCGGACACCGCCCGGCGGGGCACTCGCGCTCATCTGCGGGAGGCGTGGACGGATCAGCGGCCGAAGTAGTCCGGCTGCGTCTGCACGTTGAGCTCCGGCAGCCGCACCTTCTTCGCCGGGTCGGTCCTCCGGTCGTTGAGCTTCAGGACGTCGAAGCCCTTGGCGATGTCGTTGGAGTAGATGTGGCCGTTGTAGTAGTACGCCGACCACGGGCCGGCCGTGGTGACCGCGTCCGTGGAGACCGGACCGCGCTCGAAGTACGCGATCTCCTCGGGCTTCGAGGAGTCGGTGAAGTCCCATACGGAGATACCGCCCTGGTACCAGGCCTGGACCATGAGGTCCTTGCCCTTGACCGGGATGATCGAGCCGTTGTGCGCGACGCACACCTCGGTGTCCGCCTGCGGACGGTCGATCTTGAAGTAGCTGCGGAAGACCAGCTTGCGGTGGTCCCCCCTGCCGGTGATGTCGTAGATGCCGTCGGCACCACGGGTCGGGCCGATCTCGTCGTTGCAGGTGGCCGCGCCACCGCCGCCGAGCTCGTCGGTGAAGACGACCTTGTCGGCGTCCTGGTTGAAGGTCGCCGAGTGCCAGAACGCGAAGTTCACGTTGTCCTGCACCCGGTCGATGATCTTCGGGTTCTCCGGGTCCTTGATGGAGAACAGCAGGCCGTCACCCATGCACGCCCCGGCTGCCAGGTCCTTCGACGGCAGGACGGTGATGTCGTGGCACCCGGTGGTCTTCGAGACGCCGGGATTGGCCGGCGCGCCCGGGTTGCCGCCGTCCGGGAAGAGCACCGGGAAGTTCACGATCCGGGAGTCCTCGGGCGCGCTGCGCGGCACCTTGATGACGGAGATCCCGTCGTGCGGCGGCCGGCAGTCCGGGAAGGTCTCGTTGGGCGAGTACGACGAGACGTACACGTACACGCTCTTGCGCTCGGGCACGATCGTGTGGGTGTGCGAACCGCAGGCGGTCTCGACGGCGGCGACGTACTTCGGGTTGCGCTTGTCGCTGATGTCGAAGACCTTCATGCCCTCCCAGGAGGACTTCTCCGTGGCCGGCTGGGTGGTGCTGGCACAGGAGTTGTCGCTGCGGGAGGAGTCGGTCGACAGGAAGAGGAGATTCCCGGAGACCGAGATGTCGTTCTGCGAACCGGGGCACAGGACCTGCGCGACGGTCCTCGGCTTCTTCGGGTTGCGGATGTCGAAGATCCGGAAGCCGTCGTAGTTCCCGGCGTAGGCGTAGGTGCCCTGGAACGCCAGGTCCGTGTTGTTCCCCTGGAGCGCGTCCTTGGGGACGTTCGCGAGGTGTTCGATGTTGGCGCTGTGGACGATCTCGTCCACGCCGGGTATCTCGCCGCTCTCGATCGCGGCCCGTGCTTCGGCCTGCTCGCTCGCGGAGACACCGCTGCGGGTGGTGGCGGTGTCGCCCGGGTCCGGTGTCGCGGCCGCGGGCCCGGCCGTGAACAGCGTCGCGATGAGCCCGGCCGCGGCTGCTGCCGCGCCCAGACGTCTGCGCCGCACGCTGGTGGTGTGCAACGAAGTCACTGTGTCCTCCCTTGTATCCGTTCGCCGACGAACGGTTCTTGGACCCCGGCAGTATCGTCCCTCGCATGTACACACCAACAGATGGCAACAGAGACGTAATAAAAGTTTTTGATCACGGCCCGGCGGAAGGTGTTAGGACGGTCTGCAACAGACTCATGTGGCAATGGAGGTCGCCGTGTTGATGCCCCGTCGAATTACACGCCTGCGCTCACCCGCCCTGACGGTGACGCTCCTGGCCGCAGTTCTCGCACTGGGCGGCTGCGACGACGGCAGCGGCAGCGGCAGCGGCGAAGCGTCTGGGGCGGACAAGGGCATGTCGGTCGTGGCGCCCGGGAAGCCCGGAGAACCGGCCAGGACGCTGTCGGCCGAGGAAGCGGCGGAAGCCGCCGGGGACGATACGCCCAACTCCGCCGACTTCCGGTACGCCCGCATGATGATCGAGCACCACGAACAAGCCCTGGTACTCACCGCGCTCGTCCCCGGACGGGCGTCCTCCCCGTCCGTCGAACGGCTCGCGCGACGCATTTCGGCATCCCAGAAGCCCGAGATCGGTGCCATGGAGGGCTGGCTGAAGAACAACGGCGGCGACGACCGCGAGGAGACGCACGACCACTCCGCGATGCCCGGCATGGCGACCGACGCGCAGATAGGGCGGCTGCGTGCCGCGCAGGGCAAGGCCTTCGACCGGCTGTTCCTCGAGCTGATGATCACCCACCACCAGGGTGCGGTCACCATGGCCACCGAGGCTCTCGCGGACGGCAACAACGTGCTGGTGGAGGAGATGGCCAACGACGTCGTCGCCCAGCAGACGGTGGAGATCGACCGGATGCGCGGCCTGATGGCCTGAAGGGTGCCGGGCCGCACCACTCCCCTCCTCCGCGTGGCGGTGCCATGCTGGAGGCATCGTCCGGGAGGAGGTGCGCCGTGCTCCGTGTCGCCGTCGTCGGTTCGGGCCCCAGCGGGGTCTACACGGCTCAGGCCCTGTTGCGGCAGACGCGGGTACCCGAGGTGCGGGTGCACGTGCTGGACCGGCTGCCCACGCCGTACGGACTGGTGCGCTACGGCGTGGCACCCGACCACGAGAAGATCAAGTCACTGCAGAGCAGCCTCCGGGCCGTCCTGGAGGACGAACGGATCACGTTCGTCGGACATGTCGAGGTGGGTGGCGCGGGTGGCCTGTCACCCGCCCGGCTGAAGGAGCTGTACCACGCGGTGGTCTACTGCGTCGGCGCGGCGGCCGACCGGCCGCTCGCCGTACCCGGTGAGGGGCTGCCGGGGAGTTTCTCCGCCACCGAATTCGTCTCCTGGTACAGCGCCCACCCCGACGCCGCCGTCGACGGCTTCCCTCTCCTGGCGCGTTCGGCCGTGGTGGTCGGGGTCGGCAACGTGGCGGTCGACGTGGCCCGGATCCTCGCCCGCGGCGCGGCCGAGCTGCGGGGCACGGACGTACCGCGGGCCGCCCTGGACGCACTGGGGGCGAGCCGGGTGCGTGAAGTGCACATCATCGGCAGGCGCGGCCCCTCGCAGGCCAGGTTCACCACCAAGGAACTGCGCGAGCTCGGCACGCTCCCCAGGGCGGGGGTCGTCGTCGACGGGACGGATCTCGCACTCGATCCGGCGTACGCGGGTACGGCGGAGGACCCTGGGGCGGCACTGCCCGCCGTGGTCCGGCGCAATCTGGACGTCCTGCGCGGGTGGGCGGCGGATCCGCCGTCCGGGGCCGCCGACCGCGAGCGCCGCATCCGGCTGCGGTTCTTCCTGCGCCCGGTGGAACTGCTGGAGAGGGACGGGCGGGTCGCGGGAGTGCGGTTCGCGCGGACGGCGCCTGACGGCGCCGGAGGCGTACGGGACACCGGGACGTACGAGGACATCGAGGCCCAGCTCGTCCTGCGGGCCGTGGGATACCGGGGGACGCCCCTGCCCGGCCTGCCCTTCGACCCGGTGCGCGGCACCGTGCCGCATCTGGCGGGGCGGGTGACCAGGGACGGAACCGTGTCGCCCGGCGAGTACGTGGCCGGGTGGATCAAGCGTGGTCCCACCGGGGTGATCGGCTCCAACAGATCGTGCGCCAAGGAGACGGTCGCCTCGCTCATCGAGGACGCGTCGCTGCTGGCCGGCCGGGAGGTGGCAACCGACCCCCTGGGTGCTCTGCGGGCTCAGGGGCTACGGCCGGTGGAATGGGACGGCTGGCTGGCCATCGAACGCGCGGAGACGGCACTCGGCCGCTCGCTCGGACGCGGGCGGGTGAAGATCCCCGACTGGTCGGGGCTGCTCGACGCGGCCCGTGGCGACAGCGTCAGGCGCTGACGGGCCGGTCCGGGGGTGAGCACCAGCCGGCCGTAGGCCGACGCGCCCCGGCATCAACCGTGGACCGGCCCGTCAGGCGGGGGGCCAGGCGTGGAGGGCGGCGTCCACGACCTGTTGGAGCTCGTCCCGGGTGGCGCCCATGGCCGCCTGGACCGCGACGCCGTTCGCCATGGTCATGAGGTAGCGGGCAAGAGTGTCCGGGTCGGCGTCGGCGGGCAGGTCGCCCTCGTCGATGGCGCGTCGGAAGCGGTCGTGAAGGTGTGCCCTGTTGTCGTTGCGCCACGCGGCGAGAGCGTCGCCGGCGCTCTGCCCGAGACGGCCCGCGGCCAGGAAGCCCTGGACGCCGAGGCATCCGGCCGGACAGCCGGCCCGGGTGGAGGCACGGACGGAGCCGGTGAGGTAGGCGGCGGCCACCTCCCGGGCGGTGGGCTCCCGCAGTGCGAGGGCGCTGTAGGAGGCAGGCCCTTCGGCGTAACGTTCCAGGGCCTTTCGGAAGAGGTCCTCCTTGTTGCCGAAGGCCGCGTACATGCTGGTCTTCGTGATTCCCATCGCGCGGGTCAGGTCGGTGAGGCTGACGGCGTCATAGCCGTGTTCCCAGAAGACGACCATGGCCCGTTGCAGGGCCTCGTCGGTGTCGAACCCTCGAGGCCGGCCGACCGGTGCCCTGTTCGTAGCTTCCACGCTCCAGATCATACCCCTTCTGTTCCGACCGGAACAGAAGTGCTACGGTCTCATTCTGTCCCGGTCGGAACAGAAATAGGGAGAGGCCACGTCATGGGAAAACTCGAAGGCAAGACGGCTGTCGTCACGGGCGGCGGGACGCGAGGCATCGGCCGAGCCACCGCCGCACGGCTGGCGGCGGAGGGAGCGCACGTGTTCATCACCGGCCGGCGCGAGGTCGAACTGAAGGAAGCGGTCGAGTCCATCGGCACCGCGGTCACCGCGGTGCCGGGTGACATCACGGACCCGGCCGATCTGGACCGGCTGTACGGCGCGGTGCGCGAGCGAGGGATGGGCCTTGACGTGCTGTTCGCCAACGCGGCCACCGCTTCGTTCGCGACGCTGGAGCAGACCACCGGCGAGGACTTCGACCGCATCTTCGAGGTCAACGTCAAGGGCACGTTCCTGACCGTGCGGAAGGCGCTGCCGCTCCTGAATGACGGCGCCTCGGTCATCCTGAACGCCTCCACGGCCGCCGACCACGGCACACCGGCGTTCGGTGCCTACGCGGCGTCCAAGGCCGCCGTCCGGTCTTTCGCGCGGACCTGGGCCAACGAACTCAGCAGCAGGGGCGTTCGCGTCAACGCGATCTCGCCCGGACCGATCGACACCTCCGGCATCACCGAACTCGTGGGTGAGGAAAACGCAGCCGCTTTCAAGGCGAAGCTCGGCGCCGAAGTCGCGATCGGCCGGATCGGGCGCCCGGAGGAGGTTGCGGCCGCCGTGGCCTTCCTCGCTTCGGCGGACAGCAGCTACATGATGGGCGCCAACCTGTACGTCGACGGCGGTGAGAACCAGATCTGAAAGCGTCGCACGGCCCGGTGACCGCCCAGCACGCCCTGCCGCGCGGACCCTGCGGGAAACCGGGCAGCGCCTGCGCTGCCGCCGCATCGTCCGCTCGCGCCGCTGACCGTCAGCCCGACTCGTGTCGGGAATCCTGGAGATTCCCGGTGGCCCAGGACGTCAGCCCTGGCCGAGGCGCTCGGCCTGCCGGTCCGCGCCGCCGAGCACGCTGTCCAGGAGGCCCGGGAAGAGTGCGTCCAGGTCCTCCGCCCGCACACAGCTCAGCTTCGCGGTACCGCGGTAGAACTGGCTGATGACGCCGCTCTCGCGGAGCACCCTGAAGTGGTGGGTGGTGGTGGACTTGGAGACCGGGAGATCGAATTGGGAACAGGCCTGGTCGTCGGTCGCCCCTGCCAGCTGGCGAACGATCCGGAGCCTGATCGGGTCGGAGAGCGCGTGGAGCACGCCCTCTACGCGGATCTCCTCCCGCGAGGGGTGGGCGAGCACGCGCGTGGCGTTCGTCGTCACAATGGCTCCACTTCGTAAAGGGTCCTTCATCGTACGAGAGTCGTCGTAGTTCTATCCACGGAACGCCGTCACGAGCCGGACGCGGGGGCTGCCGTCCGGTCTCCGGCCGAACTCCTCCAACGGCCGCAGCCGCACCGTGAATCCGGTCCGTACGAGGTCGTCCACCACCCCCGCGAGCGGGAACGTGCGGTAGTACATGACGAAGGGCGGGCGCCACAGCAGATTGCGCGCCCGCATGGCCAGGTCGAAGCCGAGCAGCGACCAGTAGGCCCGGGACCCCACTGCGGGCGGGGCGCCCACCGGGAAGACGAACAGCCCGCCGGGCCGCAGCGCCGCGTGCACCTGGTCGAACAGTGCGGGGCGTTCCTCCGGCAGGAAATGGCCGAACGCCCCGAAACTCAGGGCCAGGTCGAAGGCGTGCGCGAACGGCAGCGCGCGGGCGTCGGCCCGGACCCAGTCGACCGCCGGCCCTCCGGCGCTCCCGGCGTCCGCCGCCCGGGCGACGTCCAGCATGCCGGCACTGAAGTCGACACCGGTGACCCGCTCCTGGCACAACGTCCGCAACACACCCACGCCCGCTCCGGTGCCGCAGCAGACGTCCAGGCCCCGGCCGAACGGCCCGAGGGGCCGTACCGCGTCGGCGACGGCTTCGAGTACCCGGTCCGGGGTCCGGTAGGGAGTCAGGTCGAACTTCGGGGCGAGCAGGTCGTATCCGCGCATCGTCGAGGAGAGCGCCTGTACGGCCAGTTCGCGCAACGTGGGGCCCTGGGGAGTGAACATCGCCGCTCAGCGTACCCACGGACGCGGCGTCACACCGCGTACCCGTACTGCTCGGGCACGTGGACGTCGCCGCCGAGCGCCCGTGCGGCGTTGCGGGCGAAGTAGGGGTCGCGCAGCAGTTCCCGGCCCAGAAGGACCGCGTCGGCGCTGCCGTCGGCGAGTACCTTCTCGGCCTGCACGGGGTCCGTGATGAGCCCCACCGCTGCCACCGGGAGGCCGGTCTCCTTGCGTACCCGCTCGGCGAAGGGCACCTGATAGCCGGGCTCCACGGGGATCCGCGCCTTCGGCGCCAGGCCGCCGGTCGAGACGTCCAACAGGTCGACGCCGTGCGCGAGCAGCTCGCGGGCGAAGCGGACGGTGTCGTCCGCGGTCCAGCCCTCGCGCGGGTCGTCCGCGTTCTCGGTCAGCCAGTCGGTGGCGGAGACGCGGAAGAACAGCGGGAGCTCCTCGGGCCAGACGGCGCGCACGGCGTCCACGACCTCCAGTGCGAAGCGTGTGCGGTTCTCGAAGGAGCCGCCGTAGGCGTCGGTGCGGTGGTTGCTGTGCGGGGACAGGAACTCACCTATCAGATAGCCGTGTGCTCCGTGGATCTCGGCGACCTCAAAGCCCGCGTCGAGCGCCCGACGGGCGGCGTCGGCGAACTGCCGCACGACCTGCTGGATGTCCTCGACGCTCAGCTCGGAGGGCACCGTGTGCGCCTCGTCGTACGCGAGAGGGCTCGGGGCGACCGGCGTCCAGCCCTCGGCGTCGGCGACGCCGATGGGTGCACCGCCGAGCCAGGGGCGGTCGGTCGACGCCTTCCGTCCGGCGTGGGCGAGCTGGATTCCGGGCACCGTCCCCTGGCCGGCCAGGAAGCCGGTGAGGTCGCGGAACGCCTCCACCTGGCGGTCGTTCCAGATACCGAGGTCCGCGGGACTGATCCGGCCCTCCGGGCTGACGGCGGTGGCCTCGACCAGGACGAGGCCGGTGCCGCCGACGGCGCGGGCGCCGTAGTGGACGTGGTGCAACGCGTTGACCGTGCCCGCGTCGGGGCCGGACACCTCCGCGCTGTACTGGCACATCGGGGCCATCCACAGCCGGTTGGGAATGGTCAGCGAACGCAGGGTGAAGGGCTCGAACAGTGCACTCACAGGGGACTCCGGATTCTCGGGACGCGACGGCCCGGGCGCGCCGGACCGTCTGTTCGTTCGAGATTCACCGTACTACGACTCTCGTCGTACTACGACTTTCGCCGTACTACGAGATGTGACGTACCACGAGGCGCGCCGCGCTACGCCGACCGGCGGCGCCGGAGCCGGATGCCTGCTTCGGCGTCGTACGTCTGGGTCCAGCTGCGCCCAGCTCCAGAGGTCCACGTCACCCGGACCTCGGCCCCGTCCGTCCTGGCGGCCTCCACCGTCATGCGCCGGTCCCCGTCCCGCACGTCTCCACGCAACAGCTCCCGCGCCTTGACGGTGACGGGCTCCACCGCACGCGCGTCCTCCGCCTCGGCGGCCGCCGCGACGAGTACCGCCGCCAGCGCCCTGGCGGCGGCCGGGGAACAGGACCAGGAAACGCGCGACGAGCGGCCCTCGATCCGGATTCCTACCCGAAGCGGCCCGTCCGTGGCCCCAGGGGCCACCTCCAGCCTCGCGCCCCGCCCCTCGGTGTCCGAGATCTCGATGCTCATCCCTGCCGCCTTCCTCGTCCCGCTCCGGCCGGTGGGCCCGGACATCCGGGTCCGCCGCCGCCGACGTCCATCACGAGGTACTGGAGTACCACGGCCGGGTCGGCCTTCCAGAATTCCAGCACGTGGACGGGGACCGCATAGGCGGCCTTCGAAAGTTTCGACGCGGTCTCCGCACCCCTGGGAGGGTGTGCGGAGACCGCGCGGAGGGGCGTGAGCCCTCGTACTCAGTCCTGCGCGACCAGCGCGTCGACCGAGGTGGCGCAGACCATGCGGCGGCCGTGGTCGACGACGCGCTCGGCTCCGGTGAGACGCAGCCGTACGGTGTGCTTCACGTCGGCCGCATCGCTGGACGTGGCGAAACGGAGCTCCAGGTCACCTGGTTCGACGATCCGGAACCCTCCGGTCCCGGTGAAGGAGACCAGGTCCGGGTGGAAGCGGAAACTGACCTTCCGGGACTCCCCCGCGGCGAGCGGCACCCGGGCGTATCCGATCAGCCGGGCCTCGGGTCGGGTGATCTGGGCGACCGGGTCATGGACGTAGAGCTGGACCACTTCGGCCCCGTCACGGTCGCCCGTGTTGCGGACCGTGATCTCGAGGTCCGTCTCGCCGTCGGTGGGGAGCTCGGCCGGCACGTCGGCACCCGGCTCCCAGCCGAACGAGGTGTACGAGAGTCCGTGGCCGAAGGGGTAGAGCGGGGTCGGGTCCAGACTGCTGACCCCGTTGGCCCGGCCCAGCGGCGGCTGCAGGTACGTCCACGGCTGGCCACCGGGGTCGCTGGGCACGCTCACGGGCAGACGCCCCGAGGGGTTGATCCGCCCCGAGAGCACACCCGCGAGCGCCGGACCGCCCTCCTCGCCGGGGAAGAACGCCTGCACGCAACCGGCCAGCCGGTCCGCCCATCCGCCGAGCGCATACGTGCGCCCCGTCAGCAGCACCAGGACGACGGGCGTGCCGGTAGCGAGCAACGCGTCCAGCAGCTCGCCCTGGAGACCTGGCAGCGCCAGGTCGGTCGCGTCACAGCCCTCTCCGGATGTGCCGCGGCCGAAGAGTCCGGCCCGGTCACCGAGCACGGCCACACAGACGTCCGCCCCGGCCGCGAGGGCGGTGGCCTCCTGGATCCGGGAGGCGTCCGTACCGTCCACCTCGCAGCCCTGCGCGTGGTCGACGTCCGCGTCCGGGAACTCCCCGCGCAACGCCTCCAGCAGGGTCGGCACCTCGATGCCCATGGGCGCCTCGGGGTGCTGGACCCCGACGTGGCTCGGGAAGGAGTAGCAGCCGAGCATGGCCAGGGGGTCGTCGGCGCGTGGGCCGACGACGGCGATCCGCCCGGTGCCCCGCAACGGCAGCGTTCCCCCCGCGTCCGCCAGCAGGACGCAGGACCGCTCGGCGAGCTCCCGGGCCAGAGCCCTGTTCCGCGGCGGATCGAGGTCCACCGTGCCGCGTGCCCGCTCCGGGTCCACCCCGTCCAGCGCGTCGGGGAGGGCGGGCCGGTCCGGGTCGAGCAGGCCCAGCTCGCACTTCTGCAGCAAAACCCGGCGCAGGGCGCGGTCCACCAGCTCCTCGGCCACCGCACCGTCGCGCACGGCGGCGACGAGCGCGTCGCCGTAACTGCGTACGGTGGGCAGTTCCACGTCGACGCCGGCGGTGAGGGCCAGCCGCGCGGCGTCACCGCGCCCGGCGGCGACCTTGTGCAGCGTCTCCAGGAAACCGACGCCGAAGTAATCGGCGACCACCGTTCCGCCGAACCCCCAGGCGTCCCGGAGCAGCCCGGTGAGCAGGGCCGGGTCGGCGGCGGCGGGCAGACCGTCGATCTCGGCGTACGAGTGCATCACCGACCGGGCTCCACCTTCGCGGATCGCCATCTCGAACGGCGGCAGGATCACGTCCGCCATCTCGCGTGCGCCCGCCCGCACCGGGGCGAGGTTACGGGCGCCCGCCGACGCGGAGTAGCCCGCGAAGTGCTTGAGGGTGGCGACGATCCCGGACGACTCCAGGCCCCGGACGTAGGCCGTACCGATGGTCGCGACGAGGTAGGGATCCTCCCCGATGGTCTCCTCCACGCGGCCCCAGCGCAGATCCCGCACCACGTCCAGGACCGGGGCGAGGCCCTGATGGACCCCGACCGACCGCATGTCTGTGCCGATCCGGTGGGCCATCTCGGCGACCAGCTCCGGGTCCCAGGCCGCTCCCCAGGCCAGGGGAACCGGATACGCGGTCGCGCCCCAGGCGGTGAAGCCGGCCAGACACTCCTCGTGGGCGAGGGCCGGGATGCCGAACCTGCCCGCCTCGGAGATCCTGCCCTGGGCCGTGGCCAGCGCGACGGCGCCGACGCCCGGGTCGACCGGGGCGGTGCCGAACGGGCGGGTGAGCTGGCCGAGTCCGCGCGTGGTGATGTCCTCGAAGTCGACCGGGTCGACCATGTCGTTCTGGTGCGGGGCGACTCCGTCGCCCTCCGCGTCGGCGCCCACCCAGATCCCGTAGAGCTGGGCGGTCTTCTCCTCCAGTGTCATCCGGGCCGTCAGATCGGCGACCCGCTCCTCGGGGCTCAGCGAAGGGTCGCGCCAGGGGCCGTCGACGGCGGGGGGCGGATCGGCCTGGCGGGTGTGCGGGACGGGGTGGATTGCCATGGCGGCAGGGGTTCCTCTCATGAGTGCGGTGGTCCGGGCGGCATCGGTGGGCTACTTGCCGCCCACCCCCATCAGTCCGTTGATCAGCGCCCGCCGCGCCACGAGGTACACGGCGAAGATGGGAACGACGGAGAGGACGATCGCTGCCAGTACGGCGGGGATGTTCACTCCGAACTGGCTCATGAAGTTGAACAGCCCCAGCGTCAGGACGCGTTGCTCCTCCGACTGCGTCAGGATCAGCGGGAACAGGAAGCCGTTCCACGCCTGCAGGGCGGAGAAGATCGCCACCGTGCTGATCCCGGCCTTGGACAGCGGCACCGCCAACTGCCAGAGCATGCGCAGCGGCGAGGCTCCGTCGAGGGCCATCGCCTCGTACATCTCCTCGGAGACATCACGCATGGTGCCGCTGAGCACCAGGACCGCGACGGGCATCGCGAAGGCGGCGGTGGGCAGGATGATCGCCCACAGGGTGTCGTACAGCCCCATCTTCCCGATCATCAGGTACAGGGGCACGATCACCGCCTGCGCCGGGATGGCGACGCCGAGCAGGAAGGTCCTGAAGGCGAGCGACGAGAGGCGGCTGCGGGTGCGCACCGCCACGTACGCCACGGGGACGGACAGCACCAGCACGATGGCGACCGTGGCCGCCGCGACGATCGCGGTGTTGCCGATCAGCGTGAGGAACCCGCTGTCCAGCACGGAGCGGTAGTTGTCGAACGTCGGATCCGTGGGGATCGCCAGGGGGTCACCGTTCAGCGCCTCGTCCTGGTGCATCAGCGAGGCGGAGACCAGGGTGTAGAGCGGCACGAGGACGATGACGAGCCAGATCAGCGAACCGATGCCGGCCACCGGGTTGCCCCGGGCCCTGCGTCCGCGGACCGGGCGGCCGCGACGCGGCACGGAGGTATTCACCCGGTGCTGCGGGGCGGCGGGGCGGGTGTCGATCGACATGGCGTCACATACCTTCCCGGGTGGACCGCATGGACCCGAAGCCGCTGAGACGGACCATGATCAGCGAGATACTGGTGGCCACGACGACGAGCGCGGTGGCGATGGCCGCCGCATAGCCGAGGTCGTAGGTCTGGAAGCCGGTCCGGTACATCAGGTACGGCAGGATCGTCGTGTCCGTGCCGGGGCCACCCTTGGTCATGATGAGCACGGTGTCGAAGTACGTGAGCGAGCCGACGATCATCAGGACCGACGAGGTGGTGATCGTGTGGCGGAGCTGCGGCAGGGTGATGTGGAAGAACTGCAGGACCATGCCCGCGCCGTCGATGGAGGCCGCCTGGTAGAGGACCTCCGGGATCTGGCGGGCGCCGCCCTGGTAGATCAGCGTGTGGAAGGGCATGAACTGCCACCCGCCGACGAAGACGACCACGAGCAGCGCACCGGTGGACGACCCCATGACGTTGGGGTCGATGCCGAGCCAGGGTCCGATGGTCTGGATCACGCCGAAGTTGGGGTCGAGCAGCGCGCGGAAGAGCATCGCGATGGCGGTGGTCGAGAGCAGCAGCGGGATGAAGAAGACCGCGGACAGGAACGCGCGGCTGCGCTGGCGGCCGGCGGCCCATACGCCCAGCAGCAGGGCCACCGGGGTCTGGAAGGCCCAGCTCATGGTGGTGAGCAGGAGGCTCAGCCAGGCGGCCTGGCCGAACTCGGAGTCGTTGAAGAGCCGGGTCCAGTTGTCCAGGCCCGTGAAGGTCGGGGAGTTGAGCCCGTCCCACTCGGAGAAGGAGAGGTAGACGGCGATCGCCAGGGGGACGATCGCGAAGACGGCGAAGAAGAGGATGCCGGGGACCGCCCAGGCGACCGGCGGGCGGCCGACGTCGCCGACGGCCGCCTTCCTGTCCCCGTGCCTCTTCGCGACCGGAGTGTGGTGGGACATCGTTACCTGGCGGCCTTCATCGCTTCGACGAACTGTTCGGGAGTGGTCTTGCCGGCGAACAGCTTGCTGATCTCCGTGAGCAGGGGCGTGGCGTACTGGGTTTCGAGTGCCTGATCCCACGAGAGGGTGAAGCTCGGGGCCTTCTGCACCATCTCGTACTGGTCGGTCGCGAACTGCGGGTTAGGGGAACCGCTCAGCATCTCGGCCGCGTCGGACGTGGTGGGGACGTCACCGTTGTCCACGAGGGCCTGTGCGTAGGTCTTGGACGCCATCGTCTTCAGGAACTCGATGGCGGTGTCCTTGTGCTTGGTCCGGGCGTTGACGGACCAGTAGTTGGTGGGGTTGCCCACGATGTTCGCCGGGTCACCGACCCCTCCGGTCACTGCGGGGAACGTGGTCCAGCCGAGGTCCTTCTCGGCGAATTCGGGCGCCTTGCCCAGCTGGGTCGAGTACTCCCACGAGCCCATGAGGTGCATCGCGGCCTTGCCCTTGCTGAGGAGGGTCGGCGCTGCTCCGCTGCCGTAGTCCACGGAGTTGAAGTTCTTCCCGAAGGCTCCGTCGTCGATCAGCTGCCTGACCGTCCGGGCCGTCTTGAGCACCGCGGGGTCGCCCCAGCCGTCGGTGTCGCCGTCCTGGATCCTCTTGAAGACCTCAGGGCCGCCGATCCGGTCCAGCAAGTACTCCATCCACATCAGTTCGGGCCACTTCTCGGCGCCACCGAGCGCGAAGGGGGTGATACCGGCGGCCTTGAAGGTCTTGATGGCCTCCTGGAGCTCTTCCCAGGTCTTCGGCGGCTCGATCTCGTGCTCGGCGAAGAGGGTCTTGTTGTAGAAGAGCATCACGGGCTGCATGCCGCGCATGGGCACGCCGTAGATCTTCCCGTCGAGGCTGCCGGCCGTCATGATCGAGGGGATGAAGGCGTCCTTGAGCGTGGCGTCGTTCTTGACCGTCGACGTCAGGTCGATCAGGTCCTTGGAGTCGACGTACGGCTTGATGGAGCCGGCGCCCCAGTTGTAGAAGACGTCGGGGGCGCTGGGCGAACCCATGGCGCTGCGCAGCTTGTTCACGTAGTCGCTGCCGGGAACCGGAACCAGCTTCACCTTGACCTTGGAGGTCTTGTTGAACGTGTCGACCGCGGCCTGCTGAACCTTGACGGCGTCGTCGCCGTAGACATAGGCGGTGATGGTCCCGCTGTCGCCCCCGCTGCTCCCGGACCCGCAGCCGGCCAGAAGCCCGGCCATCGCCATGGCCGCGCCTGCTGCGGCCCATCTCGTCGAACGTGTGCCCTGAGTGAATATCCCCGACCGCATGACCGCACCCTCTGTCGAATGTTTCGGCTTGCCTTTCGAATGTTGCCGGAACCGTACGGTCGTGTTTCGAGCCCGTCAAGAGGGTGGGAGCAAGCATTTGCGAACCCTGCCCGAACGCGGCTGTCGGGCTGCGGGGACGCTACGATTCGCGCATGAGCCCTGCAAAGGTCCAGCCACCACAGGAGAAGACGCCCGGCGCCGAGCCGACGGAGAGCACCGCCACGCTGGCAGAGATCGCCCGAGCGGCCGGAGTTTCGGCTCCGACAGTTTCGAAGGTGCTGAACGGCCGCGCCGACGTCGCCCCCGGTACGCGCACGCGAGTGGAGGAGCTCCTTCTGCGGCACGGCTACCGCCGCAGGCGGGGGACCTCCCAGCAGTCCCAACTGATCGACCTCGTCTTCCACGAGCTGGACAGCGCCTGGGCGATGGAAGTCGTCCGGGGGGTAGAGAACGTCGCGCGGGAGGAGGGGCTGAGCCTGGTCCTCTCGGAGAGCGCGGGCCGGCTCACACCCGGCCAGACCTGGGTGGACGGCGTCCTGGCCCGCCGCCCGGCCGGAGTGATCCTGGTGCTCTCGGACCTCGACGCGGCCCAGCGCGCGCAGCTGACCAGCCGCTCCATCCCCTTCGTGGTCGTCGACCCGGCGGGTGACCCCGGGGACGACATCCCCTCGGTCGGGGCGGCCAACTGGCAGGGCGGCCTTGCCGCGACCCGCCACCTGACGGGCCTGGGGCACCGCAGGATCGGCATCGTCGGCGGACCGGCCCGCATGATGTGCAGCCGCGCCCGGCTCGACGGCTATCGGGCCGCCCTGGAGACCTCGGGCATCCCGATGGATCCCGAACTCGTCCGCGAGGGCGAGTTCAATCACGAGGACGGTTACACGGCGGCGCTGGAACTGCTGCGCCTGCCGGAGCCGCCCACCGCGGTCTTCGCCGGGAACGACCTCCAGGCCCTCGGCGTGTACGAAGCCGCACGCGAGCTGGGACTGCGGATCCCCGAGGACCTCAGTGTGGTCGGTTTCGACGACCTGCCGCTCACCCGCTGGATCGGACCGCCGCTCACGACGGTGCGCCAGCCGCTCATAGAGATGGCCGAGACCGCGGCCCGGCTCGTCCTCGACCTGGGCCGGGGCAAGCAGCCGGCGACCACCCGGGTCGACCTGGCGACGAGCCTGGTGGTCCGCAGCAGCACGGCCCCTCCGGCCCGCTGAGGGTGCGGCCGACGGCTGCTCCCTCCGTGCGGGCCCGTCCGTCCCTCACCAGGCCCCGTACGCCGCCACGACCGTGCCGACCTGGGCCGACACCGCATTTCCCGGTCACTGTCAGTGGCCGGGTGCAGACTGGCCCTCATCCGGCACACAGGCGTCTCGGGAGGTCTTTCATGTCCGACGTACTGCTCACCGTGGGTACCCGCAAGGGGCTCTTCATCGGCCGCAGGGACGGCCGCGGATGGACGTTCGGCGATCCGCACTTCAACGCCCAGGCGATCTACTCGATCGCCATCGACACCCGGGGGCGTACGCCCCGGCTGCTGGTCGGCGGCGACAGCGCCCACTGGGGCCCGTCGGTCTTCCACTCCGACGACCTGGGCACGACCTGGGTGGAGCCCCGACGACCCGCCGTCAAGTTCCCGCAGTCCACCGGGGCCTCGCTGGAGCGGGTCTGGCAGCTGCACCCCGCCGGCCCCGAGGCCCCGGACGTCGTCTACGCGGGGACCGAGCCGGCCGCGCTCTTCCGGTCGGAGGACCGGGGCGAGTCCTTCGAGCTGGTCCGCCCGCTCTGGGAGCATCCGACACGGTCCGAGTGGGTGCCCGGCGGAGGCGGCGAAGGTCTGCACACCATCCTGACCGATCCTCGGGACGCCCACGCGGTGACCGTCGCCGTCTCCGCAGCGGGCGTGTTCCGCACCGAGGACGGCGGCAAGCGCTGGACACCGTCCAACAAGGGCGTCTCCGCCGTCTTCCTGCCGGACCCGGAGCCCGAGTTCGGCCAGTGCGTGCACAAGGTGACCCGGGACGCGGCCGACCCGGACCGGCTCTATCTGCAGAACCACTGGGGCGTGTTCCGCAGCGACGACTCCGGGGAGCACTGGAAGGACATCGGCGCCGGTCTGCCCTCGGACTTCGGCTTCGCCGCCGCCGCGCACCCGCACCGCGCGGACACGTTCTACGTCTTCCCGATCAACGCCGACGCGGACCGGGTCCCTGCCGGACACCGTTGCCGGGTGTTCCGCACACAGGACGCGGGTGAGACCTGGGAGCCCCTGGCCCTGGGCCTTCCGGACGGAGACCACTACGGCACGGTGCTCCGTGACGCACTCTGCACGGACGACGCCGACCCGGCGGGAATCTACTTCGGCAATCGCAACGGCGAGGTGTACGCGAGCGCGGACGACGGCGACAGCTGGCAGCAGCTGGTCTCGCACCTGCCCGATGTGCTGTGCGTGCGGGCGGCGGTGCTCAGCTGACTCCGGCCACCCACCGGGTGCCGCTCAGGGCAGTCGCCAGTCCACCGGCTGCTCCCCCGCACCGACCAGGAAGTCGTTGGTGCGGCTGAAAGGCCGTGAGCCGAAGAAGCCGCGGTCCGCCGACATGGGGGAAGGGTGGGCTGACTCGATCGCGGGCAGGTCACCGAGGAGCGGCCGTACGTTGCGTGCGTCCCGCCCCCACAGCACGGACACCATCGGCTTGCCCCGAGCCGCCAGGGCACGGATGGCCTGCTCGGTCACCTCTTCCCAGCCCTTGCCCCGGTGGGCTGCCGGCTTGCCGGGCGCGGTGGTCAGCGCCCGGTTGAGCAGCAGCACGCCCTGCCGCGTCCAGGGCGTCAGATCACCGTTGGAGGGCCTGGGAACCCCGAGGTCGGAGTGCAGCTCCCTGAAGATGTTCTCCAGGCTGCCCGGCAGTCGTCGCACATCGGGCGCCACCGCGAAGCTGAGTCCGATGGCCATGCCCGGCGTCGGGTACGGGTCCTGACCCACGATCAGGACACGGACGTCGTCGAAGGGCTGCTGGAAGGCGCGGAGGACGTTCTTCCCCGCCGGCAGATAGGTGCGTCCGGCACCGATCTCCGCGCGGAGGAAGTCCCCCATCGCCGCGACCCGGCCTGCCACGGGCTCCAACGCCTCGGCCCAGCCGGGCTCCACAAGTTCGCTCAACGGTCGCGCTGCCACGGGCGTCACTCTACCGGCCTACAGGACCCCGGGTGATCATGTGACCCCACGGGGCGGGAATGAGGGATAGGGTGCCGCTCGTCGTCAGTCCTCCATGCCGGTCCTCCAGGATTCCGGAGTCCTTCCATGAACTCCAGCAGGCGCCCGTCCGCGGTCGGCGGTGACGCGTTCGCCCTCGGGGTGGACTCGGGCGGGTCGGGGCTGCGGGTGGCACTCGGACCGGTGGCCGCCGGGCCGCCGCCGCTCACAGCCGTCTGCGCCGAACCGGTGCGGACGAACGCGGACGGCATCGACGCCGGGCACCTGCTGGAGCAGCTGCTGCCCGCGGTTCGCGGCCTCCTCGAGCAGGCAGGGCCCGAGGCCGCCGTCACCGCCGCGGCGGTCGGCGCGGCGGGTATGGCGACCCTCGGTGACCAGCTGCGCGTCCGACTGCCCGGCGCACTCGCGGACGCGCTGGGCGTACGCCGGGTGGCGCTGGCCGCCGACGCGGTGACCGCGTACGCCGGGGCCCTGGGCCGCCGGCCCGGGGCTGTCGTCGCGGGCGGCACCGGCTTGATCGCGCTCGGAACCGACCTCACGACGTGGCGCCGGGCGGACGGCTGGGGGCATCTGCTGGGCGACAGCGGCGGCGGCGCCTGGATCGGCCGGGCGGGGCTCGACGCGGCGATGCGGGCCCATGACGGCCGGCGCGGCGGCTCGCCCGCCTTGCTGGCGCGGCTCGAAGCGGCCTTCGGGCCGGCCGTCGGCCTTCCGGGCCTCCTCTATCCGCGCACGGACCGTCCCGCGCTCCTCGCCTCCTTCGCCCCCGAGGTGGGGGCCTGCGCCGTCGACGACCCGGTGGCGGCGGGAATCCTGCGGGAGGCGGCGGCGCACATCGCCGAAGCGGCGGCCGCCGTGTGCCCCGGCGGCCCCACGGAGACCCGCTCCGGTGGTCCTGAAGTCGCTCTGACCGGTGGGCTGTTCCGCATGGGCGCCCCCCTTCTCGGCCCCTTGCACGAGGAGCTCGCCCGGCAGGTGCCCCGGGCACGCGTGGTCCCGGCCGGGGGTGACCCCCTGCACGGTGCGCTGGAGATCGCGCGGGCGCTCGCCGGCCCCGGACTGCGACTGCCGACCCACCCGACCCTGCTGTTCGTACCAGGAGTAACGTAGTCGATTCGGGCGATCATCCGCCCGGACAGAGCAGGTCAGTTGCCCGCTATGCCGCTCAACAGACATATACGGACAGATGACGCCCAGCCGCCCCCTCCCCGAACAGAGGGGCACCCAAAACCAGTAGCATGCGGCGCCATGAGCACCCCCACTGGGCCCGCTTCCGGCCTGCCTGTACGAATGCCGCGACCTCGCCAGTCCGGACGGCACCGCCGCCCGGAGCCCGTGGTCGCACCTGAGGGCGCTGCCGCGCTCGTTCTCGCCCTTCCCGGTACTCCTTCCCCGGCTTCGCGCGGCCTGGCCGAGGAAGTGATCAGCATCGCCCGTTCCGAGCTGCCCGGTCTCAATGCGCAGATCGGCTATCTCGACGGCGACGACGCCGAATATCCCACGCTCGCCTCCGTACTCGCCCACGCGGCCGCCGAGCGCACCGCGCGCTACGAGCAGGCCACCGCCGCGGGCCGCGAGGTCGCCGAGCCCTCGGGCCCGTCCGCCGTCGTGGTGCCGCTGCTCGCGGGGCCGGACAGCGCTCTGATCCGGCGCATACGGCAGGCCGTGATGGACAGCGGTACCCAGACGGAGCTGACCGACGTACTGGGTCCGCATCCGCTGCTCGCCGAAGCGCTGCACGTACGCCTGTCGGAGGCCGGCCTGGCACGCGCCGACCGTGCGCGGCTGTTCACCGTGACGACCGCGGCCGACGGCATCGTGCTGGCCACGGTCGGCGGCGAGGAAGCCGTGCAGGCCGCCGGGATCACCGGCATGCTGCTGGCCGCCCGCCTGGCCGTTCCGGTGATGGCCGCGGCCCTCGACGTGGAGGGTTCGGTCGCCTCGGTCGCCGCGCAGCTGCAGAACTCGGGCTCCGCGAACCTCGCGCTCGCGCCGTACCTGGTGGGCCCGGAGATCGACGCGGGACTGCTGGACGCCGCCGCGAAGGAGGCCGGCTGCGCGACCGCCGAGCCGCTCGGCGCGTACCCGGCGATCGGCAAGCTCGTGCTCTCGCTGTACGCGACGACGCTGGGGATCACCCCGGCGACGCCGCAGGGTGCCCAGGCACACTGATCCGCGCCACGGCGTGGCCCTGCTGTGTGGCGCGGACCGGTCCTCTCCGGTCCGCGCCTCCTCCGGTCAGGCGAGGACCACGCAGGAGGCGGCCGGGAGCTCGACGGAGCCCGCGTGCGCCGGGATGCCCGTCTCCGCGTCCACGGCGAACCAGCTGACGTTCCCCGAGTGCTCGTTGGCGACGTACAGCCACTGCCCGGTGGGGTCGAGCGTGAGATCACGGGGCCAGCGTCCACCGCAGCCCACCGCCGCCGCCAGCACGGGCTTCTCGGCCGTCTCGTCGAGCGTGAGGACGGAGATGCTGTCGTGCCCACGATTGGCGGTCCACAGGAAACGCCCGTCGCGCGAGACCACCACCTCCGACGGGTAGGTGCGCGGGGCATCGCCTTCCTCGTGGTCGTAGGGCAGCACCTGCGTCTCCCCCATCGGTTCGAGCGTGCCGCCGGACGCGTCCCAGCGGCACACGGTGACCGTCGGCTCCAGCTCGTTCAGGACGTAGACGTGTCCTCCGCCCGGGTGAAAGGCGAGATGACGTGGCCCGGTCCCGGGTCGCAGTGCCGTCTCGGCGTGCAGCCGCAGGGAGCCGCTATCCGGGTCGAGGGCACAGACACGTACCGAATCCGTACCGAGGTCCACGCTCAGCACCCAGCTGCCCGACGGGTCGACCAGCACCTGGTGCGCGTGCGGACCCGACTGACGGCCTTCGTCAGGCCCGCTGCCCTCGTGCCGCAGCACGGACGTCACCGGGCCGGGCGAGCCGTCGTCCCGTACGGAGAGCGCGGTGACGCTGCCGGAACCGTAGTTGGCCGTCAGCAGGTGGCCCGCGGCGAGGGCCAGATGGGTGGGGCTGCTTCCGTCGACCTGCCGCACCTCCCCGATCAGCCGCGGTGCGCCGTCGTCGTCGATGCCGAATGCCGCGACCGCGCCGTCGGAGGCCTCACTGACCGTGTACAGCACGGTGCCGCCCGCCCCGGGGGCCCGGCCGACCGCGAGGAAGGACGGGTCGGCCACGGCGTCCGTGGACGCGAGCACGGCCAGCGCCCCGGTGTCCCGGTCGACGGCCGCGACGGTGACGCCAAGGCCGCCCGCCGAGGTGAACGACCCTATGAATGCCCGCTGTGCGTGGTCGGCGCCCATAGCGCTACCCCTCTTCACGTCCGTCACGATCTTCCCGGCCGACGGTAGCAGGCAGCTCTTTCCCGTCCGGACCTGAAAGTGTTCCGGGCGAGCGGGTCAGGCGCCGATCAGCCGAGCGCGCGGGGAGCTGTGCAGGGGGGCGGCGAGTTCGGCGAGCGCCCTCTCCAGGCTGTGGAGATGGGCCAGCGCGGGTTCGGCGTCCCCGGCGGGCAGCCGCTCACCGGCACAGGCCACCGTGGCGCGGCGCCGCCGTACCGGAGGGGCGGTCAGCGCCTCCACCGACGCTTCCACGCGCCAGCAGGCAGCCGCCAGACGGGCGTCGTGGGACGCCTCGGGGTCCGCCGCGACGGAAGCCAGGCCCCGCACTTCGCGCACGCACACGTCGAGCAGCGCGAGGACCCGCGCGGCGCGTGCCTTGCGGGCGCGGAACGGACTCAGCGGATGCACCAGCGGCGCGAGGGAAAGGCGCACCCGGCCGAGGATCGCCTCCAGTTCGACGACGCGCCGGGGAGGGTCGGCGACCTCGCTCCCGGCGAGCCGGGCGGTGGCCTCGGCCGTGCACGCGTGCACGCACCGCAGCGCCCGCTCCACCCACGCCTCGGTCACCGAGTGCGTGGTCACCGGCAGCACGAACAGCACCGCCAGTACGGCACCGAGCGCCCCGACGGCGGTCTCGGACACCCGCAGCATGAGCAGACCCGCGTCGAGCACCCCGAGCAGCCCGTACAGCATGCTCGCCATCACGGTCACGGCCAGCATCATCCAGGTGTAGGAGACGGCGGCGGTGTAGAAGATCCCGAACACACTCACCGCCACGACCACGGCGGCCACGACCGGCTCGTCGTGCAGCGGCACAGCCACGGCGAAGCCCAACCCGATCCCGAGCACCGTCCCGAGGAAGCGTCTGAATCCGCGCACGACCGTCTCGCCCCGCGAGGTCGTGGCCACGAAAACCCACCAGGTGGCACCGACCGCCCAGTACCAGCGCTGGTCGGAGAGCAACTGCCCCGCAGCGAGCGCGAAGCCCGCCCCCGACGTGGCCTGTACCGCCTGCCGCGTCGTGATCCGCCCGAGCCCCGCCGGCCCGGCGGGGAGTGCGACCACCACCGGTGCCGCGAGCCGCCGCTCGTAGCACCAGACCCCGAACCGCACCGTCGAGGACGCGACGAGCGACAGCAGGACGGCCGCGTAGAGCTCGGGCAGCCGGCCGGGCACGACGTGCAGGAACTGGGCTGAGAAATAAGCCATGAAGCCGAACACGCCCAGTGAGTGCCCGCGAGGTCCCCACCGCCGCGCGTACACCCCTGCCCCCACGACCGCGAGGAACGCCAGGTCGCGGGCGACGGGCACATCGTGCAGCACGGCGGCGAGCGTGAGCACCGGGAGACCGACCACGGGGAGGAGCCCGGTCGTGACCGCCTGCCCACGCACCGTCGGGTCGGTCACCGTGAACAGCGCGAGCAGCGCGGCCAGGCCACCCGTGATGGTTGCCGCCAGCGAGTGCCCGGCCGCTGCGCAGAGCGCGACGGCAAGCCCGATACCGAGCACGGCCCGGGACGCGAACCTCAGCCGGACGCGCCCCGGATCGGGTGCGACGAACGCCCTCTTCAGCAAGTTGCCCCGCACCTTTCGCACATGGACCAGCGCAGACATGGGAAAGGCGCCACAGAGATCCCCGGAGGGACCCGCAGCGCCATTGATGACTCCATCTCAGCATCTGGGGAGCTGATGGTTCAACCGAGGTCTACTCTGCTGGGCCAATGGCCCAGATTTACGCCCTCTTCACTGACCGCTGCAGAGCCAACGGACCACGCCCTCGGGCGCAGCCCGTCACGTCGGCGCCGACCAGGCAGGGCCACGTTCCCCGGCTTCGGGGCGGCGCCGCCGTCACATGCCGTCAGCGCCCGTAGGTGGTGCGGCACAGGTCGACGATCTCGGCGGACGCGACCCCCTGGCCCCTGGCGCAGACGGTGCGCATGTCGTAGGTCTGCCGCGGCTGCGCCCGGCGCGGCGGTTCGGGCCGGGCGGGCGTGACGGGGCGCGGCCGGCTCCGGGCCTCCTGGCGGGCCGGTGGCGCGCCGGCACCCGCGGGCCGGGCGGGCGCGCGGACACCCTCTTCCTTCTTCTCCGGCCGCTCCTTCCCGCTCGGACGCCCCGGCTGCTCCTCGCCCTTCCCCAGGGCGTCGTGGACGGCAGGGGGTGCGGTGGGGGGCGTGGACGCCCGCGTGACGGGGGCGTCGGCGGAGTGAGCGGAGGACACGGGCGCCGCCGGCCTCTCCGCTTCGGCCTGGACGGAGACACAACCGGCCGTACCCATCAGGGCAGCGAGTGCGAAGGACATGGTCCGCAGGTTCATGTCCTGGTCAACGACGAGCCGCACGGCCGGACACGTCCTGGGCTCCGGGTCCGGCCCGCACTCAGCCGGACAGACCGGACCGTGCGATGGTCAGCGCGCGGTGGATGGTGCGGGACAGGGAAGCCGGCCGCGGGTCCGCGCTCCAGGCCCACTGCTCCACCGCGATGCGGAGCGTGCTGTTGAGCAGGGTCGCCTGAACCCGGGACTCGAGACCGTCCGGCCCGTCGCCCGTCCGTTCGGCGATGATCTCGGCGAAGACCAGCTCCGCCTCGTGGTGCACCTGGAGCCACACGGCGCGCAGCCCGGGCTCGGTGCGGGTGAGCAGGACCAGGTCACGCAGTGCTTCGGCCCCGGTGCCGTCAGGCTCGTGAGGGAGCGAGGGCCGGGTCCCCGCGACGGCCTCCGCCAGCGGCCGGTCACGGGGCCACGACCTCATGAGTGCGGTGACGGAGTCCAGCGCGTAGGTCAGCAGAGGGCTGACGCACAGTTCCTTCGACGAGGTGTAGCGCCACAGGGTCCGCTGCGAGATACCCGCCGCCTCGGCGATCTCGTCAGCGGTCGTCGCGGCCACACCACGCTCGGCGAAGAGACGTACGGCCTCACGGGCGATCTCCAGCCGGGTCGCGGCCTTGCGGCGTTCGGTCAGTGGAGGACGGCCGAGGCGGGCTCCGCCGGCCTCTGTTCCGGAGGCGCCCGGGGCAGTACCCCGCACCGCTCCGACGCGTACGTGTCCCACGGCTTCCGGCCACCTTCCTTCCAGCTGCGCCCATCGTAGCGATACTTTGTTGACGGTCCACGCCATTTTGGCAGCGTGCGCCACTTAAGGGTAGCGTTCCCGTTCGTTCACCGGACACGAGGAGCACCACATGAGCGTCACCAGCAAGGGCACGGGCCGCAGCGTCATCGTCACGGGCGCCGGATCGGGCATCGGCCGGGCCACCGCCCTGCTGTTCGCGAAGGAGGGCGCGCGCATCGTGATCGCGGACGTCGACGACGCGGCGGCCCGCGCCGTCGCCGAGGAGACCGAGCAGGCAGGCGGGACCGCGCTGACCGTGATCGGGGACCTGCGGGACCAGGCCGTCGTCGACCGGGTCGCGTCGACGGCGGTGGAGGAGTTCGGCGGCATAGACGTCCTGGTCAACAACGCCGGGATCATGGACAGCATGTCGGCGGCGGCCGACACCGGTGACGACGAGTGGGAGCGTGTCATCGGCATCAACCTCACGGCTCCGTTCCGCCTCACCCGCGCCGTGCTGCCGCACATGCTCACGGCGGGGAAGGGAGCCGTGGTCTTCACCGCCTCCGAGGCATCGCTGAGGGGCAGCGCGGCGGGTGCCGCGTACACGGCGTCCAAGCACGGCATCGCCGGGCTGACCAAGTCCCTGGCCGTCATGTACCGCGACAAGGGCATCCGCTCCAACGCCGTCGCACCCGGCGGCACCATCACCAACATCCGGGTCGAAGCCGACCGGGGTGCCCACGGGCCCGCCGCCCTCGCCCCCTACATGGGCAACGTGGGTTCGCCGGCCCGGGCTCAGGAACAGGCGGCGGCGATCGTCTTCCTCGCGTCCGACGCAGCGAGCAACATCAACGGGGCGATCCTTCCCGTCGACAACGGCTGGTCCGCGGTCTGAACACGGACGAGGGAAGTCGCTCGGCGGCTTTCCCCGGCGCCGGACCTCGCACCCCCGTGGCCTCGGCTCAGTCGACGTAGGATTCGAGCGTTCCGCGGCGCCTGACGTCGAGCGTCGCGCAGTGGAACGAGCCGCCGAACGGCGCGTAGTGCAGCAGGTCGCACGGGATCGGCTCGAAACCCCAGCTCTCCAGGGCACGCAGCATGCCCGTGTGGCGCCGCTCCGCGATCACCCGCTTCTCGTCGACCATGAGAACGTTCAGGCTGAGCCACTTCCCGCAGAGCGAGGTGAGCTTGAGCAGCCGTTCGTGGATCCGGTCGGGCTCCGGGGCGACCAGGATGTCCCACGAATCGAGCACATCGGGGAGACGGTCGACATCGATGTACTCAGGGTTGATCAGCACCTTGCCGGGAGCGAGCACGAGGAAGGTCGTGTCGATGTGCATGGGGGCGCGGCAGCGGCTCTCGATCTCGTGGACGCGGTAGCCGGGTCCGAGATGACGGCGCATCCACTCGATGCCCATACGGTTGGTGACGTTGCTCCGCGTGACGAACAGGTCGCGACCCGCGCGGACGAAGTCCGCAGCGTCGAACACCGGCTCGAATTCGGTGAGGATGTAGCGCATCGGCTCGTCGGCCGCGGGGGGACGGAAATCCGGGTCGAACAGCTCGTCGGTGAGCTGGGGCCGCGGTGCCGCCGTCCAGCGCGCGCCGCGCCGGAAGTAGTCCTTCAGGAGCGCGCGGTAGGAGTGGGTCTCGAAGTACCGGCACGGCCAGGCCATCGGGGTCTCGATGATCTCGTCGCCGATCACGAGCATGCTGTCCCGTGGACACGTGTTGCAGAATCCGCGCGACGACCAGTCGGGGGTGCTGAAACGCCGCCTGTGGTCGACGGCGTCCGGGCGCCTCACCGTGACCCCCAGGGACTCCAGCAGGGCCACGAACCCGTCGAGTTCCTCCTGAGCGGGCTCGACCAGCCGTCGCGGGTAGGCGCGGCCCGCGGCGAGCCCCTGCAACCGTCCCGCCCAGGGTGGGACGTTGCACGCCACGACCGGATGCCCTGAGGGGATCGTCGCGCCGTCGAGCCGCCCGACGATGATCTCTTCCAAAGGGTCCCACTCGTTGTGCGAATTAACCGGCGAAACGAGAGCCATACTCGACCGCTTTCGTGACGAACAGCGTCAAATCCCCGAATCACCCCAAGCAATCACGGGTGGGCACCTCCGTCAAACGGCGGCTACGGCGGTGCGCGCGCGCACCGCCGTAGCCGTCGATGCCCCTTCAGGACCGCACCGCGCCCGTCGCCGACGGACGCCGAACCGTCCTGGGTACAGTCGGGCGGACGATCACCGAGCCTTGAGGAGCACATCCGCGCATGGCCGTGGACGCACTGGACACCCGCATCCTCCGGCTGCTGATCGAGCAGCCGCGCACCAGCGTGCGCGAGTACGCCCGCATCCTCGGCGTGGCACGCGGCACCCTTCAGGCCCGGCTGGACCGCCTGGAGCGGGACGGTGTGATCACCGGCACGGGTCCTGCTCTCTCCCCCGCCGCCCTGGGGCACCCGGTACTCGCCTTCGTCCACCTGGAGGTCACCCAGGGGCATCTGGACGAGGTGGGTGACGCGCTCGCGGCCGTCCCGGAGATCATCGAGGCCTTCTCGACCACGGGCGGCGGCGATCTCCTGACCCGCGTCGTGGCCCGCGACAACGGGCACCTGGAGGACGTCATCCAGCAGCTGATCCAGCTTCCCGGCGTCGTCAGGACCCGGACCGAGGTGGCGCTGCGCGAGCGGGTGGCGCACCGGGTCCTGCCGCTGGTCGAGTCGGTGGGCCGGGCAGCGGCCACCGGCTGATCACCATCAGGCATGCTGGAAGCCATGAACACCCCGCCCTCCACCCCGCCCGTCCTCTTCGATCTCGACGGCACCCTCGTCGACAGCGAGCCGAACTACTACGAGGCGGGGCGCAGGCTCCTCGCCCGGTACGGCGTACGGGACTTCAGCTGGGAGAACCACACCCGGTTCATCGGGATCGGCACCCGCGAGACCCTCACCGTCCTGCGCGAGGAGTACGGCATCGAGGCGCCGGTCGACGAACTGCTCGCCGGCAAGAATGCCCTCTACCTGGAGCTCGCCGGGGCGTCCACCACCGCGTTCCCCGAGATGCGCACCCTGGTCGAGCAGCTGTACGAGAAGCGCGTGCCGATGGCGGTGGCGTCCGGGTCCTCCAGGGCCGCGATCGCCGCCACGCTCGCCGTCACGAGGCTGGACACCTACCTCCCCCTGTTCGTCTCCGCCGAGGAGGTGGCTCACGGGAAGCCCGAGCCCGACGTGTTCCTGGAGGCGGCGCGGCGGCTCGGCGTGACCCCGGACTCGTGTGTGGTCCTGGAGGACGCCGTCCCCGGCGTCCGGGCGGCTCACGCGGCGGGAATGCGCTGTGTCGCGGTTCCCGACGCAGCGGCGACGGTGGACGGGGAGGCGTTCGGGAAGGCGGAACTGCTGTTTCCCGGAGGGCAGGCGGAGTTCACCGCTGCCGCCGTGCTGGACTGGCTTGCCACCGGCTGAGAACAGGCCGGTTCGGCACGTCGGTTGGCCGGATCCGGCACCGCTCGCTCCGGCCGGGCGAGCGGAGGTCCGGGGGACCGATATCCTGATCATGCCGCGCACCCGACGCACCGTACCGAGGCGATGAGCCCGTGGGGTCGCTGCCGCGGCAGTCGGAGCGGGCCACAATTCGAGATTGGTGTGCACAGGTGCTGGTTGCTGGACGGTACCGGCTGATATCCCCCATCGGCCGTGGCGGTATGGGTGAGGTGTGGCGCGCCACGGACGAAGTGCTGGGACGGGCCGTGGCGGTGAAGCTGCTGCTGGGTGATCAGGCTGACGCCTCGTCGACGGCGCGCTTCCGGCTCGAGGCGCAGACGGCCGCGCGTCTGAGCCACCCTCACCTGGTGGCTGTGTTCGACTTCGGCTCCTGGGAGGACCGCTTCTTCCTCGTGATGGAGCTGGTCGAGGGCCGGAGCCTCGGGGATCTGCTGGAGGCTCAGGATTCGGTCCATCCCGAGCAGGTCGCCCGCATCGCGGAACAGGCCGCCGCAGGGCTGGCCGCGGCGCACCGGCAGGGCATCGTCCACCGTGACATCAAGCCCGGCAACCTGATGCTGGACGCCGACGGGTCGGTGAAGATCGGCGACTTCGGTATCGCCCAGTTCGTCGATGACCCCTCGACGGCTCTGACCACGGCCGGCCACATCGTCGGGACGAGCCTGTACCTGGCACCTGAGCGAGCTCTCGGCCGTACCGCCGACTCCGCGTCGGACATGTACTCCCTCGGCTGTGTCATCTACCAACTGCTGGTCGGGCAGCCGCCGTTCCGCTCGGACACGGCGACCGCGACGCTCTACCAGCATGTGGACACTCCCCCGATGCCGGTGCGACAGCGTGGGGTCGACGTCTCCCCGGCCTTCGATTCGTACCTGCTGGGCCTGCTGGCGAAGCAGCCCGAGGAGCGGCCGAGCGCACAGCAGGTGTCCGACTGGTTCCGTACGGATGCCTGGCGCGGCCGGCCCGAGCCGCTGCCGCAGCACGCAGCGGCCGCACCGCGTCCCGCTGCCCGGGTCGCGGCCTCACCGGCCCAGGCTCCGGGTGCTCCGGCGGCCGGAGGCCCGTCGACGTACCGGCTGCCTCAGTCCGGCGGCCGCAGACGGGCGGCTCCCGCGCCCCGGGCGTCCAGATCCGCCACCAGGTCGGCCACGACACGCCGGGTCCGCACGGGTGAGGCCATCCGGCGTCGCCCACGCGTGGCGAGCGCCGTGGCCGGAACGGTTGCCTTCCTGGCGGCGGTGTACCTGGGCACGATCCTCTTCTCACCGGACACCGGGGCGGCGGACACCCCCGAGCCCGGCTCCTCGCCGACGGCCGGGCTCGAGTCGCCCGCGCCCGCCGACCCGACGGACGGTTCCGCCCCGGACGGCGAGGACGCGGACGGCTGACCCCGCTCGGCTCACCAGCGCGGGTGGACCTCCGCGCGGATCCGGCGGTCGTACAGGTCGCGCACCGCGTCCAGGGTGCTCTGCGGGAGCGGCGGAAGAGCCGCGGCCGCCGCGTTTGCGCGGGCCTGCTCCACCGAACGCGCACCGGGGATGACGCTGGTGACACCCGGCTGCTGGATGATCCAGCGCAGCGCCGCCTGCGCCGGGGTGGCGCCCTCGGGAGCGAGCCCGGCGAACTCCGCGGCGGCGGCCACGCCGGTCGCGTAGTCGATGCCGGAGAACGTCTCGCCCTGGTCGAACGCCTCGCCGTGGCGGTTGTAGGTGCGGTGGTCCCCGGGAGCGAAGACCGTGTCGGCCGTGTACTTCCCCGACAGCAGCCCGGAGGCGAGCGGTACGCGCGCGATGATCCCGACACCTGCCTCGACGGCGGCCGGGAGCACCTCGTCGAGGGGCTTGAGCCGGAACGGGTTGAGGATGATCTGGACGCTCGCGACGCCCGGCCTCGCGATGGCGGTGAGCGCCTCGGCGCACGTCTCGACGCTCACGGCGTAGGCGGCGATCCGCTGTTCGGCGACGAGCGTGTCCAGGGCGTCGTACACGGCGTCGGAGGAGTGGACGACGGTGGGCGGGCAGTGCAGTTGCACGAGATCGAGGGTGTCGACGCCGAGGTTGGCTCGGGAACGGTCGTTCCACGTGCGGAAGTTGTCGAGGACGTAGTTCTCCGGGACCTGGTCGGCGCGCCGGCCCATCTTGGTGGCGACGAAGACGTCCGCGTCCGGCCGGTCCTTCAGGTAGCGGCCGATGAGCTGCTCGCTCCGGCCGTCGCCGTACACGTCGGCGGTGTCGAAGAAGGTGACTCCCGACTCGACGGCCGCGTCGAGGACCCCGAAGGCGTCGGCCTCCGTCACCTCGCCCCAGTCCCCGCCGAGCTGCCAGGTGCCCTGTCCTACGACCGAGACGTCACGGCCGGTCCTGCCGAGTGTGCGTTGCTCCATACGGATCATGCTACGTCGGCGCGCGGACCGGCGGGCTCGCCGCCGGTCCGCGCGCGCTGTCAGTCGCCTGTGGTCACACGGACGTAGTCGACGACGAGCTCCTGCGGGAAGCTGGTGCTGCCGTCCGGGTCGCCCGGCCAGTAGCCGCCCACGGCGAGGTTGAGGATGAGGAAGAACGGCTTGTCGAACACCCAGGCGTTGCCGTTCAGATCCGCGGGTGTCCTTCGCTGGTAGACGGTGCCGTCGACGGACCAGGTGATGGAGTCGGGGGCCCAGTCCACCGCGAAGGTGTGGAAGTCGTCGGCGAAGGCCGCGCCGCCGGGAAGGGTGTAGCCGGCGCCGATGCCGCCCGAGCCGGAGTAGCCGGGCCCGTGCAGCGTGCCGTGGACGGTGCCGGGTTCGAAGCCGACGTTCTCCATGATGTCGATCTCACCGCTGTTGGGCCAGCCGACGTCGCCGATGTCGGCGCCGAGCATCCAGAAGGCGGGCCATATGCCCTGTCCGCGCGGGATCTTCATCCTGCTCTCGACGTGTCCGTACGTCGCGGTGAACCTGCCGGAGGTGTTGAGGCGGGACGAGGTGTACTCGCAGGTCCCGTACCAGCACTGGTAGTTGCCCGGGTTCTCCTTGCGCGCGGTGATGACGAGGTTGCCCTGGCCGTCGAGTGCGGCGTTGCTGTTGCCCGCCGTGTAGTACTGCCGTTCGTGGTTGTTGACGTTGTCGCCGGTCTCGGTCAGCCATTTGCCGCCGTCGACGGCGGAGCCCGCGGGGCCGTCGAACTCGTCGGCGAAGGCCACCGCGGCGGTCGCCCTGGAAGCCGTGGAGGACGCAGCCGTGTGGGGGTCGGGTGCGGCCGAGGCTCCGGCGGGGAGTGCGGCCATGGCCACGGAACAGCAGAGCAGGGACAGTGCGGTGTACAGCGTCGTCCGGCGCTTCCTGGAGAGGCGGCGCGCCGCGTGGTGGGGGGAATGCACGGTCATCACATCTTTTCGGGTGGGGGGATGACAATCATGCGCATGACACTTTGACGCCGAGAGGTGAACGTGTGACGCGCTCACCTCAGGCGTATCTTTCAACACTTGATTTAAGGCAGCCCTCCGGGGCGCGTCAAGGATCTGGTCCGGACCGGGCGGGTACGGGTAGAAGTCACCGCGGCGGGGAACGGACAACTCATGCGCATCCGCACCGAAGCGACCCTTGCCCTCACCCTCGCCCTGGCCTTCGCCCTGCCGGCGACGGCCGGCGCCGCGACGGCCTCCTCCCCCACCGCCGCACCTCCTCTCCCCACCTGCGCGGAGAGCGCGCTGGAGATCACCGCAGCATCCTCGGAGCAGCCGGGGGCCCTGCGGATCAGCGTCACCAACCACGGCCGGCAGACCTGCGCCGTCGACCGCTTCCCCACCGTCGTCTTCGGCAATCTGGACGGTCCCGCACTGCCCGTGCCCGACGGGCGGAGTGGTCCGTACCGCCTGCCGGCCGCCGGTTCCGCCTACGCCGCGGTGCGCACTCTGGACCCGGAAGCCACGGAGCTGCGGGTCGTGGAGCGGCTGACGGTCGCCGGGGACCCCGCACACCGAGGGCGGACGTTCGACGCCGCCTCGCTGGGGGCACCGGGCGGGATCCGGGTCTGGGAGCCTGTGACCACCTGGTGGCACCGTTCGAGCGCGGCCGCGGACGCCGCGCTCGGGCGCCACACCGGCTGACCTGTCCGCCCCCCGCGTGCGGGGGCGGACAGGGGACCGCACAGTGGAGACATGGACTGTGCGGGGCCCGCGCGGTCTCGCCCCGGGCAGACACGCACCGTCCGACCGCATCCGGCGGAAGGATCCGGCGTGGACAGCGACGGCGAAACACGGCGCTACGTGGTGCAGATCCACGACGCCCGGCGCATGCATTTCGACTTCCGGCTCGAGGTCGACGGAGTACTGAAGTCCTGGGCCGTACCACGCGGCCCGTCGGACAACCCGAACGACAAGCGGCTGGCCGTGCCGACGGACGACCACCCCTTGGATTACCGCGATTTCGAGGGCGTCATCCCGCAGGACGAACAGGGCGGCGGTACGGTGATCGTCTGGGACCAGGGCACCTACCGTCCGACCAGCCACGACCTCACGGGCGCGCCCGTACCGTTCGCAGAGTCTCTGGAGCGCGGGCACGCCACGTTCCGGCTCGACGGGACCGAGCTGCACGGCGAGTTCGCGCTCACCCGGTTCCGTATCGACGACGGGAACGGGGTACGCGGACCGGAGGCGTGGCTGCTGATCAAGGCCGACGACCGGCAGGCCGTCCATGACCGGCCGGGCACCCCCGATCCGTACCACGCACGCTCGGCCCGCACCGGCCGCACACTGCACCAGGTCGCCGTGGCGGAGCGGGGGAACGCTCGCTGAGGCCTCGCGGTGCGGGCGGCCGGCCCAGCCGACACCGGCCGCGGCTCCGAACGGCCTCAGGGGTGAGTGGTGGAGGCCAGGTGGGCGAAGACCACCACGTTGTCCTTGTAGTCCTTCTTCTTCTTGTCGTAGGCACCGCCGCAGGTGATCAGCCGAAGCTGGGCCCGGCCGTTGTCGGCGTACACCCGCTCATTGGGGAAATCCTCCTTGCTGAAGGTCTCGACCGAGTCGACCTTGAAGCCGGCGACGGAGCCGTCCCGACGGGTGATGTCCACCGTGTTGCCCGCCTTGAGCGTACTGAGCAGCAGGAACACGGCGGGGCCGGTCTTCGTGTCGACGTGCCCGGCCACCACCGAGGTGCCGCGCTCACCGGGGGTGGCACCGTCCTTGAACCAGCCGGCCAGATTCGCGTCGTTCGCGGGCGGGGCGTCCAACTGCCCGGAGGGGCCGATCGACAGCGGCGCGAAGGGGGCGTCGACCCCGATCGATCTGATCCGGATCCGCTCGGGCTCCGACCGGGGCAGCCCCGGCGAGGGGGCCGACGCGGCTGCCGACGGGGCGGTCGACGCAGGTTTCGAGGGCGCGGGGAGGGACACCACGGCGGGGGCCGGCGGGACTCCCGCCGACGCGTCGAAGGAGTTGTGGACGAGGAGGAAACCCAGCCCCACCGCCGCGACGGGCCACAGCAGGGAACGGCCGAGGGCAGGGGAGGCGGGGGCTGTGTCGGACGGCTGCGGGGCGGCCATGCGCATGCTGCCTTTCGCGTGCGAGGGGAGGACTGTGCCGGGGAATCCGGCGCGGCCACCACCCCGGAGAAAGGGGCGGCGGCCGCGGCGGGACTCATTCAGCGGTGCGGCACACCGGTCAGGCGGCCGAGGCACCCGAGGCGTTGCGGCGGCGCAGCTTGTACGCGACCGCACCGAGACCGCCGAGCATCAGCACCGAACCGGCGGCGAGGCCGCTGCCGGAGAGCGCCATCGCTCCACCGCCGGTGTGGACGCCGCCCTCGGGCTTCTCGTGCTTCCAGGTCTGCTCGCTGTTCCCGGAGCTGCCGGAGCCGGACTCCTTGTCCTTCTCCCAGTCGTCGGCCGACACGCCGGCCAGCGCACCACCACCGGCGTGCACACCGCCCTCGGGCTTGTCGTGCTTCCACGAGTCCGGCTTCTCGCGGTCGTCGTTGCTGCCGGAGCCGGACTCCTTGTCCTTCTCCTTGTCCTTCTCCCAGTCGTCGGCCGACACGCCGGCCAGCGCACCACCACCGGCGTGCACACCGCCCTCGGGCTTGTCGTGCTTCCACGAGTCCGGCTTCTCGCGGTCGTCGTTGCTG
>NZ_JBEOVL010000017.1:0-62271 GCF_040295485.1 Streptomyces sp. NPDC002793 | reverse complement strand
CCGACACGCCGGCCAGCGCACCACCACCGGCGTGCACACCGCCCTCGGGCTTGTCGTGCTTCCACGAGTCCGGCTTCTCGCGGTCGTCGTTGCTGCTCGCGGAGGAGCCGCTGTCCTTGTCCCAGTCGTCCGCCGAGGTCACGGCGTATGCGGCGGGGGCGGAGACCGCGAGGACCGCCGTGACGGCGGCCGAGGCGAACAGGGTGCGGGCAGAGCGCATGGATACACAGTCCTTCCGTCACTCCCGCGCTGGCCGGCTGGTTGTCGGCTCATCGGATCACGGGTGCGACGTGATCCACCGTCAGCGGAAATCCGGAGGGGCACCACTCGGGAGAGCCGCATTCGAGCTACGCGGTGGGCTCATCGTGTGACAGGCAGCCAGATGTCACCCGTTGGACGGCACGCCACGCCGGAGGGAGGTTTGGGCGGCGAGGGCCAGCGGTGTAGAGGGGCCCGAGCGGGGCGGGGAGCCGGTGCGGGGGACGCTCTCCCCGCACCGGCCCGCCGGGGCGTCAGCCGGCGGTGCAGGCCTCGCCGTCCAGCGTGAACGCTTCCGGCTCGGTGCTGCCGTCCGTCGACGTACCGGTGAATCCGAAGCCGGCCGAGGAGCCGGGTGCCACCGTGCCGTTCCAGCCGACGTCCGTCGCGGTCACCTTCGCCCCTGTCTGCCGGTGGGTTGCGTTCCACATCTGGGTGACCTTCTGGTCTCCGGGGAAGGACCAGTCCAGATGCCAGCCGTCATAGGCCGTGCCGCCGGTGTTGGTGACCGTCACCTCGGCCTGGAAGCCGCCGGACCACTGGTTGGTGACCTTGTACCTCACCGAGCAGTCGGCTTCCTCCGGGTCCGGATCGGGATCCGGGTCCGTGCCCCCGCCGTCGGTGTCCGAGGACTCGCCCACCTGGATCCCCCGGCCGTTGGTGGAGACGTACACCCGCCCGTGGACCCGAGGGTCTCCGGTGATCGCGGCGCCGGTCCAGGCCCACTGGTGTGCGTCGTCGTTGATCCGCGTCCAGGTGGCACCCGTGTCCGTCGACCGGAAGATGCCACGGACGCCGCCGATCTTCGCGCTGACGAAGACGGTCTGATATGCGGCCCCGGGGGCCGCCTTGCCGAAGCCGACGCTGTCGGCCTGTTCCACGCCGGAGAACCTGGTGAAACTCGCGCCGGAGTCGGTGGAGCGCCAGAGCCCGTACGTGCCCGTCGAAGCGCCGCCCGCCAGCCAGATGTCGCCTTCCGCGCCGGGCAGTGCCTTGAAGCGGATGTTGCCCTCGGTCGGCAGCCCGGTCGCCTTCGCGGTGAAGGTGGCTCCGCCGTCGGTGGACACGTAGAAGGTGCCGGCCTTGAATCCGTAGAACTTCTTCGGGTTCTTACGGTCCGACTCGACGGTCGCCCCTGCCGGGATTCCGGTGGAGGCGGACCAGGAGTTGCCGTACCCGGTGGTGTGGTGGACGGCAGCGCCGTCCGGACTCCAGACGAAGCCGCTGCCGTCAGCAGCTGCGGCGACCGTGCCGCCGCCGGTGACACCGGAGGGCTCGGAGCCCTGGAACCAGTTGGCTCCGTTGTCGGTGGAGAAGCCGATGTGCGGAGCGGCGTCGGCGTTGCCGACCCGTACGACCGTGCCGGGGGACGTCTCCGCGAAGTCGAGGCTGGTCGTCGAGTCCAGGTTCGGCGAGGTGAACATCATGGCGGGCACCTCGTCGAGGTCCGTGTGCCGGAAGCCTCCGATGTCACCCAGAGCGCTCAGCAGCGGTGCGCCCGAGGGCGGACTCGCCAGGTCGTTGACGGCCGTCTCCTCCAGGCCCTCGACCATGGGCGTGATCGTGAACTGCCCGCCGGAGTCCCAGGACGTGAGGTTCTCGGTGCCGTAGACCGTCGCACCCGTGCCGTACATCATCCGGTTCGAGTCGAACGGGTCGATCTCCAGGGACTCCGTCATCCAGCCGAGCTTGGGGGCGGTCTCCGGCGGGGACGGGTCGGCTCCCCAGCTGAGCCAGGGCACCGAGGAGACGTCCAGCGTGTACCGGTTCGAGCGGTTCGGATAGCTGGTGTAGTCCCACGCCTGGGTCCACGTCGCCCCGCTGTCGGTGGAGCGGAAGATCTGGGTGTCGGGCCACCAGGAGCTGTAGGCGGTCGCCATCAGGGTCCCGGGCTGCTGCCGGTCGACGGAGAGGCCACTGAAGCCGTAGTAGGTGTCGGCCTCCGCGACGGGACTGACGTCCGTCCACGCGCCGGACTCCGTGTCGTAGCGCCAGATCCGGCCCTTGGCACCGTCGTACGGGCCGCCCGTGTCACTGAGCGTCAGATAGAGGTGGCCCGTGGCGGAGTCGAGTACACCCTTGTGCGCGAGGTATCCGGTCGGCTGTCCGGCGATCCTGGACCAGGTGCCGCCGCCGTCCGTGGAGCGGTAGACGGTGTTCTCCTTGTCGGCGACCCCGACGTAGATGTCCTGGGTGACACCTCCCGCACTGCCGGAGCGCTCGTCGAAGGTCACCCAGACGATGCCCTGGTTGTCGTTGCCGTATCCGCTGGTGTCGGACGGGTCCTGTGCGTAGTTGCCGGGGTTCGGGAAGGCGGTCACCTCGGACCAGGTGACCCCCGAGTCGGTGGACCGCCACAGTCCGTTGCCGCTGGGGGCGCCGAGGTACAGGACGGAGTTCTCGTTCGGATCGACCGCGAGCCGCTCCCCCATCCCTCGTCCCGGCATGTTGCCGCCGAGCTTGAAGGGCAGCGTGGAGGCCTTCCAGGAGGCGCCACGGTCCGAGGAGCGCAGGACCGCTCCGTCCGTCGGGTCCCAGCTGTTGGTGTACGTGCCGACGGCGGCGTACACGTTGTCGGGCTCGGCCGGGTCGGAGGCGAGGCTCACGACTCCGGACCAGCCCCATCGGTCCCAGTCCACCCAGTCCAGCAGCGGTGTCCACCGCTTGCCGGCCTGGTCCCAGCGGTAGGCGCCGCCGATGTCGGTGCGCGCGTAGGCGAGGTCCTTCTCGGACCGGTTGAAGACGATGCCCGGCACGAAGCCACCGCCGTCGATCCGCGCGTTCTTCCACGTGTAGGTGTCCGCCGCGATGGACACATCCGATGCTTCGGCTGCGGCGGTCCCCTCGTCCGGGCGTGCCACGGCCGGGCTTCCGGTGATCGACAACCCGGCGGTGAGGGCAAGTGCCGCCAGAACGGCGGCGATCGGTCTGGTACTCAAACGCACGGAAACGTCCTCTCCGAGCTGACCGCCGCGCGGCGGCGGTACGGGGCTGACACAGAGATGGGAGCGCTCCCATACGGCACCCGATGGTAGCGCCACTCCTCGCCCGGAGAGAAGGGTGGTGCAGACGTTCATCGGATGAATCGAGGCCCCACTCGACCATAAGAAGGGGTGCACGAACGGGCGCACCGTTCACGGCCGCCACAAAAGGCGGCTCATTTCCTTCACGTATTCACAGACGACGTGACACGGCGGCCACTCCGGACCGGGAAAAGTTTCATATGCGCCCCATTCAGTTGCAGAAGACATACGAACAGAAGGCGAACCCCCCTCACCTTTCACCATGCCGTGAATACCGATACATTCCGAACTCACACCCGCAGGCGGATCACTCGCACCCGGAATGCCCGAGGCCACCAGACCCGTGAACCTGCACACGGCGTGCACGGACCGGTCACCGGATCCGGCACAAAATGCCAGGTCCAGGCCTATACGGGGGTCGATTGGGATGAGAGTGCCCCACTTGGGGAACGTGGGGCCGCGGCGGTGCGGAACTCGTTCGGTGAAATTCGTGGAGGATCTGCCGCCACGAAATGAATGCTTCTGCACGCCGGCCGCTCCAGGCGGTCCGACAATCACGGACCCACCCGCGTTCGATTCGCCGCACGAGGCACGGGCGTGCTTTGATCCTGGGCCATACGGAAGTCGCACCACCGGATTTCCGTACAGAAGCAATTTCCATACGAAGGGCAGCGCTCATCATGAACTACACCCCCCAGGTCGAGACCGCCGAGATCTCCGACGCCGACCTCGACAACGTCTCGGGCGGCCTCGTCGGCGGCGTGCTCGGCAACGTCACGGGCACCGTCGAGGGCATCGTCCCGGTCGCCGGCGCTGTCGGCTCGGTCACCGGTCTCGTCGAGTCCGCCACCGGCGTGAACACGGGCGCGGTCACCGGCCTGACCTCCGGCCTGACCGCCGGTCTCTGAGAGACACGGCACCACCCCACCGGGCCCCGGAACCGATCGGTTCCGGGGCTCGGTGCCGATCGCTGACAGGTGAGGGAAGAGTTCAGTGCAGTTCCGCCAGCAGGCACTCTCCAAGCTGCAGTCGCCCGAGCAGCTCGATCTTCCGGTGCGCTTCGCCCGCCCGCAGGGCCTGCTCGTCCTCTGTGTCACCGTCGCCGTGATGGCCGCCGCCTGCTTCTGGGCCGTGACGGGCTCCGTCGCCGGCACGCTCGACGCGCCCGGCATCCTCACGCATTCCCGCGGCAGTTACCTCCTGCAGAGCCCGGTCGCCGGCCAGGTCACCGAGGTGCTCGCCGACGAGGGCGAGACCCTGCCCCGGGACTCCCCGCTGCTCAAGGTCCTTACGGAGCAGGGCGAACGCGTCGTCCGTACGATCGACGCCGGCCGGCTCACCACGGTGACCGCCACGGTCGGGGCGGTGGTCACCACCGGCGCGGACGTGGCGAGCGTCGAGCGGATCGACGGTGCCGACGATCCACTGGTGGTCCTGCTGTACGTGTCCGGGAGCAGTGCCGCCTCGGTCCCGGTGGGCGCCGGCGTCGATCTCACCGTCCAGTCCGTACCCGCCCAGCAGTACGGGGTGCTGCGTGGAGAGGTGGCGGCGGTCGGCAGAGCCGCGCAGACCCAGCAGCAGATCACCCGCTTCCTCGGGGACGCCCAGCTCGGCGAGCAGTTCTCCCGGCACGGCAGGCCCTTGCCGGTCCTGGTGAGGATCGAGCGCTCGGACTCCACGAAGTCCGGCTACCGGTGGTCCTCGGCCGACGGCCCCCCGTACCCGATCGGCTCCATGACCCTGGCCACCGGCTCCGTCCGTCTCGCCGACCGGCACCCGATCGATTGGCTGCTCCCGTGACCGCACCGCACCCCTCCCCCGCCGCCCAGCAGTTGCCGCCTCCCGGCCGCGGCAGGCACCGTCCGGAAGGAGCCCCTGGCGACAGACGACGGCCGCGTACCGCACGCACCAGGACCGTGCACACGCCCACCGTGCTCCAGATGGAGGCTCTGGAGTGCGGTGCGGCCTCGCTGGCGATGGTCCTCGCGCACCACGGCCGCCATGTGCCGCTGGAGGAACTGCGGATCGCCTGCGGTGTCTCGCGTGACGGCTCACGGGCCGGCAACGTACTCAAGGCCGCCCGCAGTTACGGACTCCAGGCCAAGGGCATGCAGATGGAGCCCGCGGCGCTCGCGGAGGTGCAGGCGCCCGCGATCCTCTTCTGGGAGTTCAACCACTACGTCGTGTACGACGGCACAGGGCGCCGTCTCGGGCGGCGGGGCGTGCACATCAACGACCCGGACAAGGGGCGCCGCTTCGTACCCGCGGAGGATTTCGACACCAGCTTCACCGGTGTGGTCCTCGTCCTGGAGCCCGGCGAGGGCTTCCGGCGCGGCGGCCGGAAGCCCGGTGTCGTGTCCGCGCTGCCGGCCCGGCTGCGCGGCACGACGGGGACGATGCTGGTCGCGCTGGTCGCCAGCCTGCTGCTGGTGGCCGTCGGGGCGACGCTCCCGGCCCTGAGCCGTACCTATATCGACATGTTCATGATTGGCGAGCAGACCTCGCTGCTGGGCGTGCTGTTCGCCTCGATGGGCAGCATGGTCGCCCTCACCGTCGTACTGACCTGGCTGCAGCAGGCGAATCTGCTGCGCGGGCGCATCATCTCGTCCACGCTCGGCAGCGCCCGATTCTTCCGGCATCTGCTCCGGCTGCCGGTCACCTTCTTCTCGCAGCGCAGTCCGGCCGATCTGGTCCAGCGGCTCCAGTCGAACGACGCCGTGGCCGAGACACTCGCCCGGGATCTCACCGCGGCCGGTGTCGACGGCATCGTCGTCCTTCTCTACGCGTTCCTGCTGTGGACCTACGATCCGCAACTGACCGTCATCGGGGTGGGGATAGCGCTGCTCAACGTGGTCGCGATGCGCGTCGTCGTGCGGCTGCGTGCCGTCGGCACGCAGAAGCTGCGTGCCGACACCGCACGGTTGACGAACACCTCGTACACCGGTCTCCAGCTGATCGAGACGATGAAGGCCACAGGTGGCGAGAACGGGTACTTCCGCCGGTGGGCGGGGCAGCACGCGGCGACTCTGGAGGAGCAGCAGCGCCTCGGTGTCCCGAGTGCCTGGCTGGGCATCGTCGCCCCCGCCCTCGCGACGCTCAACAGCGCCCTGATCCTGTGGATCGGGGGTCTCCGGGCCGTCGAGGGGCACATCTCGATCGGGCTGCTCGTCGCGTTCCAGGCGCTGGTGACCCGCTTCACCGCGCCGCTCACCCGGCTCAACGGGGTGGCGGGCAGGGTCCAGGACTTCGCGGCCGACGTGGCCCGTCTCAAGGATGTGGAGAACTTCCCCGTCGACCCGCTGTACTCCCGCCCCGAGCCGGCCGCGAGCACCCGTCGGCTCAAGGGCCATGTGTCGCTGGAGAACATCACCTTCGGCTACAGCCCGCTCGACAAGCCGCTGCTCACCGGCTTCTCGCTCTCCGTCGGACCGGGGCAGCAGGTGGCGCTGGTCGGCGGTTCGGGCAGCGGCAAGTCGACGGTCTCACGGCTCATCTCGGGGCTCTACAGCCCGTGGGAGGGGACGATCCGCATCGACGGACAGTGTCTGGAGGACATACCCCGGGGGGCACTGGCGGCGTCCGTGTCCTTCGTCGACCAGGACGTCTTCCTCTTCGAGGGGACGGTCCGGGACAACGTGGCACTGTGGGACCCCTCGGTCCCGGACGAGGCCGTGACCGAGGCCCTGCGGGACGCCGCGCTGTACGACGTGGTGGCCCGCCGACCGCGCGGCATCCACAGCCGGGTGGAGCAGGACGGCCGCAACTTCTCCGGCGGGCAGCGCCAGCGTCTGGAGATCGCCAGGGCCCTCGTGCGGCGCCCCAGCATCCTGGTCCTGGACGAGGTCACCAGCGCGCTGGACGCCGAGACGGAGCGCGTCATCATCGACAACCTGCGGCGGCGCGGCTGTGCCTGCGTGGTGATCGCGCACCGGCTGAGCACGGTGCGCGACAGCGACGAGATCGTGGTCCTGGACCACGGGACGGTGGTGGAGCGCGGGCGCCACGAGCATCTGGTGTCCGCAGGCGGCCCGTACGCCGATCTGGTCAGGGAGCACTGACGTGGCATCCGTACACCCTCTCGCCGGCACGGACGCGCCCGGGGAGGACCCTGTCATCGGCGCGCTCGGCGCGCTCGGCGCACCGGTCGACTGCACCGGGCTGCGGAGCCTGTCGCTGGAGGGCCCCCAGGTGCTGTGGCTCGTCGTGGGCGGCGCACTCGACCTGTTCGCCGTGGACGCGGCTGAGCAGGGCCACTGGCACTTCCTGGGCCGTCTCGAGCCGGGCACGCTGGTCCTGGGCCCGGTCGAGGGCCCGCAGCACACCCTGGTCGGCCGGCCCCTCCAGGAGTGCGCGCTGCGCCGGATCCCGCTGCGTGAGCTGTACCGGCCGGAGTACGCCGACCAGGGGGCGTACGACCATCGGTACCGCAGCCACTACGACACCGGGGACGCCACGCTGAGTCTGCTGGAGCACGCCTTCTCGCTCGGTGTGGGCCGTAGCCGGCGAGTGCTGTTCGAAGCGCCGCTGGACGGGCGGACCGCTTTCGACGGAACGGTGGGTGACGACGACATCCTCTGGCTGCCGGTGTCGCCCGGCAGTGTCCAGTACGGCGCCGCGTTCAGCGCCGAGGCGGCGGGCGATCTGCTCGTCGAACCGGCGATGTGGCAGGGGATGGTCAATCAGCAATTCCGCCTGCTGTCGGCGCTGGACCGCTGGATCGAACAGCTGGAGCGGGCGCACGAGGACCGGACCGCGGCTGGGATGAAGGCGGGCGAGGCCGTCCGCAGGGAGGCCGACCGGGCGCTGCTGACGTCGATCGGCCGGTCCGGGAGGGGCGCGTCGCCCGCCGCGGGTGCCTCGGACGACGCGGTGTACGCGGCGTGCCGTCTGGTGGCCCGGGATTCCGGGATCGTCCTCGCGGAGCCCGCGGCGGGAGGCGCGGTGAGCGACCGTGTCGACCCGGTCGAGCGCGTCGCGGTCGCCTCACGCGTCCGTACCCGTGCGGTGCGGCTCACCGGGCGGTGGTGGCGGGAGGACTTCGGGCCTCTGGTGGGCCACCGTGCCGCGTCCGGGGTGCCCGTCGCCCTGCTCCGGCGCCGCGGCCGCTACGAGGCGGTCAACCCGCTGACCGGGCGGCGCAGCCGGGTCGACGGCACCTCGGCCGAGGAATTCGAGGAGCGGGCCGTGATGTTCTACCGGCCGCTGCCCGAGCGGCCGTCGGGCAGGTGGCAGCTGTTGCGCTTCGGTCTGTTCGGCACACGGGGCGATCTGCGGAGGCTGGTACTGGCGGGTCTGGTGACCGTCGCACTGGGTGCGCTGGTGCCGATCGCGACGGGCAAGGTGCTCGGTGTGTACGTGCCGAACGCCCGGACGGACCTCATCGTGCAGGTCTCGCTCTCCGTGATCATCGCCGGTGTCGTCTCGGCGGCCTTCACGCTGATGCAGAATCTCACGATCCTGCGGCTGGAGGGGCGGATCGAGAGCACACTGCAGCCCGCGGTCTGGGACCGGCTGCTGCGGCTGCCGACGAAGTTCTTCACCGAGCGGTCCACGGGGGAACTGGCGAGCGCGGCCATGGGCGTCAGCGCCATCCGCCGGGTGCTGTCCGGCACCGGCCCCGTCGTGGTGCAGGCGGGCACGCTCGGGGCGATGAATCTGGGCCTGCTGCTGTGGTTCAGCGTTCCGCTGGCGCTCGCGGCCGTGGCGATGCTGGTCGTCATCGCGGGGGTGTTCCTCACCATGGGCATGGGGGAGCTGCGCTGGCAGCGCCGGCTGGTCGAGCTGGGGAACAAGCTGAACAACCAGGCGTTCCAGACTCTGCGGGGACTGCCGAAACTGCGTGTCGCGGCGGCGGAGAGCTTCGCGTACGGAGCATGGGCCGGGGAGTTCGCCCGCAGCCGTGAGCTGCAGAAGCGGGCGGGACGGATCAAGAATCTGACGACGGTCCTCAACGCGGTCTACCTGCCGCTGTGTTCGCTGATCATCTTCGTGCTGCTGGCGGGACCGGCGCGCGGTTCCCTGACGGCCGCCGAGTTCCTGACCTTCAACACGTCCGTGACGATGCTGCTGACGGCTGTCACCCAGCTCACCGGCGCGTTCGTGTCCGCAGCCGCCGTGCTTCCCATGTTCGAGCAGATCAAGCCGGTGCTCGACGAGGCGCCCGAGGTGCGCGGCGCCAGCACGCAACCGGGCGAGCTGTCCGGGGAGATCGAGGCCCGGGGGGTGTCCTTCCGCTACTCCGACGACGGGCCCACGGTCCTCGACGAGGTGTCGCTGACGGTCCGGCCGGGCGAGTTCGTCGCGGTCGTGGGCCCCAGCGGGTGCGGTAAATCGACGCTGCTGCGGCTGCTCATCGGATTCGACAGGCCCGTCTCGGGCAGTGTCCTGTACGACGGGCAGGACCTGACGGCGCTCGACCAGGCAGCGGTGCGCCGTCAGTGCGGCGTGGTCCTGCAGAACGCCCAGCCGCTGTCCGGATCGATCCTGGACTGCATCTGCGGCGCCGAGGTCTTCACCCAGGAGGAGGCGTGGGAGGCCGCCGCGATGGCGGGCCTGGCCGAGGACATCAAGCGCATGCCGATGGGGCTGCACACGATGATCTCCGGCGGCGGCTCGATCTCAGGGGGCCAGCGACAACGGCTGATGATCGCCCAGGCGCTCGTACGCCGGCCCCGCATCCTGTTCTTCGACGAGGCCACCAGCGCGCTGGACAACGAGACGCAGCGCACGGTGATCGAGAGCACCCGGTCCCTGCGGGCCACCCGTGTGGTGATCGCGCACCGGCTGTCCACCGTGATGGACGCCGATCGCGTGATCGTGATGGCCGACGGCCGTGTCGTCCAGGAAGGGCCGCCCGCGGAGCTCCTGGCTGACACGACCGGGCAGCTGCATGAACTGGTGCGGCGTCAGATGAGCTGAGGGCTGTCCCGCGATTCCCGGTGAATCAGCGCGCGGCGTCAGATGCGGTGCATCGCAAGGCGGAGGGACGTCCGCATACTGGATGTATGGGGATGTTCCGACAACGCGGCGAGGTGCCGTAGCCGTCGTCGTGCGCCCGCCGGGAGTTGCGGGACAGCCCTTAGGGCGATTAGGGGATTCATCGGCCGACAGGCCAAGATGGTCCGATGGGCCAGGGGACGAACGGTATGGGCGGGCTGAGGCGGGGTGGCTTCCGGCTGGCGGCGTACGCCGTGTGCGTCGACGACGGACTGGTGCTGCTCGCCCACCACGCGTCAGGCGACTGGACTCTTCCGGGTGGCAGGGTCGAGCACGCGGAGGATCCGTTCGACACGGTGATCCGGGAGGTCGCCGAGGAGACCGGCTGCGACGCAGTGGTCGAACGTCTGCTGGGTGTGGACTCGCGGGTGATTCCCGCAGCCGACGCGCGTGCGGGCGTCGAGCACCAGAACATCGGCATCTTCTACCGGGTCCGTATCATCGGCGGCCGCCTCCGGCCCGAGCCGAACGGCGAAGTCGTCGAGTCGGTCTGGACACCCGTACCCGAAGTCGCCCGCCTCCGCCGCTCGTCGCTGGTCGACATCGGCCTCACGCTCGCGCGGACCGTTCCGGCGACCGGCCACGTCGCTCCCGTCCCTGTCGGCGGCCTGGTCCGGCACTGAGACGCCACAAGGACACGACCGGGTCCGGGCGCGGTCACGGCCGCCGCCCGCCGGGCCTCGGGGGCTCCACCGCGTCGCGGATGCTGGCGCGTGCGGCCGTGGCCACGGCTTCCGCGGTGATGCCGAACTCCGCGTAGAGCCGCTCGTAGTCGGCGGACGCGCCGTAGTGCTCCAGACCGATGATCCGGCCGGCGTCGCCGACCACCTCGCGCCATCCCTGGCCCACGGCGGCCTCGACGCTCACGCGGGCGCGCACGTCCGGTGGCAGCACCTCGTCCTGGTAGGACAGCGGCTGCTCGGCGAACCATTCGCGGCAGGGCATCGAGACCACGCGTACGGCCAGCCCTTCGTCGACCAGCGCTTTGCGGGCGTCGAGCGCGATCTGGACCTCCGATCCCGTCGCCACCAGGATGACGTCGGGGGTGGATCCGGCGGCCTCCACCAGGATGTAGGCACCGCGGGCCGCTCCCTCGGCGGAGGCGTGGACGCCGTCCGTGCGGTCGAGCACCGGGAGGTTCTGCCGGGTCAGGACGAGACCGGCGGGGCGGTCGGTGTGCTCCAGGATCGTCCGCCAGCAGATGGTGGTCTCGTTGGCGTCACCGGGGCGGACGACGTCGAGCCCGGGGATCGCCCGCAAAGCGGCCAGGTGCTCGACCGGCTGATGGGTGGGACCGTCCTCGCCCAGCCCGATCGAGTCGTGGGTCCACACATAGGTGGCGGCAAGCTTCATCAGGGCGCCGAGGCGGACCGCCGGGCGCATGTAGTCGCTGAACGTGAGGAACGTGCCGCCGTACGGGCGCGTCAGGCTCTGCAGCGCGATGCCGTTGAGTACGGCCCCCATGGCGTGCTCACGGATGCCGAAGTGCAGGGTCCGCCCGTAGGGACCGCCCGCGAACTCCTCGGTCTGCCGGTCGGCGGGGACGAAGGAGGGCTCGCCGTCCATGGTGGTGTTGTTGCTGCCCGCGAGGTCCGCGGAACCGCCCCACAGCTCGGGGAGGACCGGTGCGAGGGCGGTGAGCACCGTGCCGGACGCCTTGCGGGTTGCCATGCCCTTCGTGTCGGCCGGGAAGTGCGGGAGCGCGTCGGTCCAGCCGTCGGGCAGCTCCCGCTTCCGCAGCCGGTCCAGCAGGGCCGCCCGCTCCGGATGGCCGGCCCGCCAGTCCTCGTAGGTCCGCTCCCAGCGCTTCCTGGCATCCTTGCCCCGCTCCCCCACGGCCCGGGTGTGGGCGAGGACCTCCTCCTCCACGGGGAAGTACGTCTCGGGGTCGAAGCCGAGGAGCCGCTTGGTGCCGGCGACCTCGTCGTCCCCGAGGGCCGCCCCGTGAGCCTTTCCGGTGTTCCTCTTCGTCGGGGCGGGCCATCCGATGACGGTGCGCAGCATGATCAGCGACGGCCGGGACCGCTCCGCCTTCGCCGTCCCGATCGCGTCGAGCAGCGCGTCGACGTCCTCGACGTAGTCGCCCGTGCGGGTCCAGTCCACGGTCTGCACGTGCCAGCCGTACGCGGCGAAGCGTGCGGGGACGTCCTCGCTGAACGAGATGTCGGTGTCGTCCTCGATGGAGATGTGGTTGGAGTCGTAGAAGGTGATGAGGTTGCCCAGCTGCTGATGGCCCGCCAGGGACGCGGCCTCGGAGGCGACGCCCTCCATCATGTCGCCGTCGGACGCCAGCACGTACACGTGGTGGTCGAACGGGCTCTCGCCCGGCGCGGCGTCCGGGTCGAGGAGGCCCCGCTCCCTGCGTGCGGCCATCGCCATCCCGACGGAGGCGCCCATCCCCTGGCCCAGCGGGCCGGTGGTGATCTCGACACCGCGGGTGTGCCGGTACTCCGGGTGGCCCGGGGTCGCCGAGTCCCAGGTCCGCAGCGCCTTCAGGTCGTCCATCTCCAGGCCGTAGCCGGCCAGGTAGAGCTGGATGTACAGCGTGAGGCTGGTGTGGCCGCAGGAGAGGACGAAGCGGTCCCTGCCCAGCCACTGGTCGTCGGCGGGGTCGTGCCGCATGACCTGCTGGAACAGCAGGTAGGCGAGCGGTGCCAGGCTCATCGCCGTACCGGGATGGCCGTTGCCGGTCTTCTGTACGGCGTCGGCGGCGAGGACCCGTACGGTGTCGACGGCGCGCAGGTCCACCTCGCTCCACCCCGCCCGCTCGGCCAGCGGCCGGGCGAGGCCGGGGTCCCGTGACGCGGTGCTGCCGGAAGAGGATCGTTCGGGCGCCATGGTGTCGTCTCCCTCGGATGTGGCTTCTCGTACGACGGGGCCGGTGCGGCTCGCCACCTTTCGCATCCTCCGATTCCACGCTGCCCTGCGCACCCTGAGCAGGGCAGGCGCCGCGGGCCGGCTCCTCATGTCCGGGCCGGGCCCGGCCGTGTCTTCACTGCCGGTGAACCTCCGGTCGTCCGTGCCGGCTGCGGGACCTGGCGCTCCTCAGACCGCGGCCACGCGGGTGAAGCGGGCAGCTGTGCGCAGTTCGGATTCGATCCTGTCGGCGGTGAGGCGGAGTCGGGGCAGCACCTGCTCCAGGCACGCGTCGATCGTCCGGCTGCTGCTGTGCATGGCGACGTTGACGGCCGCGACCGCGGTGCCCTCGCGGTCCCGTACGGGCACGGCGATCGAGCGCAGGCCCGCTTCCAGTTCCTCGTCGACCAGGGCGTACCCCTCGGTTGCCACACGCTCCAGGACCGCTTCGAGCGCGGCACGGCGGGTGACGGTGTGAGGGGCCAGGGGCCGCAGTTCCGCGTGGTCGAGGAGGCCCGCGAGTTCCCCTGGGGGCAGGTCGGCCAGCAGGACGCGGCCCAGCGAGGTGGCGTAGGCGGGGAAGCGCGTGCCGACGGTGATGTTGACGTTCATGATGCGATGAGTGGCCGCACGCGCCACGTACTGCACCGAGTCGTCCACGAGCACGGCGAGGGACGTCGAGTCGTGGATCTGTCCTGCCAGTGCGACGAGGTGCGGTTCCGCGATACGCGGCAGGGTGATGCGGGAGAGCGGCGGATATCCGAGCGCCAGGACGCGCGGGGTCAGCCGGTGGTCACGCCCGTCGACCGCCACATAGCCCAGGTGTTCGAGGGTGATCAGCGCGCGGCGCGCGGAGGCGCGGGACAGGCCGGTGGCCCGGGCGACGGCGCTGAGCGTCAGGGCGGCTCCCGTGTCGCCGAAGGCGGTGATGACGGTGAGGCCCCTGGCGAGGGACTCGATGAACTCCCTGCCCAGTTCCTGCTTCGAGGCCGCCGTCCATGAGGCGAGGGGTGCCGGGGCGGCGGGTGCGTCGCGGGTGTCGGGCGCGTCGCGCAGTCGTCCTTCCATGGCTTCGGCGGCGTCGCGCAGCCGGGCCAGCAGGCCCTCGCGGAGCCCGGGCGCGCTGTGCCGGCTGGTGTGGCTGACCACGCTGAGTACGCACGTGATCCCGCCGGCGGGGTCACGTACGGGGACGGCGAGGGCGAGGAGGCCCGGTTCGATCAGCTGGTCGTCCAGCGCCCAGCCTTCGGACCGGGCCCTTTCCACCCGTTCCTCGAAGGTGCCGTCCGCCGGACGCGGACACGGTGGCAGGGATGTGAATCCGGCTCCCGCCGGATCGGAGGCCCGCCTCTGCCGCCAGGCCTGCCACTCCGCGGGCCCCCAGAGGGTGGCGAAGAGCGCGCCGGGGGCGGTGCGTTCGGCGGGCAGCAGGTCGCCGATGCGGAAGCTCAGGGACATCGCGCGGCGCCGGGTGGCCTGGTGGACGAAGCGGATGTCCCCGCCGTCGGGCACCGCGAGCGACACGGACTCGTCGAGTTCGTCCGCGAGGGCGTCGACCAGGCCGCCGAGGAGCCCGGGCAGACGGATCGAGGACAGATAGGCGTTGCCCAGCTCCATCAGGGGCGGCGCGAGGGTGACGGTCCTGCCGTCGAGGCGGACGTACCCCGTGCGGGCGAGGGTGAGCGTGACCCGGTCGACGGTGGAGCGGGCGAGCCCGGTGGCGCGTTCCAGATCGCTGAGGCTGAGGGAGCCGTCCGCGTCGCTCAGCCTGCGCAGCACGGTGATCCCGCGCACGAGCGGTGCGACGGCCTCAGCGGGCGCCTCCGTGCCGGGCTCCGCGGTGCTCGTCCGGGGCATCTGTCTCTCCAGTCGGGCGTGGCCGACACGGATCGGGACCATTGACAGGGCTCCGGCCCGGGCGGCAAACTCTTTCGCATTACAGTGAAGGAAACTTCACCATGCGAACACTAATGGATGGACGGTTCCATGGACAAGGTGGTCGCGTCAGCGGCGTCGGCGGTCGCCGACATACCGGACGGCGCCTCGGTGGCGGTCGGGGGCTTCGGTCTCAGTGGTGTGCCGAACGTGTTGATCGACGCCCTGTACGCGAACGGCGCCGGCGGGCTCGATGTCGTGTCCAACAACTGCGGAGCGATGGAATCCGGTCTCGCGGTGCTGCTCTCCGCCGGCCGGATCAGCCGGGTGACCGGTTCGTACATCGGCGGGAACAAGGAGTTCGCCCGGCAGTACCTCGGGGGTGAGCTGGAGCTCGAGCTGATCCCGCAGGGCACCCTGGCCGAGCGGCTGCGGGCCGGTGGGGCCGGGATCCCGGCGTTCTACACCCCCGCGGGCGTGGGCACGCAGGTCGCCGACGGCGGACTCCCCTGGCGCTACGACGCCGAGGGCGGAGTGGCGGTGGCCTCCCCGCCCAAGGAGGTGCGCGGCTTCGGCGGCACCGAGTACGTCCTGGAGCACAGCATCCGCACCGACTTCGCCCTCGTCAGAGCGGCGAAGGGCGACCGGCACGGCAATCTGGTCTTCAACAGGTCCGCCCGCAACTTCAATCCGCTCGCCGCCATGGCCGGCCGCGTCACCGTCGCGGAGGTCGAGGAGCTGGTCGAACCGGGCGAGATCGATCCGGACCACGTGCACCTGCCGGGCATCTTCGTGCAGCGGGTGGTCGCGCTGACCCCGGAGCAGGCCGTGGACAAGAAGGTCGAGAAGCGAACGATCACGGAGCGGGAGGCACGGGACTGATGGCCTGGAACCGGAACGAGATGGCCGCCAGGGCGGCGGCGGAGCTGCGCGACGGCGAGTACGTCAATCTCGGCATCGGGCTGCCGACGCTGATCCCGAACCACCTGCCCGAAGGGGTGCACGTCGTCCTGGAGTCCGAGAACGGCATCCTGGGGACCGGCGCCTTCCCGTACGAGGAGGACGTCGACCCCGATCTGATCAACGCGGGCAAGGAGACGGTGACCGTCCGGCCGGGCGCCTCGTTCTTCGACTCGGCGCTCTCCTTCGGCATGATCCGCGGCGGTCACATCGACGCCGCCGTGCTCGGGGCGATGGAGGTCTCGGCCCGGGGTGATCTCGCCAACTGGGCCGTGCCGGGGAAGATGGTGACCGGCATCGGCGGGGCGATGGACCTCGTGCACGGGGCCCGTCGCGTCATCGTGACCATGACGCACACCGCCAAGGACGGCAGCCCGAAGATCGTCGAGGAGTGCGCGCTGCCGCTCACCGGCAAGGCGTGCGTCCAACGGATCATCACCGATCTCGCCGTGCTCGACGTGACCGACGACGGCCTGGTCCTCGTGGAGACCGCCCCCGGAGTGAGCACCGCCGAAGTCCTGGAGCGGACGGCCGCTCCGGTCCGTACGGCCGAGAGGATCACCTCATGAGCTTCCGCCCCCGCGACGTGTACGTCGTCGACGCGGTCCGCACCCCGATCGGCAGGTACAACGGGGCACTCGCGCAGGTGCGGCCCGACGACCTCGCCGCCCACGCCATCCGTGCGCTGCTCGGCCGCACCCCGGAGCTCGACCCGTCGCGCATCGGTGACGTGGTGCTCGGCAACGCCAACGGCGCGGGTGAGGAGAACCGCAACGTCGGCAGGATGGCCGCACTCCTCGCGGGCCTGCCGGTCTCCGTTCCCGGCGTCACCGTCAACCGGCTCTGCGCGTCCGGCCTCGAAGCCGTCGTGCACGCGGCCCGCGCCGTGGCACTCGGGGACCACTCCCTCGTCGTGGCCGGCGGCGTCGAGTCGATGACCCGGGCACCGTACGTGCTGCCCAAGAGCGACCGCGCCTTCCCCGCCGGACACACCGAGATGTACTCGACCACCCTGGGCTGGCGCATGGTCAACCCGCGGATGGAGCCGCGGTGGACGGTGCCGCTCGGCGAGAGCGCCGAGCTGATCGCCGAGAAGCACTCCATCAGCCGGGAACGGCAGGACGAGTTCGCCCTCGCCTCCCACCGGAAGGCGTCGGCCGCCAGGGCGGCAGGCCTGTTCGACGGCGAGATCGCGCCCCTGACGATCCCGCGCCGCAAGGGCGAACCGGTCGTGGTGGACCGGGACGAGTGCGTCAGGGACGACGCGTCGCCGGAGGCCATGGCCGGACTCCGCCCCGCCTTCCGTACGGAGGGCGGCACCGTCACCGCGGGCAACTCCTCCCCGCTGAACGACGGCGCGGCGGCCCTGCTGCTGGCCGACGAGGAGGGCCTGCGGGCCACCGGCCGGGAGCCCCTGGCCCGGATCACGGCCTCCGCCGTGTCGGCCAACGAGCCGCACTACTTCGGGCTCGCCCCGGTCGAGGCCGTGAACAGGGCGCTGGACCGGGCGGGCAGGAGCTTCGCCGACCTGACGGCCCTCGAGCTCAACGAGGCCTTCGCCGCCCAGGTGCTGGGCTGCGTCGCCGAATGGCCCGACCTCGACCCGTCCGTGCTGAACCCGCGCGGCGGGGCGATCGCGATCGGCCACCCGCTCGGCGCCTCGGGAGCCCGCCTCGCGGGCTCGATCGCGCACCAGCTCAAGGCCGCGGGCTCAGGGGTCGGCGTGGCGACGCTGTGCATCGGGGTGGGCCAGGGCTCCGCCCTGGTGCTGGAGAGGTAGACCTCCGACGCGCGGGGCCCCGTACCGGTCGCGCCGGCACGGGGCCCCACGCGTGCCTTCACGCCCTCCCGAGCGGCGGAACGGGCGTGCCGGATGAATGATGAACACATGCTGTGGTGCCACATCCGTCCGGTCTCGTCGCCGCGCGGACCGGCACGGTTCCGACCACGAAGCGGAAGGCATGGGCGCATGACCTCCCAGACGACGGCGGGCACGAGCGGAGAGGCCGGTCCCAGGACGGCGAGGGCCTCTCGATGAGGTCCGCGGAGGAGCTGCCGGAGATCGGCTTCATGCGCACGGTGTTCGACAGTCTGGGGGCGGGGGTCTTCGTCACCGGCACCACCGGTCGGATCACCGCGTGCAACCCGCGCGCGGAACAGCTCGTCGGCCGTACGCGGGATCAGATGCTCGACCACGACATCCATGACCTGCTGCATCGCCGGCGGAACGGCGGGACCGTGGCGCGGAGCGAATGCGATCTGCTGACCGTGCTGGAGGACGGAAGGCCGGCCGAGGGGAGCGACGAGTTCTTCCTCCGCGGGGACAGCACCCTGCTGCCGGTCATCTGGGCGGCCACTCCGCTGCGGCACGAGGGGCGCAGGGAAGGGGCGGTGATCGTCTTCCATGACTTCAGCCTGCACCGGGACGCCGCCGAGCAGACCGCGGCCCACCTCGCCGCGCTGGAGGGACTCACCGCGCGGCTGACGATGGTGGCAGAGGTCTCGACGGTCCTGATCTCCACCCTGGAGCCGCCGGAGATGCTGAACAGGCTGGCGGGACTGCTCGTACCCGACATGGGGGACTGGACGGCGATCGACGTGCGTACGCCGGGGCAGCCCGGCGCGATGCGGCGCGTCGCCGTCCGCACCTCGGACGGGGACCGGAACGCCGACGGTCTCACCGGTCCGCTGCCTCCCGTGCCCGAAGCCGCGCGTTCACCGGTCGTGCAGGCGCTGCGAAGCTCCGAGCCCGTCGTGCTGGACGCGGATGCCCTCGCGGTGCCGCCGGACAGCCCGCTCGCACTCGCCCACCGGGAACTGTTCGCGCGGCTGGGAGGCACCTGCGCCGTCGTGGTGCCCCTGCACACCCGGCGGCAGGTCTTCGGCACGCTGACCGTGGCACGCGTCGAACCGGAGTCCTCCTACACGGAGGCCGAGGTCTTCGTGCTCTCCGACATCGCCCGCCGCGCCGGCCTCGTCATGGAAGCCGCGGAACTCTTCGAGCAGCAGCGTCACGTCGCCGAGACCATGCAGCGCCAACTGCTCACTCCCCTGCCGCAGGTCGACCACCTGGAGCTGGCGGCCCGCTATCTGCCCGCCGAGAGCGCCGCGGAGATCGGCGGGGACTGGTACGACTCCTTCCTCCTCGGCGACGGCGTCCTGACGATGGTCATCGGGGACGTCGTCGGCCACGACCTGAAGGCCGCCGCCCACATGGCGGAGGTGCGCAACATGCTGCGCGCCCTGGCGTGGGACCGGACGGAGCCCCCCAGCCTGATCATGCACCGTCTGGACGAGGCCATGACCCACACCAGCGACGCTCCCATGGCCACCTGCGTCTTCGCGCGCATCGAGGGCGAGGAGGGCGGGCCCTGGCAGCTCCACTGGGTGAACGCCGGGCACCCCCCGCCGCTGCTCATCACGGCCGAAGGGCACACACAATTCCTCGAAGACGGCCACGGCCCGCTTCTCGGTCTCAGCTCGGCCCTGCACCTCGGGCTGGTCTGGCCCAACGCCCACGCGGATCTCCCGCCGCGGTCGACTCTGCTGCTCTACACCGACGGGCTCGTCGAGAGCCGCGACCGGGACATCGAGGCCGGTCTCGCCACGCTGCGCCGGCACGCCTCGTCCCTGGTAGGCCTCGGCATCGAGGATTTCCTCGACGAGCTGCTCAGCCGCATCGGCCCCAGCGGAGACGATGTCGCCCTGCTGGTCATGCGCACCCCTCCGGCGGGCGTCGGGGCGGGCGCCGACGAGGCACGGCCTCAGCATGCGCACAGCCCGGCGGCGCCCGACCGCGCTGCCCCCGGCTCCCGCGTCGAGCACACACCCGTCAGGGACACTTCCGCCCGAACCCCCGGAGAGCACCCATGAAGATCCACCTGACCAGCGTCTTCGTCGATGACCAGGAGAAGGCCCTGCGCTTCTACACGGACGTCCTGGGCTTCGTGAAGAAGGCCGAGGTCCCGCTGGGCGAGGACCGGTGGCTGACCGTGGTCTCGCCGGAGGACCCCGACGGGACCGAACTCCTGCTGGAGCCCGACGGCCATCCCGCGGTGAAGCCGTACAAGGCGGCGCTGGTCGACGACGGCATCCCGGCCGCGTCCTTCGCCGTGGACGACGTGCCCGCGGAGTTCAGCCGGCTGCGCGAGCTCGGGGTGCGTTTCACCCAGGACCCGATGGAGATGGGCCCGGTCACCACAGCGGTCCTGGACGACACCTGCGGCAACCTGATCCAGATCGTGCACAGCCAATGAGTCCCGGGCGAGACCGGAAGACACATCCGTCGGGCAGAGGGCCCGGCTACCCGAACCCCACAGACATGGGTTAGGTTAGGCATACCTAAGCAACAATGAGGCCTCCCCGCCGCCCCTCTGGAGAACTTGGATGCGTCCTCCCCGCCCCCGCCCCACTCGGCCCAGCCCCGCCGAAAGCGTGCTGTCGATCCTGACCGCCGCCCATTCGATGACCGTGGTGAGTGACGGGCTCGACCCCGTCGAGGTGCACCGCCTCGACGGCACACCCGCGATGGGCCACATACATCTGCACGAACCGTCCGACGCGGGCCACGCACGGACCGACACACGCATCCCGGTCCGGCTGGAGTTCACCGACATCGCACCCACACCCGTGCGGGACCGCATGCGCGCCCGCGTCACGGTGACCGGCCTGCTGTCGGCGCCGTACAGCACGGAAGCCGCCGACAGCACCTGCATGGAGTTCGGCCAGGCGGTCCTCGATGACCACCGGGGCCGCACCTTCGTCACGCTGGACGCATTGGAGCAGACGGACCCCGATCCGATCGCCACCAGCGAGGCGTCGATGCTGACGCACCTGATGGACGACCACGGCGAGCTCGTCCCCCTGCTCCTGCGTCTCGTGCGGCCACAGCCGGACAAGGGCATGAGGCGCGTCCTCCCCCTGGCGATGGACCGCTACGGCGTGACCCTGCGCCTGGAGTATCCCCGCACCCACCGTGATGTGCGCCTGCCGTTCCCTAAGCCCGTGGCACGCCTCACCCAGGCCGGGCCCCAGATCCACGCGCTGCTGGCCGCCGCCCGTCGCGCGTCCCACCACAACCAGCTGCTCGCCTGACCCGAGGGCGGCGCCGGGAACGCGTCCGGGGGGCGGCGTACGCCGCCCCCCGGTGTACCGGAGCCGCCCTCAGGTCTGGGGGCGGCTGCCGTGGTTCGCGCCGTTCTTGCGGCGGGCCTTCTTCTTGCGACGTCGCTTCGAGGACATCGAACCTCCTGAGTCGTCAGCTTTCGCACACTGTCCACCGGATTGTCGGCTCCGGCGATCACAGGGCCCCTTACCCGCCGACGTGGCGGCAAACACCCGACACGAACGGAGCAAGGTGGCGTACGTCACACCATGTGACCACCAGTTCACTCCGTGCGCCCCTCGCGGATCGGTGCCCCGTCCTCATGGACAGTTGTTGACCTGCTGTGGTGTGATCCGTGCGGCGGAACGGCCCCGTCCGGCGCTGCTCACCGGGCGATCCCCGGGTGCGGTCGCGCCAGGACGGCTCGAACCGCTCGTTCACGTGGGTCCCCGCATCGCCACGGCGAGTGCCCGGGTCCGTCCCCCCAGGCTCGAAAGTCGCACACATGCAGAAGACCAAGGCCGCACTCTGGGAATTCCTCCAGGGACTCGGTAAGACGTTCATGCTCCCGGTGGCCCTGCTGGCCTTCTGCGGCATCATGCTGGGCATCGGCTCCTCGCTCTCCAGTGAGGCCGTCACCGACAGCCTCCCCTTCCTCAAGGCCGAGGGCTTCCATCTGGTCTTCACCTGGATGGCCAACACGGGCCTGGTCGCCTTCACCTTCCTGCCCGTCCTCTTCGCGATGGCGATTCCGCTCGGTCTCGCCCGCGAGGACAAGGGTGTGGCCGCGTTCTCCGGTTTCGTCGGCTTCGCCGCCATGAATCTCGCGGTGAACTTCTACCTGACCGCCAAGGATGTCGACTTCGAGGACGAGAAGGCGATCGCGCACTACGGCATAGCCGAGGTGCTCGGCGTGCAGTCCATCGATACGGGACTCCTCGGAGCCGTGGCCGTTGGCATCGTTGTCAGCCTTCTCCACCAGCGCTTCCGCACGCAGCGGATGCCTGACGCACTGGCCTTCTTCGGCGGCGTGCGCTTCGTCCCGATCATCTCCGCCCTCGTCCTGAGCGTGCTCGGTCTGCTCATACCCCTGGTGTGGCCGGCCTTCAACGGCTGGATCAACGCCGTGGGCCGCGGCATCGGGCACACCGGTGTATTCGGGCCCTTCTTCTTCGGTATGGGCGAGGTACTGCTGCGGCCGATCGGGCTGCACCACATCCTCGTGGCCATGTTCCGGTTCACCGACGTCGGCGGTTCGGGAGCCGTGTGCGGGGACAACGTCTCCGGGGCCCTGAACATGTTCTACGCGCAGCTGAACTGCTCCGGAGCGCCGGACTCCGCCGTCACCGAGGCGACGCACTTCCTCTCCCAGGGCAAGATGGCGTCGTACCTGGGCGGCCTTCCGGGCGCGGCACTCGCGATGTACCACTGCGCGAACAAGAAGATGCGCCCCGAGATCAAGGCACTGCTGGTGTCCGGTGTGGTCGCCTGTGTGGTCGGCGGCATCACGGAGCCGCTGGAGTTCCTCTTCCTGTTCGTCGCGCCGTGGCTGTACCTCATCCACGCGATCCTGGTCGGGCTCGGCTTCCTCACGGCCGCCCTGCTCGGCGTCTTCATCGGGAACACCGACGGCAACGTCATCGACTGGCTGGTCTTCGGCGTCCTCCAGGGCTCGTCGACCAAGTGGTACCTGGTGCCGGTGATCGCGGCCGTGTGGTTCGCCGCGTACTACGGCCTCTTCCGCTGGGCCATCACCCGCTTCGACCTCAGGACTCCCGGCCGCGACAAGGAACAGGGCGACGAGGACGGTGCCGCCGAGCCCGTCGCCCCGGGCGGGACGGAGCAGCCCACGCGTGAGCTGGTGGCCGGGAAGTACGACGCCGTCGCCATCCTCGAAGCGATCGGCGGCGCCGGCAACATCCGGACGCTGGACAACTGCATCACACGTCTGCGCATGACCGTGGAGGACGCCGGACAGGTGGACGAGGCGCGGCTGAAGAAGCTCGGCGCCGTCGGCGTGATCAAGCTCGACGGCCACACCGTGCAGGTCGTCATCGGTCCGCAGGTCCAGTCGGTGAAGGACGCCGTCGCCGCCATGATTCCGGTGGGCTGACCATGTCTTCCTCCTCCCCCGTCCACGACTTCGGTGCCCCGGTGGACCGCCGCGGCACCTGGTGCACGCAGTGGGACTACGTCGAGGACCGCTTCGGCGTGCCCGGTCTGGTGCCGTTCACGATCTCCGACATGGACTTCGAGACCGCCCCGGAGATCATGACCGCGCTGCGCGGCCGGCTGGACCACGGTGTGCTCGGCTACTCGCGGTGGCGACAGCGGGACTTCCTCTCGGCGATCGTCCACTGGTATGCGACACGGCACGCCACGACCGTCGATCCCGAGTCGATCGTCTACGCCCCCTCCGTCCTCTACCAGGTGTCGCAGCTGCTCCGGCTCTGGTCGGAACCCGGTGACGGCGTGGTCACCCACACCCCCATGTACGACGCGTTCCCCAGAGCCGTGGCCGCCCACGGGCGACAGCTCCGGGAGTGCCCGCTCGACGATTGGGAGGAGCTGGAGCGGCTTCTGGCACTTCCCGACACCACCGTGCTGCTCCTGTGTTCACCCCACAATCCGACGGGCAGGGTCTGGTCCGAGGACGAGCTGCACCGGATGGCACACCTGTGCGCACGGCACGGCGTGGCCGTCATCAGCGACGAGATCCACTCCGACCTGGCGTACGCCCCGCACGTCCATCGCCCGTGGGCCGGCCTCGGCGTCGAGGGCCGGTGGGCCGTGGTCACCTCGGCGTCCAAGTCGTTCAACATCCCCGCTCTGACCGGCAGTTACGGAATCATCGGCGATCCCACGTCGCGCGACGCCTACCTGCGGCAGCTCAAGGAGGCGGACGGCCTGTCCTCCCCCGCCGTACTCTCCCTGGTCGGGCACATCGCCGCGTACAGGGAGGGAGCGCCCTGGCTGGACGCCTTGCGCGCGTATCTCGCGGACAACCTCGCGATGGTCGCCGACCGCCTGTACGCCGCGTTCCCGCAGCTCGCCTGGGAGCCCCCGCAGGCGGGGTATCTCGCCTGGATCGACCTGCGGCCGCTCGGGGTCGACGACGACGCGCTGCAGCGGGAGCTCGTGCGGGTGGAGAAGGTCGCCATCATGCCGGGCACGGCTTACGGCTCCCCCGGGCGGGTCCGGCTCAACGTCGGGTGCCCCCGGTCCAAGGCGGAGACGGGTGTCGAGGCGCTGGTGCGCGCGCTGCACCGGCTCACACCTCCGGGGCGCGACGCCGGATGACCGGAGCGCACTGAAAACGGTGCGGGCGGGTAGACGGGACGACATGTGAGCCGCATGGTGCGGCTGACCTGACGGGGGATGTGTGTCATGGAACGAAGCAGGCAGGAGGCCACCCTGCGCGTGGTGGCGGGGAGTGCCGCGTACGACATGGCTTCGGGAGCGATCGCTCATGCGCGGGGCTTCGTCCGGGAGTTCCTGTCCGAGGCGCAGTCCCGGCGTGGTCAGCGGGTGCCCGCGCGGGCACTGGACGCCGCACAGCTGGTGGTGAGTGAGCTGGCCACCAACGTCTGCAAGCACGCGCCGGGCCCGTGCCTGCTGGATCTCGAGGTGGACGGCAACACGCTGGGCATCATCATGTGGGACTCGAACTCCGAGCTCCCCACCATTCCCCGGGCGGACCCCGCGCGGGTGGGGCAGCACGGCCTGGAGATCGTCCGCGCGGTCTGCCGGAGCTTCGAGGTGCGCCGCGCGCCCGCGGGCAAACGCGTCCACGCGCGGATCTCACTGCTCGAAGGCGCGGCGTGACGCTGCGGCCGACCGGTCATGGCCCGGCTCAGTAGGCGGAGTCGGCGTCGTCGACGGAGCCGTACCTGTCGCAGCGCCATGCCCTCGGCTCGCCTCGCTCCCGAAGGGGTCGGGGCGTGGTCCCGTCCGGTCATCGTTCACCGCCGGAGCGGACGGTGACCCAGCCCTCTCCGCGGACGACCTGGACGGGATGGAGCTGCCCGGAGGCGGTACGGGCGGAGCGCAGGTCCTCGCTCACCTCCACCGTGAACGGATGCACCCCGGCCAGGCGGCCGACATGGTCCTTGACCGCGATGACCTCCAGATGGTCCCTGCCCCTCGCCCCTGGCGGAAGACCCACGATCTGCGCGACCGTGCCTCTGAGCCAGTCGACCTCGTCGATCTCCTCGGCGAGGAGTTCCGTCGTGCCGTCGGTGTGCCTGCACAATCCCACCCCTGCCTGGGTGCTGCGGCGCAGCAGGAAGTCCCGACGCTCGGTGAGCGAGGCACCGGAGAGAGGGCCCACGGGCAACAGGATGTTGATCAGCCGCAGCGCGGCGGCGACCCGTCCTTCCACGCACATCTGGATGTCGATCGCCGACATGGGCCTGTGGCCCGCCCCTTCGGAGACGAACCCGGCGAAACGCGCCTCGATCTCGACCTCCCCGGCCTCCGGCGGCGCTTCGAACAGCTCCAGCCGCTCCAGCCGGAAGGGGTAACCGATGACTCCCTCGCCGAACTCCGGGGACCACCTCCACAGACTGCCGGACGGAATCACCTGGAGGAGCGCGTCCATGACTCCCTGGTTCAGGCATCCCTTCGGCACGGTGCCACGGGCCACGTCGGCCACCCCCGAGGATCCGGCCGAGCCGACGGCCAGCGACGTCAGGTACTGGAACGCCGGTCCGTGGAACAGCTCGGCCGAGGCGTACGGATCCGGCTGCACCACGGCGTCCGGCAGCGGGGCGAACCGCTCGGGGCGGTGGTCCGGCCGGTCACCCACGACCACGGTGCCGCCGGCCGCCTCCTCGAAGCGGGACAGCGCGGGCGTCGCCGCCTCACGCCACGTCAGCAGTTTCACCTCCAGGCCCGCCCGGGTGGGCACCACCTCCGTCCGCAGCCGGACCGGTCCGGCGAGCGGGATCCATCGCCGCAGCTGGACATCGCGTACGGCGACCACCTGACGGCCGGTGTGATCCGCGGCGGCCCGGGCGAGCTGGTCGACGACCGACATCATCGGCAGCGCGGGGACCGTGAAGGTCGGACGGTGGTCACCCGTCCAGGTGTCGACGGCCGGGTCGAGCGTCCGCTCCGTCACTCCGGGCTCCGCGGTCGCACCGCCTCCGGGCACGACGCGGACACCGAGGCCGCGGGCGTGGTAGAGGCAGATGTCATCACCCCAGAGACGGGCTTCGGCGACCGCGTAGGGACCACGTGCGTCCTCGGCGACGTCGACGACCTCCAGGTCGATCGTGATGAGCCGGTTCTCCGGGGTGACCTGTCCGCGGTACTTCCAGGTCACCTCGTGGTCGAGCATGACCGGTTCGAACCGGGGACGGGCGAGGCCCGCGGTGAGGCCCCGCTCGATCAGGTAGAACTGGAGCAGCTGGCACATCGCCTCGATGCCGAGCGATCCCGGCTGGACCGGGTCCTGGAAGAAGTGGGCCTTGAAGAACCACTCCCCCGCGTCGACGTCCTTCTCCGACCGGAGCCGTCCCAGCCCCGCACGTCCCCCCTCGGGCCAGTAGCCCGTGACCCTGTCGATCATCAGCAGCATCGGGCCCGGAAGCCGGGCCGCGCCGGTGAAGTACCGGGCGGGGCGCGTGGTGAGGTCGACCGTGCGTTCGCACGGCTCCTCCGGTGCGGCCCGGTCGTCCTCCGTGACGGGCAGCCCGACCTGGTGGTCGAAGGCCGACGGCGGGAAGAACCCGAACACCGTGGACAGGGCGAAGACTTCGTCGCCGTCGGCGGAGCACCGGATCGTGAACGACACGATGATCATCTCACCGGTACGTGAAACGGAGGTCAGTTCGGCCTCGGTGCGCACGGTCCGGGTGTCCGGCGTGATCTCGCCGGTGACGGTCCCCCGCCCGTCGAGGTTGCGGAAGAGCAGATCGGTGTCGGTGGTCAGCGGGCAGCCGACGTAAGCGGCCAGCCAGCCGCACGGTTGCAGTGCGATCTCCATGAGCACCGCGAACGGCATGACCGGGCTGGTGTTCTGCTCGAAGTACCAGACCTGGTCGGGTACGTCGTACTCGGCGACCACCCGGCTGCCCTGCTTCATACCGCGCTGTGGACCGTCGACGGCGACGATGCGGGTCATGAAGTGATAAGGCGGCCCGGGCAGCCGCGAGATCCTGCGCGTCCCGTCGAAGGACCGCGCCGAATCACCGAAGGCCGCGCTCGGCCTTCCCCACGCGCACGCCAGCAACGACGGGTAGTCGAACACGAGCCCCTCGGACTCCGCCACCGCCTGGGACGCGCGATGTCCGACGAGCCCGCCGAGTTCGGCGAGCGGCACGGGGGCTCCGCTCGTCTGCTCCTTGTGCCCGCCGAGCTGCCGCCAGTGCTCCAGGGGCCAGTCCGGCACCAGCCGCAGCGCGATGTCTTGGCCGTGGAAGGCCTTCACCCCGTCGACGGTGCCGAGGACGTCGGCGTACAGCGTCGGCTCCGGGCCGGCCGAGACGCCGTGCACGAACACCTCGTAGACGATGCGCCGACTGCCGGGGGTGGCCTGACCACGGCAACGGGCGGTGAGGGGCCGCCCGGCCACCGGCTCGAAGCGCCACCCGTCCCTGGCCACGGTGAAACCGAGAGCGGCCAGGTGGAAGGCCATCGCCTGCAGACCGGCCTGGAGCATCAGAGTCCCCGGCATGCACGGGTCGTTCTTGAAGTGGCCCTCGAAGAACCAGTCGTCCGGGGAGACGGGCGTCTCCGCGCGGAGGTAACCGCGGCCCCACGGACCTCCGGCCGGGTCGAACGCGGTGACCTCGCGCAGGAGCAGCAGCCGTCCGCCGTCCGGCCGGGGTGAGCGCACATGTGACCTGGTGACGTCCCAGCCCGGTCCGAAGCAGTCCGCGGGCCGGCCTGCCGCGAAGGCCCGCACCTGTTCGGCGGTGAAGGACGTCCGCGTGCAGGGCGCCGCGGGGGCGTCCCTGGGGACGTCCGGGGCCGGTGTGCGGGTGGCCGGGTCCCAGCGCACACCGTCGGTGCCGTCGAGTTCGGCCTTCGTGAAGAAGCCCGCCTGACCGTCCCGGACGCTCAGCCTGAGTTCGTCGCCGGCGTAGCAGTCGTAGTGGAAGAAGAACAGACGGACACCGTCGTGCCGGGCGTGCCGGTCGATGTGGATCTCGTACCGCAGGGTCTCCCCCGCCCGGGGCGGGCTGCCGTGGTAGGTCAGTTCGCATCCGAGCAGCCGGTAGGCCCGTTCGCCCCGGTTGAGCAGATCGGCGCCGAGCCAGCTGATCAGCAGCAGGTCCGCCTGGCCCGCCTCGATCATGAGGCCCGCCGGCATGCGGCCGGTGGGGTCGAGGTACCAGCTGTCGAGGCGGACATCGGTCTCGGTCCGGATCGTGCCGGTGGCGTGTTCGGCGCCGAGTTCGGCCAGCGCTGCGGGAACGGCGTCGATGCCGGTGACCCGGTCGGCGAGCAGCATCGGCGGTCCGGGCATCCTGGTCTGCACCTCGTACGCGTCCTGCTCGGCGAACCGGGGCCCGAACAGGGTGGAGACCGGCTGGGTGGCGAGCTGTTCCAGCTGTGCCCGGTCGAACACGATGGTCGGCACGGGGGCCGGCGGGCCCGGCGGATGCACGGTCGGCGCCGCGGTTCCCGCCGCCGCGTGCACGAGTGCGGTGGCGAAGAGGGCCCTGGTGCGCAGGAACCTCTGGTGCGCCTGGAGGTGCCGGGCCAGCACGTCCTGGTGCAGCGCGGTCACACGGTCGGCGTGGAGCGCGACCAGCGTGTGCGGGTCCGTCGCCTGTGGCTCGGTGCCGGCGGAGAGCGGTGCGGGCCCGGCCTGGACAGGTGCTGCAGGTGCGGGGGCCCGGTACGCCGGGACCGGGGCCAGCCGGGGAGCCCTCGGCATGATCACCGCGGGGCGCTCGAGTGAGGGCAAGGTGATCTCCCGGTGGGCCGGAACAGTGAGCGCGGGGGTGTCGTCGGGCTGCGGTTGCGCGGCGGTGCGCAGCTCTTCGAAGAGCGCCTCGGTACGGACGGGTACGCCGGCGGCGACGAGCTCCGCCACCGCCCGGTGCAGTTGGGGAAGCCCTCTGTCCTCGGCGTCGAGGGCGACGGCCACGTGTTCGCGGTCACCGAGGATCCGCTTGATCCATCCCGTGCAGAGGCCGCGCGGACCGTGTTCGACGAACACCCGGACCCCGTCGGCCCAGGCTCGTTCGACCGTGCCCGCGAAGTCGATCGTCCCCACGCCCTGCGCGGTGACGGCGTCGGCGGCGCCTTCGGCCGTCGGGATGTAGGACCGTGTCGTCGCGCCGCTGTAGAAGCGCACCCCCGGCACGGTCTCGGTGGGGCGGTGGTGCAGCTTCCACCACCGGTCGCGCACCTCGGACAGTTCGGGAGCGTGGGCGGCGAGGTCGTACTCGACCGGAATCGCGTGCGCGGTCCCGATCCGCGCCACGACCGCGGCACACGCCCGTGCCTCGCCGCCGACCACGCACACGTCGGGGGCGTTGATCACCATCAGATGGACGGCACGTTCGTCCGCCAGTTCCCTGCGGACCACGTCGAGGGGCGCGGTGACCAGATAGCTGGCCCACCGGTCTCCCCGCACTCCGAGGCGTTCCCAGGCGCGGCGTACGCCTCTGAGTTCGCCGGTGAGTTCACTGGTGAACAGGCCGCTCTCCCGGGTGTCCCGGTGCAGGGCCGCCACGTCACGCCAGGCTCCCAGGGCCACCAGGGCGGCCGACTCCCCGGAGGAGTAGCCGATGGCGGCGTCCGGACGCAGCCCGAGGAGGCCCCGGGTCAGCTCGACGTGGATCGCGGCCAGTCGGGCGGCTCCCCAGATGCGGTCGAGCACCGTCCGCGCGGCGTCCGGTGCCTGCCGCCCGGCGGCGTTCCCGTGCGCGGCCGCGACCGCGTCGCCGAGTGAGGGCAGGGCCAGCTGTACCTCGCGGCCCATGCCCGGGTACGCCGCCGACCCGTTGGTGAACACGAAGGCGGTCTCGCCTCCCACCGGGGCGGCCCGGTAGGCCGCTCCGGCCGGCTTGATCCCGTCCCCGACGAGCCAGCGGCGTGCGGCGTCCCGCCGCGTCCGCGGGTCGCCGTCCGACACGAAGGCCAGCCTGGCGGGCCCTTCGCCGGACTCGGTGCCCGACTCCAGTGCGGCCAGCACCTCTTGACGGTCGCGTCCGGAGTACACGTGCAGCCGTGGTCCGGGGCCGGGCGCCCAGGCCCCGGCGTCCCCCGCCCGCAGCCGTAGCCGCAGTGGGGGCGCTTCCAGCGGCGACACCACCACCTGCGCGGTACGCAGACCCGGTGCGACGTCGGCCGGGCCGTCCGCCCTCGGGAACGCGCGGTGCCGGAGAGCGGTCACCGCGACCGCGACCGACAGCAGCCCGTGGGCGGCGTGGGCCCGGCCGAACAGCGCGGCCGGGTCGAATCCGGTGTCCGTGCCGTCGCCGATGACCACGTCCGGTTCTCCGGTGGGCTCCTCGTCGAGGAGGGCCAGCACGGTGTCGCCGTCCCGGCGTGCGTCGGGGAGGCGTTTGAGTACGACCGCGACGGCGCAGTCCCCGGTGCCGGTCTCCCGTCCGAGCTCGTGCAGGGCGGCCCGGTGCACCGGTTCGCAGGAGAGGTCGACGGCGCCGACGAGCGCCGCGTCCGCCTCCCCGGCCCGGATCGCACGGGCCGCGAGCTCCAGCGCGACCGCCCCGGAGGCCTCCTCGGCCGAGACGGTACAGCCTGGTCCGCCCAGGTCGAGCTGGGTGTTGATCCGGTTGGCCACGAGGTTGGGCAGGGTGCCCACGACCCGTTCCGCGTCCATCGGCGGGGAGAACGAGTCCTGGACGCGCGCGGCCAGTACGGGGTCGGTGTGCCGTCCGTCCTCCTCCAGCCAGGACGGGGCTCGCCAGCGTGCGGTGGCCAGGGAGTTCTGGGTGTCCACCCCCGTTCCGACGAGGACCATGGTCCGCTCGCGCGGCAGGATCACGTCACGCGCCGCCTCCCGCGCGGTTTCGAGCATCAGGATCTGCTGGGGCAGTGCCTGTCCGACCGACAGCGGCGGGAAGCGCAGCCCTGGCAGGGCCACGTGGATGTGCCCCGCCTGACGGCTCTGCCGGCCGTCGAGCACCGCGCTCCGGAAGTCCCCGGTGCTCGCTCCCGCGCCGGTCCGGGCGGCCAGCGCCACGATCGCGACCGGCGCGGGAGGGCGGTTCGGCGTGCGGCGCACCCCCGCACCGGCGGGGCGCGTACCGTCCCAGGCGTCGACGATCAGATGGGCGTTGGTGCCGCCGAATCCGAAGGCGCTGACCGCAGCCCGGCGCCGGCCCGGCCATGGCTCGGCGTCGCTCAGCACCCGCAGCCGGGTGCCGTGCAGCGCGGTCAGCGGCTCCTCGGCCGCGAGCGTGGCGGGACGGATGCCGGCCCGCATCCCGCCGAGGACCTTGAGCAGCCCTCCCACGCCGGCCGCGGCCAGCAGGTGTCCGACGTTGGACTTCACGGAACCGATGGGGACGTCAGGGTTGTCCTCGAAGACCCGTGCCATGCCGCGGACCTCCTCCGTGTCACCGACGGGCGTTCCCGTCGCGTGGCATTCCACGAGGGAGACGCTCCGCGGCGCGACGCCCGCCATGTCGTACGCCAGACGCATGGCCCGTTCCTGCCCCTCCCGTGCGGGGCTGAGCAGTCCTCCGCCGCGCCCGTCGTTGGACAGCCCGACCCCCCGGACGACTCCCAGGACCGGCGCACCCTGGGCGAGGGCGTCGTCCAGGCGCATCAGCGCCACGAACCCGGCCCCCTCGCCGGGGAGCAGCCCGTCGGCGTCCCGGTGGAAGGGGCGGCTGCGGCTGGTACGGCTCACCGCGGACAGGCCGCAGAACCCCACGTGCAGGAACAGGTTGTCGGCCCGGTTGACCGCGCCGGCCACCATGACGTCCGCCGTCCCGTCGTGCAGCCGGTCGCAGGCCAGCTTGACCGCGTACAAGGAGGAGGCGCAGGCGGCGTCGAGCGCGAAGGCCCCCGCCCCCAGTCCGAGCGCCTTGGCCGCGAAGTGTGCGGGAAGTCCGGAGGAGAAGCGGTTCCGCGCGTCCGGCCTGGTCCGTGCCGCCGCGGGCAGCAGGGAGGGCGCCCCCTCGGACAGCCATACGTGCTCGGCGAAGGCCGACCCCGCGCCGGTGGGGTAGGAAAGGTTGCCCAGAACCAGACCCGTGCGTGCCGAGGGCTCCTCGCGCCCCGCCTCCCGCAGCGCCTGCCGGGCGCCGTACAGCACCCAGTGGAACAGCGGGTCCAAGCCGAGGATCTCTTCAGGGGCGACGAGGAAACCGGTCGGATCGAACACCTGCCCGAAGTCCTGGACGTAACCGCCGATGTCCGTCCACGTACGGTCGAGGTGGTCCTCGACCGTGCCCATGGCCCATCTGTGCGGCAGCCTCCACCGGCCCTCCGGGACGGGAGACAGGCTGCACCGGCGTGCGGCGATGTTGTCCCAGAAGGCGTCCGGGTCCAGCGCGTCGGGAAAGACGCACCCCCGGCCGACGACGGCGATCGGGTCGAATCCCATACCGGTCTCATTTCACGATCACGGACGAAACAGGGGCGCGTACAGGATCAGGAGGGGCGTCGTACGAGTTCCACGCCGAGCAGCTCCACCCTGGGCAGCCCGTCCGCGTCGAGGAGCGCCGCGTCGCAGCGTGCTCCCGTGTCGTGCACCTTCACGGCCCGCACCACGCACCGCACGGTGTCCTGGACGGGACCACCCCGGTGCACCCGGCATTCCGCGACCGCCATCGGCAGGGTGGCGTCACCGAGTGCCTCGTCCGCCCACAGCAGCGCGAGTTGCAGGGCGCCGTCCACGGCCGCCGCGTCGAGCTGCCAGTGCTCGCCGCCCCAGCCGAGCCCGGTCAGACCGGTCACCGTCGCCTCCGCTCCGTCCGCGCCGACTCCGTGGACGGTGCGGAGGGCGTGGAAGCGCGGGCCGTGGAACAGCACCCGGCCGTCGTAGATCCCGGTGTTCCGCAGCACGGTGAGGCCCTGGGGGGTGTTCCAGCTCTCCGGTCGCGACGGGCCCGTCTCGAAGTCCAGCTGGACCCTGAAGTGCGGTGTGCCCTCCTCCCCCGCCAGTTCGGCCTCCACCGCGGAGGGTGAACCGGTAGCCGCCCGGCGGCCGTTCAGGGCGAACCGGTGGCCGTCGCCGTCCAGGTGCGGCAAGGCGATCCTGCTGAAGACACGGAGGTCCCGGAACACCGGTTGGCCGGCGTCCGGGCGCCAGGCCGCGGCGGCTGCGGCGAACCGGTCCAGGGCCAGCGCCACCGGGAGGACGGGAACGCCGCCGACCACGTGGTCGGCGAGGTAGGGATGGGTGTGCGCGTCGACGCGCACCTGGGCCGCGACCGGTTCGGCGACGGCTGCCGCGGTTCCCAGGTCGTGGCCGGCCGCGATGACCACCCTGGTGTCGGCTCCCGGAGCACCCAGTTCGGCGGTGAAGGCCGCGGCGCCCTGCCCGCCGGGGATGAGCGGCACACCGGAACGGCCGAAGTGAGCGGCCAGCGCGGGAGTCACCATTCCGCCGTCCCATGGTCCCCAGGCGATGGAGCGCACCAGGCAGTCGGGCCGCCGGGCGCCCTCCGCGGCGGCAACGTGGTTGAGGACCTCGTTGGCCATGGCGTAGTCGCTCTGTCCCGCGTTGCCGTGGACGGCCGCGACCGAGGAGAACAGGACGATCGCATCGAGCGGATCATCCTCGGTGGCGGAGAGCAGTGTGCGGAGGGCGCCCGCCTTGGTGGCCAGGACACGGTCGAACTGCTCGTCGGTCTTCTCGGCGAGGAGCTTGTCCGCCAGCACGCCCGCCCCGTGCACCAGCGCGGTGATCGGCCCCCAGTCGCGGCGTACCTCGTCCAGTACGCCGCGCACCGCTCCGCCGTCACGGACGTCCACCGGGATGTACCGGACCGAGGAACCCGCGCTTTCGAGGGCCGCCACGGTGGACCGGACCTCACGGGCCGCCAGGATCCTCCGGGCCTCGGCTCCGATCGCGGCGGGAGTGGACGCGTCGGAGTGCTCGGCGAGGGCCCGGGTGAGTGCGGCCTCGTCGGTCGCCGCCGACAGCCCCGGCGGTTCCTCGGCAGGCTCGGTGCGGCCGAGCAGCACGATGCGGGGCCGGTGGGCCCCGGCGAGGTCCAACAGAGCGGCCGCGGTCACCCCGCGGGCTCCCCCGGTGGCCACGACGACCGAATCCGGACCGATGCGCGAGGCCGGCCCGGGCTCGGCCCGCGCCGGCACCGCGACCGGGGTGGTGCGGGTGCCGTCCGCGCGCAGCCCGACCTCCGACGCCGGTCCGCCGTACAGCAGTTCCCGCACGATCGCTTCGGCGACGGCGTCCGCGTCCCGCCCCCCGCGCTCGCAGTCGATCGCCTTGACCGTGGCCGTGGGCCATTCCTTGGCGGCGGTCCTGGCCAGCGCGGCGATGCCTCCGAGCCAGGCCCGCTCCGGCCGGCTGCCGCGGAGCCCGAAGTCGCCTCCGGTGTCCTGCACGGCCACGAACACCCCTCCCTCGGCGGTGAAGCGCGACGCGACCGACCGGGCCGCCTCGAAGGCGCCGCACTGCGACGTCAGGGCGGCCTCGGGTGTGTCGGCCGGTGCGAGGCCGCCGAGGTGCACGACCGCCCGCGAGTTCGGGGGAACGTCGGTCACGACGGTGGCCCGGAACCCTTGGTCGGTCAGTCCGGCAGCCACCATCTCCGCGATCCCGAGGCCGTCGTCGGTCACGACGACCGGTTCGTTCCCCAGCCCGGCCAGGGTCAGCCCTGGGGCCGGGGTCCGTACCGTGCGCACCGCGAGCCTGGTGAGCTCCACCGTCCGGGCGGTCTCGTGCCGGGGGGCGGGGATCCCGTCGGCCACCCCGGGCTCCGCGACCGGGCCCGCCGTGTCCGGAGCGGTGGTCGTGGCAGGGGCAGTGGCAGGGGTCGTGGCTGTGAACGCCTCGACGATCTGACGCAGTGTGCGGAGCTTGAGCAGCTCTCCCACCTCGCCGTCCCTGTGGTCACCGACCCGTTCCCGCATGGCGGAGAGGATCTCCACCCTCTTGATGGAGTCCACTCCGAGATCCGACTCGAGTTCCATGTCCACGTTGAGCATCGCGACCGGGTACCCGGTCCGCTCCGCCACCACGGACAGCAGCGCCTCCTCGAACTCCGCCGCTGACATGCTTCCGGGCGTGGCGGCAACGGGTGTCGCCGGGACCTGCGCCGGTTCGGGCAGCACGGCGGGAGCCGCTGCCGCGGTGTCCACGGGCACGGCGGCCAGGGGAGGTGCGGCGGCCATGGTCACGGCGGTCCCGGGCGGAGCGGGCAGGACCGCCGGCGCGGCCGGCGTGCCGGGCGTGGACAGAACCTGAGGGCCTGTACGCACGATGCCCGGAGCGCCCAGCATCGCGCTGAGGGGCGTCTCCGTCATCTGCAGGAAGGCCACATGACTGTCGATCAGCATGCGCTGGCAGGCCTCATGGGCCTGGGCCGTGTGTCGCTGCATGTTGTCGACCACGGCCAGCCAGCCGGCGTCGGTGCCCACGACCGCGGGCCCGGGGGTCGCGGTGGGTACGCCGAGTACGTGGGGCTCCGGCTCGACGGCCGCGGGAAGGGCCGCCGCCCGGGCCGGAACCGGCGCGGCGGGCGGGGGTACGTCAGGCCGGCGGGGCGGGTTCGGCGCGGGCAGGGCGTCGGCGCCGCCTGCGGGCGGATAGACCCGTCCCTGGTTCCTGCCGTTGATCTGCACGGTCATCCTGGGCTTGCGCTCCTCGGCTGGTGCTGCGGGCGGCGCGTAGGGCTCCCACAGCTGGTCGTGGTCAAGGGGGACGCCCCGCACGGCGAGCCGGCCGAGTGCGTCCTGCAGGGAGGTGGCTCCGTCACGTCCCCTGCGGTCGAGGCCGACCGCCAGGTGCTCGCGGTCGCCGAGGATCTGCGTGACCAGCCCCGTGAGCGTGTCGCCGGTGCCCACCTCGACGAACGTCCGTACCCCTGAGGCGTACATCGCCTCGATCTGGTCGCTGAACAGCACGGGTGAGGAGAGATGGCCGGCGATCCTGCTCCGGATCTCCTCGGGGGCCGACGGGTAGACCGCGGCATCGGCGTTCCCGTAGACCTCGAACCGGGGCTCGCCGACCGGGACGCCGCCCAGGTACGCGAGGAGCGGTTCGCCGGCCCGGGCGACGACCGGGCTGTGGAAGGCCGTCGCGGCCTCCAGCCGTCGCGTGGTGATCCCCTCGGCGGAGAGCTTCCGCTCGATGATCTCGACCGTCCCGGAGGCGCCGGAGACCACGGTCTGGGCGGGAGCGTTGTGGTTGGCGACCCAGACGTCCGTGGCGCCGGAGCGGGCGATGGCGTCCTCGACCCGGTCGCGCCCGGCCGCGGCGGCGAGCATGGCGCCCGGGACGGCCGCCGCCTCACGCATGAGCTCCCCGCGCCTCCGGGCGAGGTCCACCAGGGACTCGGATTCCAGTACGCCCGCCGCGTGCAGCGCCACCAGTTCGCCGAAGCTGTGGCCTGCCACGCAGTCCGGCTCCAGACCGAGACCGCGCAGTACCCCGATCAGCGCGAGGCTGTGCACCGCCAGAGCGGGCTGCGCCCACTCGGTCCCGGTCAGGAGAGCTTGCTGGGCGGCCCGTTCCGCTTCGCTGAAGGCAGGGGGCGGGAACACCACGCGGTGCAGCTCGCGGCCGCCGAACTCCCTGGTTCCCAGCCGGTCCCACACCGCTTGGGCCGCCGGGTGGAGCATGGCAACGTCCGCGCCCATGCCGACGTACTGAGCGCCTTGTCCCGGGAAGAGGAACGCGATCCGGCCGATGTCGGCCGCACCGGTGGCGTAGTGGACACCGGTCGGTGTGGCGAAGTCCGCGTCGGGCCGCTCGTCGATCAGCGCGTACGCCTGTCGCAGCTTGTCGGACAGGTCGTCGCCGTGTGCGGCGACGACGGCGAGACGTACGGGATCACTCGTGCGGAAGTCCCGCTGGCTCTCGCGCGCGATCTCGGACAGTGGCCGGCCGGTGTCGGTCCTCCGTTCCAGGAGGGCGTCCGCCGACGGCGCACTGAGGAGCACCAGTTCGGTGGGGGCGGTCCTGGTACGCCACGCCGCGCGCCCACCGGAACCGGAGGAGGGCGTGTACTCCTCCAGTGTGACGTGGAAGTTGCTGCCACCGAAGCCGAAGCTGGACACGGCGGCCCTGCGCGGTCGGTCAGGGGAGCGCACCCACGGACGTGCCCGGGTGTTCAGGTAGAACGGACTGTCCTCGATCCGCATCGCGGGGTCGGGACGGTCCACCTTGATCATCGGTGGCAGGACCTGGTGGCTCAGGGCGAGGACGCTCTTGAGGAGGCCGACCGCACCGGCGGCGCCCTTGGTGTGGCCGATCTGCGATTTGACCGAGCCGAGGGCGCACCACTGCCCGTCCTCACGGCCGGACTCCTCGTAGACCTGACGCAGTGCGGCGAACTCCGCGGCGTCGCCCGCAGCGGTCCCGGTGCCGTGGGCCTCCACCAGTTCGACGGTCTCCGGGCCGTAGCCGGAGTCCTCGTAGGTGCGGCGCAGGGCGCGTGCCTGTCCTTCGGGGCGCGGCGCGTAGATCGCGCCGCTCCTGCCGTCCGACGAGGTGCCGATCCCCCGGAGGACGGCGTGGATGCGGTCACCGGCGCGCTCCGCGTCGGCGAGTCGCTTCAACGCGTACATGGCGATGCCCTCGCCGAGCATCGTGCCGTCGGCCGCCTCGGAGAACGGGCGGCAGTCGCCGCTGGGTGAGAGGGCGGGCGTCTTGGAGAAGCACATGAAGGTGCCGACGTCGTTGGAGGCGTCGACGCCTCCGCTGATCACCAGATCGGCCCGCCCGAGGGAGAGTTCGCTCACCGCCGTGGACAGGGCGGCGAACGAGCTGGCGCACGCCGCGTCCGTGACGTGGTTGGTGCCGTGCAGGTCGAACCTGTTCGCGATCCGGCCCGCGATGACGTTGCCGAGCATCCCGGGGAAGGTCGACTCCTGCCAGGGCGCGTAGTGGCCGGTGATGCTGTCGCAGACCGCCTGCGCCTCCTCCTCCGGGATCCCGTTCTCCCGGAGGGCCTTGAGCCAGACCGGGCGTTGGATCCGCGCGGTCATGTGTGTCAGCAGTTCCGTGGCGCCCGCGCCGAGGATCACGGAGACACGGTCGCGGTCCGTCCCGTGGATCCCGCCGATGTCGGCGAGGACCTGCTCGGCGACGGTGAGGGCGAGCAACTGCACGGTGTCCGTCGCGCCGAGGGTGTTCGGCGGGATACCGAAGGCCATCGGGTCGAACGCGACGTCGGAGAGGAAGGCCCCCCGGCGGGCGTAGGTCTTGTCCTGCGCGGCGGGATCGGGGTCGTAGTAGTCCTCGACGAGCCAGCGTGCGGCGGGTACGTCGGTGATCAGGTCGCGGCCGGTCACGACCGTGCGCCAGAATCCGCCGGCACCGTGCTCGCCGGGCATGAGGGCACCGACGCCGATCACGGCGATCGGGACCTGTCGGGGGCGAGTGGCTGACATGGTCTGCACTTCCTTGCTGATCGGGTGGTGGGCGCCGGGAGCGCGGTCAGGCGAGGCGGCAGGGGGTGAAGGCGGACGCCGCCGCCGGCACCGGCACGCCGAATGTGCGGAGTTGGTGGGCGCGAGTGGCGACGGCGGCGCCTTCGAGCAGGTTGAGCGCGATCTGCACCACGGAGCGGTTGGCCGGGTCCGCGAGGAAGCTGTCCGCGGTCCACCGGTTGAACGCGCCCATCGCCGGGCCGCACCAGATCTGGTAGTCGCCGCGCCGGGCCGTGTCCCCGGTGATCGCCCACCGGCTGGAGTTCCCCAGGTACCAGCGGAAGACCAGTGCCATGCGGTGCCGGGGGTCCTTCTCCGCGCGGTCCACCTCCGCGGGGTCACGCTCGTGCCAGAAACCCCGGGTCCGCTCCCACACCTCGTCGAGGGGGGCTCGGAACACGTCCCGTTCGAGCGTGGCGCGTAGCCGCGCCGGGAGGTCCTCCAGGGAGGAATGGGCCCGGTACGCCTCGTGGAGGCGGCCGGCTCGCTGGGCGAACAGGGTTCCCCGGCGCAGGACCTGGAGCTTGACCCCCTGCTCGAACATGTCGGCTGCGGGGGCCATGATCACGTCGGCGATGTCGGCATCGGCGAGCATCGCCTTCGCGTCATCGGAGATCCCCGCTTCCACGGCGACCTGGTTCACCGACCCCGTCACCACGTAGGCCGCGCCGAGGGCGAACGCGGCGGCGACCGCGTCCGGTGTGCCCAGCCCGCCGGCGGCGCCGATCCTGACCTCCCGGGTGTACCCGTGGTGCCGGGCGAGCTCGTCCCGCAGGAGCAGGACGCGCGGCAGGAGGACTCCGAGGGGCCGGTTGTCGGTGTGTCCGCCGCTGTCGGACTCCACCGTGAGGTCCTCGGCCACGGGCACCAGCGCGGCGAGTTCGGCCTCCTCCGCGGTGAGTGCTCCGCGCGCGACCAGCGGACGCAGCAGGGCCGGTGGTGCCGGGGAGAGGAAGCGTGTCGCGACCTCCGGCCGTGACACCTTGGCGAAGACCCGGGTACGCCGCACGATCCGCCCGTCGGGTCCCCTGCTCAGCCCCGAGGCCGAGCACAACACGACAGCCGGTGTCAGTTCCATGTACGCCGACGCCGAGACGCACGGGACGGCGTGGCGCAGGAGCAGTTCGGCGACCCGGTACTCCAGATCGGGTTCGCTCGGCGAGTGGATCAGGTTCACTCCCCAGTTCGACATGCCGGCCAGCTCGGTGGCCAGCCCCCGCACCGCTCGCTCCACGTCGGCGAGGCCGAGGCCACCGGCGCCGAAGAACCCGAGCATCTCGGCCCTGGCCATCGCCGCGACCATGCGCGTGGTGGCGATTCCGTTCGCCATCTCCCCGGCCACATAGGGAAAACGGACGCCGTGGGCCTCGCAGAAGGTCCGCCCTCCCAGCCACTCCGGATACAGCGGTGGCAGTGTGCCGACGACGATGTCGCCCGGTGGCCTGGGCCCCATCACCAGGCCCAGCTCCCGGCCGGTGGGGCCGGTGACGATGTGCGCGTGCTGCCGGATCTGCCGGACGCGGGAGGCGATGTGCTCCGGCGCGAAGACGGCCGGGGCGCCGACGGCCTCGTCGTCAGGACATGTCAGTACGGACAAGGGCTGGTTTCCCATCAGGAAGGGGTCCGAACAGCTGTGGTGGGGTTGCCCCGCACCCCCGCTCGGGGCGGCGGTGCGGGTCAGGGTGCCTCCGTGGGCGCCGTGGTCAGCCGGGGTCGATGCCGGCGGCCAGGTAGTCGAGGTCGACCCGGATCCCGGACGCGGGCGGGCCCAGCAGGTTCCGCACACGGGTGTCGTCGAAGCGACGGCGATGGCTGAGGTACGGCGTGAATCCGGGATAGAGGTCCGCGGTCGCCTCCAGTGAACCCGGGGCTTCGGGCCTCTTCTCGACGAGCCGCACCTTCACCGGCACCATCCGCTCCAGCAGGGCGGTGAGGACCGTGGTCGCGACGTCGTGGTCGTGGACGACGTGGTAGACGTCGACCCGTCCCGAGGGCGGTCGGCTCGCCAGCCGGGTCATCACGGAGACCGCGTGTTCCACGGGCAGGAGGTTCAGGTGCCCCCGGGGGTGGCCCGCCATCCGTACCACCGGGCGGCGTTCCTCGGGGACCTCGCCCGGGGTGAGACCGCCGCTCCGCAGCGAGGCCCGCACGATCCGGGACAGGAACTGCAGCGGGTGCGGGGGGAGTTCGGGGTTCGGGGCGAGGTCCGTGACCAGGACGCTCGGTCGCATGACCACGACCGGCCGCCCGTGGGCGCGCGCCCATTCGTGCACCAGGACCTCGGCCTCGTACTTGGACCGCTCGTAGCTGTTCTCGAAGCCGTGCCGTCCGTCCAACTCGTCCTCGTACACGACGCCCTCGCGGCGCGCCCCGCCCACGAAGGCGGTGCCGATGTGGTGGACCAGCGGACGGCGGATTCCCGCGGCGGCCAGCTCCAGTACGCTCCGGGTGCCTTCGACGTTGACCCGGCGCAGTTGCGCGAGGTCGTCGTCCAGGTTGATGTTGCCCGCGCTGTGCCAGATCACGTCCAGCTCGTCCGCCAGCCGCCGGAACGCGTCGGGGGACAGGCCCAGTCGCGGCCGTCTCAGGTCGATCTCCACGATGCTCAGCCGACGGGGCAGCTCCGAGATCAGCGCGGGGGGCGCGCCGGTCAGCTCCATGAAGCGGGTGATCCGTCCGAGCGCGCGGTCCGATCCCGCGTGCGCGAGGACCGTCAACGAGTCGTGGCGTTCCAGCAGCGCGCGGACAAGACGCAGCCCCAGGAACCCGGTGGCCCCGGTAAGAGCGACTCGCACAGTGCCCCCAAAGTTCAGAGAACGGAGATGCGGTCACCTCGCCGGGGAACCGCGGAACCGGTGGGGTCGCCCGTGATCGCGTCGGTCGGCCTGCCGTGGTGGACAACCCTCGGCCCCGCTGCGGGGAAACGGCACGGCCGTGGCGTTGACGCGATTTCACCCGTTCGGCCCAGCGCGTCGGCGTCTGGTCCCGCCGACGGCCGTACAGCGACGCGCGAAGTCGGCCGTGCGGGTACAGCACTCCTCGATACGGGAGTCGGCAGGTCGTGAAAACGTCCGCGGAACGGTCACCGCGACCGTTCCGCGGACGGGTCCTGAGGCCGGTCGAACCGGCCGCGCGCTGCGGACAGGCTCAGGCGGGAAGCGTCGTGTCGACGACGAAGCCGATCTCGACGACCTGGCCGGGGAAGGTCAGCTCGGTGACCCCCAAAACCGTGCTGACTGGGCGGTGGTCGCCGAAATACTCGCGGTTGCCCTCCGCCGTCGCTGCGGCGTTCTGCCGCAGGTTCACCACGTACAGGGTCTGCGAGACGACCTGGTTCCGGGTGGCGCCGTAGTGGTCCAGGACCTTGTCCGTGTTGGCGTAGGTCTGCTCGGCCTGGGCAGCGAAGTCGTCCGCGTGGAGGAACTCTCCCGCCTCGTCGAGCGACAGCTGTCCGGAGACGTGGATCAGATCGCCGGACTTGATCGCCTGCGAGTAGCCGAAGTCGCTCTCGGCCGGCACGTCGTGGTTGAAGACATCGATGGTGGCCAAGGTGCTCGCCCCTCTGGTGTGCTCTCTTGTGGTTACTCGGAAACTTTAGGAGAGTGACCGCCGACCTGGAAGAACGCACTTCTTGGTGACTGAGGAACCTGATGGTGACCAAGCAACTACGCAAGAGCCCCGCCTGAGGGCGCGGACCTGAGGCGCGGAGGAGGCCCAGGAGCGTCCGGCCCGGCTACAGCATCCGTACGTCACCCCCGCCACGCAGGCGGCCCTCGGATGCGACGCCGAGCTCTACCTCAACGATCGGGTGCTGCTGGAGGCCGAACGGCTGCTGATCCACACCTCGAACGCGACGGTTTCACGTACGCGACGGCGTAGCCACCGCGCGGAAGCGCCCGGGCCGCCGGGACGCGCGGTGCGGCCCCCTTCGCGCCCTCATGGTTTCGGCCGGGCCTGCTGCAGTGCGCGGCGCTCGTCGGACTCCTGCATCTCCAGAACGCGGAAGACGTGGGCGCTTGCCCGTTTGCGCGCGCTCCCGCTGGTGAACAGCGCCGCCCCCGCGACCGCGGGCGGCACGGCGAGGATTCCGATCCCGAGCAGTTCGGGCCAGTCGCGCTCGACGGCGCACAGCCGGTGCACGTCCTCGCTGTACGGCGTGTCCTTGTCGTCCGTGGTGTCCGCACTGTCATGGAACAGCGGTGCCTCACACGCGACTTCGTCGAAGACGCCGTCCTGCACGGTGAAGGGCACCAGCAGCAGGTAGCCCAGCCAGAGGAACAGGGCTGCCGAGATCACCATGAGGCCGGCACCCCAGCTCTGCTGCCGTCCGGCCCAGCGGTCGAATTCCTGGCGGGCGGGCCATTGCATGTGAGATCCCCCGTTACTCGTCCGGCTCGCGTGCTTCGCCGAAGAGCGTACGAGTGCCGCACCGGGCCCGGTGCGGGCGGGGGCGCGTCATCGCTTACCGGCCTGGGTGCGGGGCAGTCTCGTGGCCCCGGCGGCGGCCAGCAGGCAGAAGCCGAGCACCCACCAGAACGTGTCGGCGAACGCCGAGGCCACGTCAGGACCACGGACGGACAGCCGGCTCTCCAGGACCACGGCGAGGGCTGCGGTGCCCACCGAACCGCCCACCGTGTTCAGCAGGTTGAGCGCTCCGGACGCGCGGGGCAGCTGCTCGGGCTCGATGCGGCTGTAGACGATGTTCATGACGGGCGCGCCGACCATCGCCATCCCGAGGCCGCGGACCGCGAGCGCCGCGGCGATCGCGGCGTCCGGGACGTCGTGCCCGAGTTGGGTGAAGGGGACCGTTCCCGCCAGGATCAGCACGATGCCGGTCACCACCAGGGTCCGCGGCGCGACCTTGTCGATGGTGCGGTTGACCAGGACCGATCCGGCGGCCGCGCCCAACCCCTGCGGGGCGAGCAGGAGCCCCGCCTCCCAGGGGGTGAGCCCCCTGCTCGTCTGGAAGTACAGCGGGAGCAGGAACATGGTGCCGAACACCGACGCGCCCAGGACCAGCAGCGCGAGGGCGGCGGCGCCGAAGGGCGGCCGGGCGAACAGCCGGGGGTCGACCAGCGGGGTGCGGCGGGTCCGCAGCCCGTGCACGGTGAAGCCGGCCAGCATCGCCAGCCCCACCACCACACCGGTCACGGCCGGGAGGGTACGGCCCTGGGCCACCTCGGTCAGCCCGTACACCAGCACGGCGAGGCCGGGCGAGAGCAGCAGGGCCCCCCGCAGGTCGAACGGCGTGCGCCGTGTCGACGGCGGCACCACGGGCACGTAGCGGCGGGCGAGCAGGACGGCGATCCCGCCGATCGGCAGGTTGATCAGGAACAGCCACGGCCACGAGGCCACCCCGAGGACGGAGCCGCCGACCAGGGGGCCGAACACCGGTGACAGCAGCGGGACCACGGCGACCACGCTGATGACCCGCCCGGTGCGGCCCCGCCCCGCGATCCGGGCCAGCAGCGCCTGCCCGGTCGCGGGCAGCAGCCCGCCGCCGAGGCCCTGGATCACCCGGAAGACGATCAGGCTGGTCGCCGACCAGGCCAGTGCGCACAGGACGGAGCCCAGCAGGAACACGCCCACGGCGACGAGCCAGGTCCGGCGTCCGCCGAACCGGCCGGCCAGCCAGCCGGACGCGGGGACGGCGGCCACCACGGCCAGCAGGTACGCCGTGGTGACCCACTGGATCTCCGCGACGGACGCGCCGAACTCGTGGGTCAGGACGTCGATCCCGACGCTGACGATCGTGCCGTCCAGCGTGGCCATGAACGTGCCGAGCACCAGGATGAACGCGACCCGCAGCAGGTCCCGGTCCACCCGTTCGGCAGGCGGTGCGACGTCCTTGCTCATCGGTCCTCCAGGAGGGCGAGCACGTCCTCGTCGAGGTGCTCGTCCAGCGTTCGGAGCAGGTCGAGCAGCTCCTCGGCGAGCCCGTCGACGTCCGCGCCGGACCGGTGGGCGAGCACACCTGTCCACCCGTCGCCCTCCGGCATGACCGTCAGGGTCACCGGGTGGTGCGTGGCCTCACGGAAGCGGGTGCCGACGACCGTGAGCCCGGGGGCGGGTGCGCGGAGGCGTTCCGGATCGACCGGGTAGTTCTCGAACACCACCATGCTGTCGAACAGCCTGCGCCGGCCGGTCAGGCGTTCCAGGTCGGACAGGGCGACGTGCTGGTCGTCGACCAGGGCCCGCTGCCGCGCCTGGAGGGCGGCGAGTGTCTCGGCGAGGGTGCCTTCGAGCCGTGCGTGCACGGGGACGGTGTTGGCCAGCAGCCCGATGATCTCCTCGACGCCCTCCAGCTCCGGGGGACGGCAGGCGACCATGGCGCCGAAGCAGACGTCCGTACGGCCGGAGCGCCGGGCGAGCAGCACGGACCAGGCGCCCTGCACCAGTGTGTTCGGGGTGAGACCGCGCCGTGCGGCGAGGCGGGTGAGGCCGGCCACCAGCGCCGGGTCGAACGCGATGACCTCGGGTGCCGGCCGTTCCGGTCCTGGGGCGTGTTCCGGGAGTCCCGCGCTCAGGTAGTCGCCCTCGGGCAGTCCGTCCAGCTCCGCCGCCCAGGCGGCGAGGTCGGGCTCGTGGTCGGCGCACCAGCGCAGGTAGTCGGAGAACGGCACGGGTGCGGGCAGGGCCGGTGCCACGCCGCGTATCCGGGCCGTGTAGAGGGCGAAGAGTTCGGTGAGGACGCGCGGGGCGGACCAGCCGTCGGAGAGCACGTGATGGGTGGTCAGGACCAGGTCGGCGCGCTCCGGGCCGAGCCGGATCACGGTGAGGCGTACCAGGGGGCCCCGGCCGAGGTCGAAGGACTCGGACAGGTCGGCGGCCAGCACCTCCTCGGCAGGCCCGTCGGTCACGCGGAAGTCCGGCCGGGGCGACGTGGGGATCACCGCCAGGGAGGCGGGGAAGACGGCGCCCAGGTTCGGGTGGCGGTCCAGCAGGTCGCCGCCCGCCGCGCGCAGGGCATCGATGTCGAGCCGGCCGACGAGGGAGAACGCCGACTGCACGGTGTAGGGGTCGGGGTGTTCGGTGCGCGAGTGCCGCAGCATGACCTCCTGCAGCGGGGTGAGCGGCTGCACTTCGGAAACCTGCCGGCCGGGCCCGAGCTCCGTGATCTCCGCAACGGCGGCGGTGCGCAGGAGCGCGGTCCGCAGATGCTCGGCGAACTCCTCGATCTCGGTGGCGGTGAACAGCGCGGAGGGCCACGTGATCCGGACCCCGAGCACGTCGTCGCGTACGAGGGCGTTGACCATCAGGCTGTGGGGCAGGGGCATCGCGTCGGAGCCGCCCGAGCCGAGCGGATCGGCGTCCGGGGGTGCCTGCCACGGCGTCTCCCGGTCAGGGGCGCCGGGATAGCGGCCGAGGTAGTTCCACGCGACCTCCGGTTCCACGGGGTCGAGCAGACCCGCCGCGGTGAGTACGCCGTGGCCGAGGCCGTCGCCCTGGGCGCGGAGCCGTTCCCTGACCGCCCGTACGTCGTCGTCGGCGTCGAGCAGGACGGGGTGGACGGCGGTGAACCAGCCGACGGTCTGGGACAGGTCGACCTGGCGCGGGCGGCCGTGGCTCTCCAGCGCGACCAGGAGGTGCGGTGTTCCGCGCCATGCCCGTACCGCCTGGGCGAGTGCCGTCAGCAGCACGGCGTCCGGTGTGGTGCGGTGAGCTGCGGGCAGGGTCGTGATCAGGGCGCGGGTGGAGTCGGCGTCGAGCCGGATCTCGTGGTGCGTCGCGGTGGCGACGGTGTCCGTGGCTGGGTCGAGCGGACGGGCGAGTGCCGGGGTGGCCGTCATCCGCTGCCAGTGCGGCAGTTCGGCGCGCCGGTCGGCGTCGTGCAGGGAGCGCGCCCAGCCGAGGAACGACTGGCCGTGCCGGGCCAGTGCTTCGCCGGAGTGGGCGTGTTCCACGTCGTCGAGCAGGACGCGCCAGGACACGCCGTCGACGACCAGGTGGTGGGCGACGAGGACGAGCCGGCCGGGCCGGTCCGGACCGGCGTCCACCCACACCGCGCGCAGCAGCGGACCGGTGCGCGGGTCCATCGAGGCGCGGGCCTCCGCGGTCGCGGCGTCGGTGGCGGCCCGTAGATCGCCGTCCGCCGGTACGCGGGTGAGGACGTCGGCCCCGGTCACCCGGCCGACGGCCGGGATGCGCAGCACGTCTTCGGCCAGGTGGGCGCGCAGCACGTCGTGCCGGGCCAGCAGCGCGTCGAGCACGCCCTGCCAGGCCGTCTCGTCGCCTCCTGCCGGGACGCAGATCTCCACCCACTGGCAGAAGCCGTCGGCCGCGGAGCCGGCGCGGCGCAGCAGGTCCCGCATGACCGGGGTCAGCGGCGCGTCCCCGACGGCGGGCGCTTCGGCGCCGTCGAGATCGCGGGCGCGGGCGGCGATCCCGGCGACCGTCTCTCCTTCGAAGACGTCGCGCGCGTTCAGTCCGAGTCCGTGGCGCCGGGCCCGGGACACCACTTGCAGCGACACGATGCTGTCGCCGCCGACGGCGAAGAAGTCGTCGTCGAGGCCGATGCCGTCGGTGCCGAGGACCTCGCGGAACACGCCGAGCAGCACCGCCTCGGCCTCGGTGGCGGGTTCGCGGCGGGCCGCCGCCGTGATCTCGGGAGCGGGAAGTGCGGAGGCGTCGAGCTTGCCGCCGGGGCCGAGCGGCAGCCGGTCGATCGTGACGAGTGCCGTCGGCACCATGTGGTCGGGCAGCTGCTCCGCCAGGTGGGCGCGGAGCTCTGCGGTGTCCGTCACGGCGTCGTCCTTGGGGATGACGTAGCCGACGAGCCTGCCCTCGCGCATGAGCACGGCGCAGGCGCGTACGTCGGGATGGGCGGTCAGGGTGGACTCGATCTCGCCCAGTTCGACGCGGAAGCCGCGGATCTTGACCTGGTGGTCGGCGCGGCCGAGGAACACGAGCTGCCCGTCCGGGCGCCACCGCACGAGGTCGCCGGTGCGGTAGAGGCGTTCCCCGGGCGGGCCGAACGGGTCGGCGACGAACGTGGCGGCGGTCAGGGCGGGCCGGCCGAGGTAGCCGCGGGCCAGGCTCGGGCCTCCGAGGTACAGCTCGCCCGTCACGCCGACGCCGACCGGCTGGAGGCCGCCGTCGAGTACGTACGCACGGACGTCGGGGTCGGGGCGGCCGATCGGCAGCGGTCCGGTGTCGTCCGGGTCGTACCGCCAGAGGGTGGAGTTGATCGTGACCTCGGTCGGGCCGTAGGCGTTGAACAGCGCCCTGCGTCCCTGGCCCCAGCGTCGTGCGAGTTCGGGGTCGAGGCGCTCGGCGCCGACGACGAAGAACACGTCGGGGTCGACGGTGCGGTCGTCGGGCATGGCGGCGAGGAACGAGGGGAGCAGGTTCACCCCGGTCACCCGGTGCTCGACGATGTAGTCGAGGAGTTCGTCGCCGGGGACACGCACCTCCTCGGGTGCGATCACGGAGGTGCCGCCGGAGAGCAGCGGCACCATGGTCTGCCAGAACGCGACGTCGAAGCTGGTCGACGCGAAGTGCAGGTAGCGGTCGTGCTCGGTGATGCCGACGACCTCTTCCTGGAGCGCGATGAGGTCGGGCACGCCGCGGTGGGTCACGCCGACGCCCTTGGGCCGCCCGGTGGTTCCGGAGGTGTAGATGACGTAGGCGAGGGCGTCCACGGTGAGTGCGGCGCGTGCCTGCGCCGGGTCGGTGTCCGGCATCGACGCGAGCGTGGCCGGGTCGTCCAGCCGCAGTACGGGGACGTCGCGGTCCACGGGCAGTTCGGCGCCGGTGGTCACGGCGGCGGCCGGGACGATGTCGTCGAACATGTAGGCGAGCCGCTCACGCGGGTAACTCGCGTCCATGGGTACGTAGACGGCGCCTGCCTTGACCACACCGAACAGGGCCACGGTCATCTCGACATCACGTCCGAGGAGGACCGCGACCGGGTCCTGGGGCCGGACCCCGCGCGCGATGAGCGCGTGGGCGAGCCGGTTGGCCCGCCGGTCCAGCTCGGCGTAGCTGAGACTGCGGTCCCGGCAGACCAGGGCCTCGGCGTCGGGCTTGCGGCTCACCCAGGCGGCGAACTCGTCCAGCCAGTGGCCGCGGGTCTTCGCCGCGACGGTCTCGGTGCCGGTGCGCAGCATCCGGTCCCGCTCGTCGGCGTCGAGCGCCGGCAGCCGGACGGCGGGACGTGCGGGGTCGTCGACGATCTCCTGGAGGAGGTGGTGCAGCCAGCGGCCGTAGTCGCGCACGGTCGGCCCGTCGAAGGCCCGCGGCTGGTAGCCGAGGCCGATGGTGATGTCGTCGCCGGGGATCACGATGACGGTCAGCGCGTAGTGGGTGGCGTCGGTGATGTCCACCCCCGTGAGGTCGAGCCCGGGGGCGAGCGGGGTGCGGTTCCGGCTGGAGAGGGGGAAGTTCTCCATCACCAGCATGGTGTCGAAGAGTTCGCCGATGCCCGTCGCACGCTGGATCTCGGGCAGACCGACGTGGTGGTGCTCGGTCAGGGCGATGCTCTCGGCGTGCACCTGGGCCATGAGGTCGCGCGCGGTCGTGTCCCGGGTGTGCCGGACGCGTACCGGGATCGTGGTGCCGAGCTGGCCGATCATCGACTCCACTCCGTCGACCTCGGCGGGCCGCCCGGAGACCGGGCAGCCGAAGACGACGTCAAGGCGGCCGGTGAGCCGGCCCAGGAGCAGTCCCCAGGCCGTCTGGAGCACCGTGGTCAGGGTGACACCCTCCGCGCGGGCGAAGGCGCGGAGCCGGTCGCTGAACTCCCTTCCGAGGCCGACGGTCTCGCGGCCCGGGCGCTCGATGCCGCTCCCGCCGGCGAGGGCGGGTGCCAGCCGTGTCGCCTCGTCGACACCGGCGAGGGCCTCCCGCCAGGCGGTGAGCGACACCTCCCGGTCCCGGCCGGCCAGCCACCGGAAGTACTCCGACAGCGGCGGGGCGGTGGGTGCGGCGGGACCGCCGCTGAGTTCGGCGTAGAGAGCGAGCAGGGTGCGGCCGACCAGCGGCATCGACCAGCCGTCGAGCAGGGCGTGATGGTTGGTGATCACCAGCTTGTGTTCGGCGGGCCCGACGCGGGACAGCAGGAAGCGGATCAGCGGCGACCGGTTCGGATCGAAGGGGCGTTCGAGATCGGCGCGCGCGGCTTCGGGGAACCGGTCGTCCACCCGCCAGTCCAGGGTGACGTCGGCGGGGATCACCTGCACCACGTCGTCCCCGGCCGTGCCCAGGTACACGCGCAGGGCCGGGTGGCGGCGCAGCAGTTCGCGTGCGGCCTCGGCCATGCGGTCCGGGTCCAGCTCGCCGACCAGGGTGGTCACGGCCTGGACGACGTAGACGTCGGCCTCCGCGTCGTCCCGGACCAGGGTGTGGAAGGACAGTCCGACCTGCAGGGGCGTGGCCGGCAGTACGTCGGCGATGCTGCCGGTGCGTTCGAGGGCGTCGATGGCGCTCTGGTCGAGGTCGAGGAGCGGGAGGTCGGAGGGGGTGAGCCCGCCCGTGGTGTGTGACGCGTGCGCGGCCAGCAGGTCCAGGGCCTCGGCCCAGGCCGTCTGCAGGGCCGCCACGACGTCGGTGCCGAGGACTCCGGTCGCCGCCGTCCACTCGACGGCGAGCCGGGGCGCGCCGTCCTCGTGGACGAAGCAGTTGAGGGCCAGCACCTGTTCCAGGGCCTTGGCGTCGGGCTCGGTCACCGAGAAGGCGTCGTGCTCCGGCAGACGCCATCCGGTCGCGGCCAACGGGGCGAAGCGGCCGAGGTAGTTGAGCAGGACGTCCGGGGGCGGGGTGGCCGAGAGTTCGGCGGCCGTACCCGGGTCGAGGTGGCGCAGGACGCCGTAGCCGACGCCGCCGTCGGGGACGCCGCGCCTGGCCTCCTTGGCGGCGCGCAGGGCCCGCCCCACGTCGTCGGACGCGGGGACGCGGACCGGGTACTCGCTGGTGAACCAGCCGACCGTACGGGCCAGGTCGAGGTGTTCGCGGCCGTGGCCCTCCATCGAGACGGTGATCTCGTCGCCGGACAGGCCCCAGCCCCGCAGGGCGAGCACGAGCGCGGCCAGCAGGACTTCGTCGACCCCGGCGCGGTAGGCGGCGGGCAGGGTCGTCAGCAGCGCCTCGGTGACCTCGGGCGTGGCGACGGTGACCGAACGGTGGGCGGTCGCGACCGTGTCGCGCGCCGGGTCGAGCGGTCGGGCCCCCAGCCGGGAGGCAGAGGCGAGCGCGGCCCGCCAGTGGCCCAGTTCGCCGCGTCGCGCACCGGACGTCCCCTGGCCCGCGAGCAGCAGGGCGTGCCGCCGCCAGGACGAGCCGACCGGTTCGAGGGCGCCGCCCGTGCAGGCCGTGTGCAGGTCGGGCAGCAGGACGCGCCAGGACACCCCGTCCATGGCGAGGTGGTGCACGACGACGACCAGCCGGTCCGGCGTCCCGTCACCGGTACGGAGCAGGGCGGCCCGCAGCAGGTCACCCGTCCTTGGGTCGAGCTCCCCCGCCAGCCGCCGGGCCGACGCGGTCACGTCCTCGCCGCGTACCTCCTCGACGACGGCCCGGACCACGCCGCGGGGCAGCACCTCCAGGCCGTCCGCGATCCGCAGCCGCAGGGCGTCGTGGTGGTCGAGCACGGTCTGCACGCCGGTGACCAGGTCGTCGAGGTCCAGGGCGTCGACGCCGAGGGCGGTCCACTGCGCGTATCCGGCGACGACGTCGACGTCCGGGTGGGGGTCGAGGAGACCTCGTACGATCGGCGGCGCGGGCACGGAGCCGATCGGGTCGTCGTACGGCTCGGGCACGTCCTCCAGCAGTTCGGCGGAGGCGGCCAGCGCGGCGAAGCTGCGGCGTGCCAGCAGGTCCCTCGGCCGCAGTCCGAGGCCTGCGGCACGCAGCCTGCTGCTGACGGTGATCGCGGTGATGCTGTCGCCGCCGAGGGCGAAGAAGTCGTCGTCCACACCGACCCGCTCGACCTCGAACGCCTCGGCGAGTACGGCGCAGAGCAGGCGCTCCCGCTCCGTGCGCGGTTCCCGGCCGCCGCCGGCCGCCGCGGGCGCGGGCAGGGCGGCGCGGTCGAGCTTGCCGTTGGGCGTGACCGGCAGCGCGGTCAGCACCACCACCGCCGCGGGCACCAGGTGGTCGGGCAGCCGCTCGGCGAGCCGGGCGCGCACCTCGTCCCCGGTGACCGAGGTGGACACGACGTAACCGATCAGCCGGGACGACAGCACCCTGGCCGCCGCCGCGGTGACCCCGGGGACCGTCGCGAGGGCCGCCTCGACCTCTCCCGTCTCCACCCGGTGCCCACGGATCTTCACCTGCCCGTCGCCCCGGCCGCCGTACGCGAGACCCCGGCCCGGTATCCACCGGGCCAGGTCGCCGGTGCGGTACATCCGCTCGCCCGGCGCGCCGAACGGGTCGGCGACGAAGCGGTCGGCGGTCGCGCCGGGCCTGCCGAGGTAGCCGCGCGCCAGGTGCGGCCCCGCCAGGTAGAGCTCACCCGTCGTACCGGGGGGTACCGGCTGCAGCGCGCTGTCCAGCACATAGGTCCGGGTGCCCGCGAGCGGGTGGCCGATCGTCGGCTCGCCGTCGTCGATCCGCGCGGTGGTGCTGTCCACGGTCGCCTCGGTCGGCCCGTAGATGTTGCGCGCGGTCGTCCCCGACCCGGCTATCCGCCGCCACAGGGCGGGCGGGGTGGCTTCTCCGCCGAGTACCAGCAGCTTCGGCCGCCGCTCCAGCAGGCCGCCCTCGACCAGTGGCAGGGCCATGGAGGGGGTGGTGTCCACGACGTCGATGCCGTCACGGTCGTACGCGGCGAGCAGGGCGTCGGCGTCGCGGATGGTCTCCGCGTCGTAGACGTGCAGTTCGTGCCCGCACAGCAGCCACACCAGGTGGTCGAAAGCGGAGTCGAAGGCGAAGGAGTAGGTGTGCGCGACGCGCAGTCGGCGGCCCGCGGCCTGTGCGGCCTCGGCGACGACCGTGGACCGCTGGTGGTGCAGCAGGCCGGCCAGTCCGCCGACCCTGCCGAGCACCCCCTTGGGGCGTCCGGTCGACCCGGAGGTGTGGATCACGTAGGCGAGGTGCTCGGGGTGCCGGGGCGCGGCGAGTTCGCCGGCCCTCAGCGGTGCGCCGGACATGCGCCCGGCCTCGCCGAGCAGGGTGGTCCACGGCAGTCCGTCGAGCGTGCCGTCGGTCACCACCAGCGCGGGGCGGGTGTCCTCGATCAGACCGCGCAGCCGCTCGGGCGGGTACGCCGCGTCCAGGGGCAGAAAGGCGGCGCCCGCGTCCATCACGGCCAGCAGGGCGGTCACCGTGTCGGCGGAGCGCGGCAGTGCGAGGGCGACGACGTCGTCGGGTCCGATACCGTGTGCCCGCAGCGCACGTGCCAGGCGGTGCACCCGGCCGGCGAGTTCCGCCGCGCTCAGCCGTTCGTCACCACAGACCAGGGCGGTGTGGCCGGGGCCGGCTGCGGCCATCGCGTCGAGCGCGGTGGGTACGTCCATCGGCGTGCCGGGCAGCGCGGGCGGGCACCAGGCCGCCATGAGGCCGTCGACGTCGTCCGTCATCGCGATCTGTCCGACGGGCCGGCCGTCGACGAGCGCGGTCAGCAGGGTCCGCAGCCCGGCGAGCAGGCTGTCGACCGCCGCCTGGTCGTGGGTCCTGGCGTCGACCTCGAAGCCGAGCAGCAGCCCGCCGTCGCGGGTCGGCAGGACGCTCAGGCCCATGTCCTCGGGCGGGCCGCCCGCGACGTTGCGCATCACACCGCCGGACCCGGCGAAGTCGATCGCCAGGTCGAACGCCTTGAGGTTGATCCCTCGTCCGTGCAACAGCGCGCCCGCGCCGGGCACGCCGAGGTCCTGCGGCAGGTCCTCACCCCGGTAGCGCTGGTGGTCGCGCATCTCGCGCATGGCGGAGGACACCCGCCGGCTCAGCTCACCGAGCCGGTCGCCGCCGCGCACGGTCACCCGCAGCGGCAGCACGTTGACCGCCATGGCGGGGGTGCGCAGCTCGACGGAGCCGGCCCGGCACATCAGCGGCAGCGCGAACACCACGTCGGTGCGGGCCAGCATGCGGTGCAGGAAGGCGGCGTAGCCGGCGATCAGCGCCTCGCCCCAGGTGACGCCCTCCCCGTCGGCGAACTCCCGCAGGCGGGCGGTCTCCTCGGGGGTGAGGACGGCGCGGGCGGTCAGGGTCCGGTCCGGCACGCCGTCGGCGGTGCCGGGGTCGCCTTGGGGGCCGTCGTGGGAGCCGAGTTCGGGGAGCGGGGTGAACCGCTCGACCCAGTACGCGCGGTCCTCGGCGAACCGGTCGCTGTCCCGGTACGCCCGGTCGGCGGCGACGAGCGCGGCGAAGGAGCCGAAGGTCGACCTGGCGGGCTCCTCGCCCCGCACCAGGGCGGTGTAGCGGGCGCCGGTGCGGCGGGCGAGCATCGCGGCGGTGTAGCCGTCGAAGACCAGGTGGTGGCCGAGCTGGGTGTACCAGACCTCGCGGTCGGAGAGCCGGATGACGGTCCGGGAGTAGAGCGGCCGGTCCACCATCCCCCGGCATTCCTCGCCGGCCCGCGCCCGCTCGGCGTCGACGAGCGCCTCGGCGGCGGCCGTGGGATCGGGAGCCGCGCTGACGTCGATCACCTCGGGCCGCCGGACCGGCTCCTCACCGACTCGCTGGCGTGGGCCTTCCGGAGTGTCGTACACCCGCAGGCGCAGCGTCTCGGCCTCTTCCGTGGTCGCCCGGACCGCCTCGGCCAGTGCGTCGACGTCGACCGGCTCGGTGCCGGATATCTCGACGACGTCACCGACGACGTAGTACGGCGAGTCCGGCTCCAGGCGCTGTGCGTTCCAGATACCCAACTGGGCGCGGGTCAGGGCGAGAAGGCCGTCCGAGGCCACGCTTGCGGTGCTCAACTTACTCTCCTTGCAGTGTGGGGACGACCATCGGCGTGCCGGTCACCGGGTCGGGGACGATGACGCTCGGCAGGTCGAAGACGTCCTTGATCAGCGCGGCGTCGACGACGGCGCCCGGGACGCCCTCGGCGACCACCCGGCCGTCCCTCATGGCGACCAGGTGGTCGGCGAACCGGCACGCCTGGTTGATGTCGTGCAGTACGGCGATCACCGTGCGGCCCTCGTCACGCAGCCGTGCCAGCAGGCCGAGCAACTGGTACTGGTGGGTGATGTCCAGGAACGACGTCGGTTCGTCGAGCAGCAGGTAGGGCGTCCGCTGGGCCAGCACCATGGCGATCCACACCCGCTGCCGCTGTCCGCCCGACAGCTCCTGCACCGGTCTCCCGGCCAGGTCCTCGACGCCGGCGGCGGCCATCGCCCCGGTGACCGCCTCCTCGTCCTCCGGCGACCACAGGGCCAGCATGGACTGGTGCGGGAAGCGTCCCCGGCTCACGAGCTGCCGGACCTTGATGTCCTCGGGGGCCATGGGGTCCTGCGGCAGGAAGCCGAGTTGCTTGGCCAGCGCCTTGGGCGCGTAGTCGCCGACGGCACGGCCGTCGAGCTCCACGTGTCCGGCCTCCGGGCGCATCAGCCGCACCAGCGCGCGCAACAGGGTCGATTTACCACAGGCGTTGGGGCCCACGATGGCGGTGAACGCGCCGTCGGGGACGTCGAGGTTCAGCCGTGTGGACACGACTCGGTCCCCGTAGCGCAGGGTGATCTCCCGCGCGGTCAGGCGTGCGGTCATGCGCGCCTCACCTCCTTGGTCAGCAGCCAGATCAGATAGCAACCGCCGATCGCGGTGCTCACCACTCCCACGGGCAGCGCGACGGGCGCCAGCAGCATCTGGGCGAGCAGGTCGGCGCCTTGAAGCAGAGCGGCTCCGGTGAGCGCGGCCGGGAGCAGGGGTACGCCGGCCGCGCCGGCGAGCCTGCGGCCGATCTGCGGGGCCGCCAGGGCGATGAAGGCGATCGGCCCGGCGACCGCGGTCACCGTGGCCGTGCAGCCGACGCCGACCAGCACCATCAGGAGGCGCAGCCGGTTGAGCCCGACGCCGGTGGTGGCCGCGACCGCGTCGCCGAGCGAAGCCTGGTGCATGGCGTGCGCCCGTGCGGTCATCAGGATCAGCAGCACGGCGATCAGGGCGAACGGGATGCCCAGGTCGTCCCAGCCCACACCGTTGAGCGAGCCCGCGCTCCAGCCGACGGCGGCGATCGCCACCTCCAGTTCGGCGCGCAGCACGATCCACGAGTTGACCGCGGTCATCATCGCGTTCACCGCGATGCCGATCACCACCAGACGCAGCCCGGAGAAGCCCCGTCGGAACGCCAGCAGATAGATCGCGGCCGCCGCGAGCAGCCCGCCGAGCACGGAGCCGGCGGCCAGTTGGGCGGACGTGCCGGACAGTACGGTGATGGCGACCAGGGCGCCGGTGTAGGCGCCCGCGTCGAGCCCGATCACGTCCGGGCTGCCCATCGGGTTGCGGGTGAGGTTCTGGAAGACGGCTCCCGCCACGCCGAGCGCGGCGCCGAAGACGAGCCCGGCCAGCACCCGCGGCAGCCGCCAGTCCGAGATCACGACGGAGCGGTCCGCTCCGGTCAGTACGGCGAAGACCTCTCCGGGGGAGGCCCAGGACGCCCCGTAACAGAGCCCGATCAGGCTCAGGCACAGCATCAGGGCGACCATGACCGCGGTCAGTACGACCGTGCGGCGTTCGACCTTCGGTGTGAATGTGTTCACAGTGATCCCGCCCCGTAGCGGCGAACCGCCCAGATCAGCATGGGGCCGCCGAGGAACGCCGTCACGATGCCTACCGGCACCTCACCGGTCGGCAGCAGCACCCGCGAACCGATGTCGGCGACGAGCAGCAGAACGGGCCCCACCACCATCGTGTAGAGCATCAGCCAGGGCACCGAGCCCGCCGCGGGCTTGCGGACCAGGTGCGGCACGATCAGGCCGACGAAGAGGATCGGGCCTGCCACCGCCGTGGCGGCCCCGCAGAGCACGGTGATCAGCACCAGCGCTCCGGCCCTCACCCGGCCCACTCCCGCGCCCAGGGTGTGCGCCACGTTCTCCCCCAGCGCGAGAGCGTTGAGCGCCCGGCTCAGCAGCAGCGCCCCGGCGAGGGACACCACGATCGCGGCCAACGGCAGTGCCGACGAGGCCTGTTCGCGGGCCGCCAGCGAACCGACCGACCAGAAGCGGTACATGTCGAAGACGTCAGGCACCATCAGACGCAGGCCGAGCGCGACCCCGTTCAGCACCGCGGTCAGGGCGACGCCCGTGAGGATCAGGCGCAGCGGCGAGCTCCGGCCCACGGCGGCGACCAGCAGCGCCGTGAGCACGGATCCGACGATCGCGAACCCGAGCTGCCCCGTCTGCCCGGCGGCCAGTCCGAGTGCCGAGCCGACGGTGACGGCGAATCCGGCACCCGCGGTGACCCCGAGGATGCCGGGCTCGGCCAGCGGGTTGCGTGCCAGCGTCTGGATCAGCGCGCCGGCCACCGCGAGGGCCGCGCCCACGGCGACGGCCAGGAGCGCCCGGGGGGCTCGGACGTCACGCACGATCACGTGGTTGTCGGTGCCCTGGTAGTCCAGCAACGCGCGTACGACCTCGCCCGGCGGGACCGGGCGCGCGCCGACGCCCATGCTGAGCACCGCGACCGCCACCAGCAGGACCAGCCCGCCGACGAGCAGGCCGGCCTGCGGAAGTGCGGCACGCGTGGCTCCGGCCCGCTCGGACGCGCGACCCGCGACGGTCACTGCTTCAGCAGCGGAGCGAGCGACGTGTCGATCGCGTCCAGGGTGTTCAGGGCCGACCCGTAGGTCGCGGCCTCGGTGTAGCGGATCGGGAAGGTCTTGCCGGCCTTGACTGCGGGCAGGTTCTTCCACAGCTTGGAGTCGAGGACGTACTGGACCGCCTCGGAGACGCTGCCGTCGGCGTTGACGGAGTAGGTCAGGGCGTCCGCCTCGGCGAACGCGTCCGGGAGTTCCTCGATGGACGGGTACTCGCTGACCGCGGCGGAGCCGGGGCCGGCCTTCTTGACCTTGCCGTAGTACGTCGCACCGAGGTCCTCGGTGATGTTGGTCCCCCACGAGCCGCCGAACTCCCGGTGGAAGTTGCCCTTGGCGACCTCGCCGTACGCGCCGACGTGTCCCAGCTCGAGCTGGGGCAGCACGTCCGCGTACTTCGTCTTCAACTCGGCGGCCTTCGCCTCGTACGCCTTCTGTCCGGCGTCGAACTCCTCGAGGGCGCCCGCCGCGTCGGCCTGCTTGCGGGACAGGTCGCGCCAGGCGGACGGCAGGCTCGGGCCGATCGCCACGACGGGGGCGATGGTCTCCAGTCGCTTGACGTCGATGTCGCCGAGCACGGGGGCGGGCACACCGATGACGATGAGGTCGGGCTCGGCCTCGGCGATGGCCTCGTAGTTGGTCTCGGCCGCCTGCTCACCCGCGACCTTGGTGAGCTTCTTGTACTCGGCCAGGTCCTCCTCGCTCATCATCGGCTCGCCGCGCTTCCACGACGAGATCCCGACCAGTGGAGCGTCGGCCTCGATCAGGGCGGGCACGGCGTAACCGGTGGCCACCACACGCTTCGGGTCGGCGGGGATGGTGATCTTGCCGTTGTCAGCGGCGAACACCCGGGTCCTTACCTTCTCCGAGGTGTCCGACGCACCACCCTCCGACGAGGATCCGCACCCGGCCAGGACCAGAGCCAGCGAGACGGCGCCGACGAGGCCGGACGTTCTGCGTATGGACATGCGATGCTCCCTGCTGCGATTTAGGTAAGGCTAACCTTAGTAGATGACTTCACGCCAGGACACCCCGGCCTCGGCAACGGACCCGCTTCCGCCCGGTCAGTGGCCGTCCTCGTCGAAGTCGGACACACCGCGCTTCCAGTAGCCGGTGATGTCGTGGTCGGCCTTCTCCAGCCCCAACTCGTCGCGGACCCAGCGGCGCAGCGGCTTGATCTGCCCCGCCTCGCCCGCGACCCACACGTGGACCCGCTCACCCTCAGGCACCGTCACCCCGGTCACGGCCCGCGCCAGGGCGTCGGATCCGGCCGGGAGTTCAGCGCTGTGCAGCCAGCGCACCTCTACGCCCTCCGGCGCGGACAGCTCGATCTCCTGCGTGGCGTCGGCGACCTCGACGAACGCCCAGCCCTTCGCGCTCCGGGGCAGCTCCTCCAGCCGGCGTGCGATGGCCGGCAGGGCCGTGAGGTCCCCGGCGAGGAGGTAGCGGCCGTAGGAGTTCGGGACGATCAACCCGCCGGGCGGCCCCGCGAGGTGCATGACCGCGCCCGGTGCGGCCTTCCGCGCCCAGTCCGACGCGAGGCCGCCGTCGTGCAGGGCCACGTCGATGTCGATCTCGCCCGCGACCGGGTCGTACCGGCGCACGGTGTACTGGCGCGAGCGGAGCACCGACCCGGCCCAGCGCAGCATCGTCCCGTTCGGCTCGGGCAGCCGCAGCACGCCGTCCTCGTCCGGGAACAGCAGTTTCACGTGCTCGTCCGGCGCGTGCGCCTCGAACCCCTCGGCGCCCGGCCCGCCCAGGGTGACCCGCAGCAGACCGGACCCGACCATGACGGTGCGTACGACCTCGGTCTTCCGGATACCGATCGGGTATCCCACCTTCTCGGCACGCAGACCCGCCCGGACCTCCGCGATCCGGTCCAGGTGCCGGTCACGGTCATCGGCCGGGCTCATACCGACCCTCCCGTCAGGAGCTCGGTCCAATGGGCCAGTTCGGGCCGCTCGGCCAGATCGGGGAAGTCCAGCGTGGCCGCACCCGCGGCGCGCCAGCGCTCGACCAGGACCATGGTCCGCACCGAGTCCAGGCCGAGGTCGGTCAGATTGTCGTCGGGCGCTATCTCGGCGGGGTCACACCCGATCAGTTCCGCGACATCGGCGCGGATCCGTTCGGGCGACAAGGGCTGGTTCATCGAAAGACTCCTGAAAGGGCGGACGCCGGCAGAGCGGTCGGCGATCGGCGATGGTGGCGTTCATGACGCCACAGCACCTGGCGGCGCACGGGGCACCGGGGCACGGTGTTTCGCGGGAGGGAAGGGGGGTTGAGCACGGCGGCCCCGGCGAGCGCATCGCCACCCCGCACGTCCGCAGTCAACGCGCAATCCCTCCTCACCCGCACGAACACAGGAGAGGCTAACCTAACCTAACGTCTGCCGGTGCGGGGTGCGGGCCGCCCGCGCGGCTTCTTAGGGTGCAGGCATGCGCAGAACCACTTCACCGGGCAGCATGACCCTCGTCCAGCTGAGGGCTTTCGTCGAGGCAGAGCGGCTCGGGTCGTTCACGGCCGCCGCACAGGCCATGGACATCGCCCAGGCGTCGGCCTCGGAACTCGTCCGTCGACTGGAGGCGGAGCTGGACGCCGAGCTGTTCCTCCGCGGCAGCCGCACGCTGAGCCTGACCTCCGCCGGGCAGGAGCTGCTCCCGTACGCCCAGGAGGCGGTGGGGGCGGCTGACGGCGGGGCCCGGGCCGTACAGTCGCTCGGCTCCCTGGGCGGTGGCACCGCTACGTTCGGCGTGCTGCGCAATGCCGACTACTACCTGCTCTCCAACCTGGTGCAGATGTTCCACGCCCGGTATCCGGCAGTCCGTGTGCGGCTCGTGGGACAGAACTCCGCCGAGACCGCGCTGGCCGTCATGACGGGGCAGATCGAGGCGGGTCTCGTCGTCCTGCCGATCGATGACGAAGGGCTGTCGGTGACCCCGCTCATGCGCGACGAGGTTCACTACGTCAGTGCGAGCGCCGAACGGACCACCGCCCCGGTCACCATCGAGTCCTTCGCCCGGGCGCCACTCGTGCTGTACGACGCCCACTACGGGTGGAAGGACCCGACCCGACGGCAGATCGCCGAGCGCGCCCAGCTCGCCGGGGTCCGCGTCGATCCCCTGATCGAGCTCGAACGCGTCGAGGCGGCACTGGAGTTGGCCGCGGCCGGAGTCGGCGACACCATCGCCAGCCGGGCCGTGATCGCCAGCCCCTCCTTCCCCGCGGGCCTGCACACCACCCCTTTCTCCGAGCCCCTGTACGACACCATCGCCCTCGTCAGGCGCTTCGGCCACCCCCTCTCGCGCGCCACCCGCGAGCTCGCCCGCCTCGCCGAGGACACCATCCGCGAGCTGGGCCACGGCCTGATGCCGTGACCGGGACTGTGGCACAGGTGGCACAGGTGACACAGGAAAACCCTGTACCAGACGCAGGAACTGCCCCTCTAGCCCTGTGCCGGAGTCCCGTCTACCGTCCGGGGTATGCAGATCACGCACGACGAACAGAAGACCCTCGCCCCCTTCCAGTGGCTGAAGAAGCCGGCGGTCGACGGCCCTCCCGCCCAGCGCGACCCCAAGGTGGTCGAGCGCGTCTCCCAGATGCTCAAGGAGATCGAGAGCAAGGGCCTGGACGCCGTCCGCTCCTACGGTCAGGAGCTCGACGGCTGGTCGGGCGAGCTGGAGATCGGGGCCGCCGAGCTGAAGAAGTCGGGGGACGCCCTGCCCGCCGACGTCCGCACCGCCCTGGAGATGGGGTACGAACGCACCCACCGCTTCGCCACCGCGCAGCGCGAGCACCTGACCGACTTCGAGATCGAACTCGCCCCCGGCGTGGCGGGCGGACAGCGCTACGTCCCGGTGTCCCGGGTCGGCGCCTACCTCCCCGCGGGCCGCTTCCCGCTGCTGGCCAGCGCCTTCATGACCGTGGGCGTGGCGAAGACCGCAGGTGTTCCCACCGTGGTGGCGTGCACTCCCCCGTCGGGTGAGCACGGCGCACACCCGGCCGTGCTCTACGGCGCCTACCTGTCCCGGGCCGACCGGGTCTTCGCCGTCGGCGGCGTACAGGCTCTCGGCGCGATGGCCTTCGGCCTGCTGGGCGAGGCCCCGGTCGACATGCTGGTCGGCGCGGGCAACGCATTCGTCACCGAGGCCAAGCGGCAGCTCTTCGGTCAGGTCGGCATCGACCTGCTCGCCGGTCCGTCCGAGGTGGCGGTCATCGCCGACGACTCCGCCGACCCGGTCTGGGTCGCCGCGGATCTGCTCGGCCAGGCCGAGCACGGCCCCAACAGTCCTGCCGCCCTCATCACCACCTCCGAGAGGACGGGCCGCGCGGTCGCAGCCGAGATCGACCGTCAGCTCGAAACGCTCGCCACCCGGGACATCGCCGGGCCCGCCTGGCGCGACTTCGGATCCGTCATCGTCGTACGCGACCGGGAACAGGCGGTCGCCGTGTCGGACATCCTCGGACCGGAGCACCTGGAGATCCAGACCGAGGACGACGACTACTACCTGCAAAACCTCACCAACTACGGTTCGCTCTTCCTGGGCCCCTGGTCCACCGTCGCGTACTCGGACAAGGGCATCGCCGGCACGAACCACGTGCTGCCGACCGGCAAGACCGCCCGCTACAACGCCGGCCTGTCCGTCTCCCGTTTCCTGAAGCCGCTGACGTACCAGCGGGCGGCCGAGGCGGGTACGGCCTCGCTGGCGCCGGCCGTCGAGCGGATCTCGGCCTTCGAGGGCCTGGCCGCACACGGTGCGACCGCCACGCTCCGCATCGACCGGATCGGCCGTACGTCCGGTGCGTTCGACGCCGTACCCGAGGCGCTGCGCGAACAGCTCTGATCCCTCCCGCTCCCGGCACGGCGCCGCTCCGCGCGGTCCTGGCGGACATCCCCGCCACGCACCCGCTGCGGGGCGTCATCCACGCCGCGGGGACGCTGGCGGACAACCTCGTCG